>NZ_JARDAK010000003.1:0-422680 GCF_056470645.1 Pseudoalteromonas sp. TP27 | reverse complement strand
CCGAAGCAACTTATAAATAAGTTACTTCTGTTGGTCACTCAGTTTTCAATTGAGACTCTAATTTTTTTGCCTCGTTACTTGCTCAATAAAGAACGAAGTAGGTTGGCTGTTAGAACTCAATCTGTACGAGTGCCCACACAGATGATTGCTTTATATTGTTAAAGAACGTTCTGAGTCGCTTTAGCGTCTCAAGGGATGCGAATAATACACCCTTTATTTTTCGAGTCAACACTTTGTTTTAAACTTTCTTTTTAGAAGATTTAAAACCGAAGTTTTATTTAACTCTCTGAGGTAGTGCGTGCCTCGCTATGCGTTGGCGTTTCCCGTCTCAGTGGGGTCGCATTATAGGGAGATTCGAGCGGGGGTCAATGTTTTATTTCAGCTTTTTGATAATTAAATGAATTTAGTATGAAAGCTATACAAATAAAGGGCTACGAGGCTTTTTATGCCTATTAAACAACCAATGTATGAGCGACAAAACTATGTGTATACATAAAATTATATTATTTGGCTCTGTTAGGTTAAGCCAACTAAAGTTAGTCAGTTGGCTTTTGATAAAATATTGCGTATGCCGTTAATTAAAAGCTGTAATTAACGCCTGCGTAATAGCGCCGACCCGAATAGCTCGAGTTAAGTAATCGTGCATCGGTATCATCACCTAAACGCGTTACCGATTCCGACTTAGTTAAATTAATAACAGCAGCTGTTAAACTTAGCCCTTCATACAAATTAACCGATGCATTAACGTCAACTTGCTCATAGGGATCTTGATATACATTTAAACCACTATTAAGGCCTAATACTGTCTCCCCTCGTTTGTTATATGAAGCGCGCACATTAAAAGCGTCACCTTCATAATAAACAGAAGTGTTGTACTGATACTTTGCACTACCTATTAATGCCGACTGACCAAATTCTTCACCATTTACAGTTACATCTGCTTTGTTAGTTTTGTTATAGGTGTAGTTTGCGTAAAAGCCAAAACCATTATCAAAGGCATGCTGGATAAATACTTCCGCGCCTTTAGATACCGCATCGGTACCATTACCTACAGTGCTATACGGAGCTATATTAATAATACCGGCATCCACTATGTTATTTTTACCGGCAAAACTTTGCTCTACATCTATTACCAGTGGCACAACAAAGTTATCTACTTTTTTATGAAAAAGCGCCAATCCAATAGCAGAACCCTCGCTGTAATAATACTCAATAGATAAATCTGCTTGAACTGATTCAAATGGTTTCAAGTTTTTATTTCCGCCACTACCGCTAAAACCAGGCAATTCATTAAATGCAGCTCTATCATCGGCCCATTCATCCGATACAAATGTAATACGCTGCTGCGCACCTAAATCGCTGTAGTCAGGACGAGACATTACTTTTGCTATTGCCCCACGTATAACTAAATCGTCGGTTGCATCCCACGCTATATTAAAGCTGGGTAGTATTTGAGTGTCTTTGTTTTGCTGAGTGACTAACTGATAGTCTTCTACAAAGCGTGCGTCACCTGTTTCTGGCTCACCTGTTGCATCATTTGTGTGATCTAATTGGTAGGTATATAAGTCGGTAGATGAAGTAAGTGTTTTTGTTTGCACAACACGCACGCCCAAATTACCTCTTACTTCACTAAACTCAAAATCGCCTTGAATATAAAAAGCAGATATTTTTTCTTCAATGTCGTAAACAAAGTTATCTTCAATACGTGTATAAGGAACATAATTAGCAGTGACCATATCGCGGTATTTATCCCAATCGATACTTGGCATTTGGTTTATATTAAAACCACCAGCAATATTACTCTCACTCGTAAATACATTTTGAGCTAATGGCATTCCACCATTCCACTGGTAGCTATCAAACTGTGTAATGCCTTGCTCGCTTGCTTCGCCTGCAGCAATATCAAAATTAGGATCTAAAAAGAAGGTATTGCCAGTTTCACGATGAAGGGTGGAGTTACGGTATTTGACACCGGTTCTAATTGTTTTTAAAAATCCCCAATCAACATAAAAATCCACATCAGCTTGGTAATAATCCTCTTCTAACTCACTGCGTACAAAACTTGAATTTGAAGAGCCCGCATCACGACCGCCTCCTATTCCATTTTGTAAGTTAGTTAATGTATTAGGGTCGATATTAAGTGATACATTATTTTGGTTGAGTGACCAGCCTGCCGTTTGAGCTGCATTTTGTATAGCAGTGGCGTTTTCGCCGGCGTTTGAACTTTTATATGCAGCCTCCCAGCTTTCCTCAGGTCCACCTTCAGATTTGGTATTACCCACAACAAAACGCGCTTTAAAATTATCGCCTTCATAAGTTAAATTAAAATCAAAAGTATCTGAAGTAGATTCTTCACGTACATAACTGCCGCGCATCCACGGAAACTGCATATCACTTTCAATACCGCTTGCCATCGCATCGTATTGCATACCTGTGACAATGGTGCCCGACTCATCAAGATTTACATCAGTTAAAAAATCAGAATTTAAAGACCACTCAGGTATATCAATCACAGATTCTGTTCTGTCTTGCCCGAGTGTAAAGCCAAAGTAATTAAATCCAAGCTCTAAACGATTTGTTGGTCGCCATTGCGTACTAAATTGAATTCCTTCACGCTCACGTTTTTCGTTAAGAACTGAACCTCGCACAACTTGTGGAAACCAAACGCCATTGTAACTATTACCGTTTGCATCATTAATAGCATCCCAGCCGTTATTGTTATCAACTGCGTTACCATTTATATCTGAAGGTTGTCCACCGCCCGTATAGCGCCATACATTTGCATCAGTTCCGCCCGAAAGTGTTCTGTTTGTGCGTTCCTGATAGGTATAGCCAACTAATACACCAAAGTTTTCGTCATCGTTTTTCCATGAATATAAACCCGTAAACTGTGGTTCGTATTCTTTTGTAACATCAGCGTAAGTACTCTCTACATTAAATACACCTGAGTTTGCATCCATACTCAAAGGCTTTCGGCTATGCATTAATACAGTACCACCAACCCCACCTTCATCTAAGCGTGCCTCTGGCGATTTATAAACCTCTACACTTTCAATCATCGAAGACGGTAACAAAGCATAGTCAAATGAACGCGAAGGCTCACCCGGGGAAGACGCAATAAAATTACCATTAAGCTGTGTAAAAGTAAGTTCTGAGGATAAACCACGAATACTGACTGATGAACCTTCCCCACCATCACGCTCAATTACCACACCGGGTACACGCTGAAGAGAGTCTGCTACATTTTTATCAGGGAATTTTCCAATATCTTCAGCGGTAATTGCATCAACCACAGAGCCTGACATACGTTTTACATCTAAGTTTTCGGCCATGCTTGAACGGATACCACGTACTTCTATTACTTCTATATCTTTTGTGTGCTGCGAGTTTTCGTTTTCTTGCGCTGCAAAAGCACACGTAGAACCCAAAGCAGAAAAAATTGATATATAAAGTGACGACTTACACAATTTTGAAAAAGGAAAAGAGTTTATACTTGTTGCTATCATGTGAGAGGCTGTTCCATTTAAATCTGCTCGTAAAGCTAAAGCGAGAAGTTAGTCCTTTTACGCAAATTATTTACGTAATGGCAAAAATTGCAGCCAAGTTTACACGGCCAAACTTAACCGTTTGTTAACCAACAACATAAAATCGGATCAATCCTCTTTTAACTGTATTTATACCTATTAAATGAAAGTTAAACCCCAACCCACACAAAAAAAGCTCAATTAACAAACTAAGAGAGGCTTTGCTGTGTTTAATAGCTTGATAAAATAATTACAGTGCACAGATCATCATAAAGTGTATATAAAAAACGAAGGAGGATAATTAGATGTGGCAGTCAGCAGTTTATACTTTAAAAAGCAAAACTACTGAATGATATTTGAAAAGTAACAATGCTAAATAGCGCCGGGTTTATTAAGCGAAGCAATAACCTCTGAAAGATCTAGGAGTGTCGGCTTTCCACCTAAATAATTTGTATCTATATGGTAACTATTGCCAACCCAGAAAGGTGCTTTAGTTGAGTTATGTCCATGTATTGAAAAGTCGACTCCATGACTTTTAACTACCTTATTTTGTTTAACTACTTCGCGATCCCACAATAAAGATTGCACAATCACTGATTTATCATCAGGGTAATTTTCCCAATCCCACGATTGTGCAAATGTATGAGACAACCCAATTTTATAACCACGATATTCAAGTACTATCGAAAGCGGCTTTGTTAGTAGCTCATCACACATAACATCGAGCTTTTCACTCGATACCGACTTATGCCAATTGCCACCATTGTCCGTCCATAATTTAAAAGCCGCTTTATCATTACTTAATAATGACTCCAACATTAAATGCTCATGATTACCTAATATCAAACATGCCTTAATTTCGTGTAAGTACGTAAATAAATCATATGTTTTATCCCCACGATCAATAAAATCACCTAAACAAAATAAAGTGTCGCATTGCGGGTTAAAATTTACGTTATTAAGTGCGCTTTTTAACGCTGGTAAATCACCATCAAGATCGCCAATTACAAATACTCGGCACTTATCATTTATGAACACGGCTTGTTTTGAAGATACAGCCTGAATAGCGTTAACACCTATATGCAAAATAGACTCCTATAGAATGCAATCTAAAACTTAGATTAATACTTGAGTTTATAAAGTCTTAAGGTAACACAATATTATTGATAATTAATGAAGGTAATAAGGTTTGGTTGAAATTGAAATACATAACAGCCAACTTTAGCTACAAGCTAATTGAGCTTTGTTGAGTAATATTTTTAGCTTATAGTAAGAAGTTAACTGCTAATACCTAGGCAAGCTATTAGCTAGTTAACAGCACATATTTATCAGCCAGTTCATCTAAGCTTTCACGCTTATTTGGATCAGGCTTTATACAGTCAATAGGGCAAACACTTACGCAAGTAGGTTTATCGTAATGCCCTACACATTCAGTACATTTACTAGCATCAATTTGATATATTTTAGCTCCCATATAAATAGCCTCATTAGGGCATTCAGGATCGCACATATCGCAGTTAATGCATTTATTATTTATGAGTAGAGCCATTTTTAAGCCTTTTAAATTAATATCATTATAAAACAAAAAGATAAGTAAAAACAAAGGTGTGTAAAGGCTAACTTTTGTGCAGTTCTAGTTTAATAAAAAACCGCTATTTTTCATTAAATCGTAACACAAATTAGTAACACAAATTTTTATTTTTGGGTGTAAATTACAGCCGCGAATTATGCCTATCTTTCTCTGTTGCTTTGTTGATCTTAATCAATAAAAATCGCCGCAAGGCCTTTATTTATATAGGTTTAATCAAAGTGAAAAAATCACTGTCAACGCTTACCAAAGCTCAATACACGAAAGCGAAACTAGAATGGAAGCAACTTAAATCGCCATTTTCTATGCAGCACATAAATCGCTGTGTTATTTTGGCCTCTCAAATCATCTTTTTCGAGGGAAAAGAAAAATCAAAACAAGAGGTTAAGAAGCAAGATACGAAGCGATTATCGAAATATGAGGCACAACACAATCTTCGTCTTATATTTACCCAATCTGGAACAGTCTCTTTTTACTCAGCATTCCCTAAATCATCTGGTATAGCGAATACTAAATTAGGAGAAGCACCTGAATTAACAATAGCAAAAGCACGTAGGCTTACTGAGCAAATGAAATATGGTATTTTAAATAATCATAATATTAAAACTGTGTTTGATGCTTATGAACAAAGCTTAATAGAGCGCCATAACACTGCACCTACCAAATTTGCAGCTTCATCGCTCAGAACATATCAATGCAGAATAAAAAAGCTCAGGCATCATTTCCCACTTAAGCGTGCGTTCCAGTCTCTTTCAGCTGGAGAGTTAGAAAAGATTGTAGATTTAATTATACAGACAGAGTCCAATAACCAGGCAATCGAGCTTTTTGCACAGATTAGAAGAGTATGGCGATTTGCTAAGAACAAATTTAACTCAGGTAAAAACCCAGCAGCTGATATCGATGACTTTTACGTATCTGACCGTGTAGAAAGCCCTCGTCCTTGCCAAGTTTATACTGACTTAGATTCAATAGCTGAATTGTGGATAAACCTCGCGTCTACACCAAATGTACATCAAAAAAATGCAGCTCGATTCATGATTTTGACAGGTATACGCCCTATTAATATTCCACAAATGAAGTGGGAGTGGCTCAATAGTATCGACTTTCCAACCTTAATTACCTTTCCGGCATCTGTTGTTGGGGTTCGTGGAGAAATGAAAAACCAAAAAGAATATAAGCTGCCATTAACCAAGGCCATGCGCGCCATTATTTTAGAGCAGAGAGCCTGGATGGAAAATGCATTACCCAACTGTAACCCTGATCATATATTTCTTCAGCCTCGCGATCTTAACAAACCATTTGCTAAAAGGTCGCTGGATAAGATCATTAAAGATTACTCACCTGTTGATGCAGTAAAAGGAGACCAAAGAAACATTGTAATGAAAGGATCTGCGGGTGCATTTTGCACAATGTGCCGAAGCTTTTTTAAATCCAATGCAAAAGCGATTATGGTTGCCAACGGCTATCATTTTAAACACGCAGAGGAACTCACAAGACTCGCGCTTCATCACCTAAGAAAAGAGGACGATCCAAACGGCTTAAACTATGATAAATCTGAAGAGCTATTTGGCACTTCAACAAAGCTAAAATTTAATGTATTCAAAATTCATGAAGCAAGTATTTTAAAAAGAGCCAAGGAACTCGAAAGCCAACAACTCAAACTTACAGGTATGCAAAGTAAACAAGCTAAAAACCTAAAAGAAAATAACGAAAAAAAAGCATTGAGAGATAGAATTAAAGCTCATTTAGTTCACAAAGGCAGTTATGTAAACTTCATTAATCAGCCACTTGGTGATACGGGTAGAGTAGCAAAAGATTTGATCTTAACAGCAGAGGGAAGAGCTGTCGTTGAGAGGTATTTAAGTGACCAAGAAGCCAAAGAAAAAAATAATTAAATAAAAGTTTAATTTCGACTTACCAAAGTTTTTGTAAAAAAAATTAATTTCATATCATTGCCTTATTAGAGCGATACCTCATCAGTTATTTGATGATTTTAACTTTTTTAAGGCTTATATATTAATGGCAACATCAGTATTAAATTCAATAAAACCATGTGAGGTCACGATTAAAAGTCGTGACCTTTGCATGGCTGAATTTAATGCATTTAAGCCACCGTACAGTGACGAGTCAATGGAAGAGCTAGCCAGTCTTGCGACTATTATATTAGCGCAGGACAAAGGTAGAAGGCTTTCAAAATATCAGCTTAAAGATCAAATAAGAATTGTATTCCAGCATGATGGCATTATTAAATTTTTTACTCATTTTAAAAAAGAACATGGTATAAAAAATATCAAGATTGGTGATTCTAATAATATGAGTTTTTCAGCAGCGAAATTAAAAGCGACCGAAATATACAAAAAGAACACCTCTAATTACACAATCGAATTTGTAGTGAGTAAACAAATAGAAAACTTACAGGCAATAAATAAACATAGCCCTAGCAAGTTAGCTGAAACCACAGTAACAACATACACCTCTTACCTTAATGCAATTCAAAATACCTTTGGTAAAAATACGTTATTTCAAATTATTACGCCTGAGATAATAGAAGCAACGCTTGACCAACTGCTAACAGAGAAAAGTGGTCCGCATGTGGCTAAGCTATTCGAGCAAATGAAAAAGCTGTGGGTGTTCGCAAAAAATAAATATAATAATGGCACTAATCCATTCCTAGAAGTAGATAAAAATTATATATCTTCTCGAACGGCGAAGCCTATTCCTTGTAAGGCATATACTGATATATCTCTAATTTCTCAGCTATACATAAACCTAAAAACAGCTAAAAATAATACATTAATAAATGCGGTACTACTGATGATGTTTACTGGGCTAAGACCCATAAATATTTGCAACCTTCGTCTATCGTATATAGATGATTTAAATAATCCTAAATTTTTAACGTTTCCTGAAACAACTCATACCACTCGCGGTGCTATGAAAAACCAAAAAGAGTTTAAAATACAACTCACACCCGAGATGAAAAAAGCAATACAACAAGAGTTAAAATTAAACCCAGACATAAACCGCACTTACTTATTTTGCAAGGTTAAAGACGACTCAAAACCCATTAGTAAAGAGAGTTTAAACCGAACTCTTAAATATCATGCGCCAAAAGACATGGTGGTGGCCTCGCGAGATAACATAAATATAAAAGGCTCAGCCGGAGCATTTCCAACTTTACTTCGCAGCTTCTTAAAATCGCATATGAAAGAAGTGCTAACTAAAAAAATTGGGTCATCAACAATTGCTGAAATTGAGTCTAAAAAAATGCTTCATCACTCTGTTTCAGATCACGATCCGATGAGTAAACATTATGACCACTCGAATAAAATATATAACACTGATATTAAGGCACTTTATAAAAACTTTTCCCTATTTGAGAAGGAAGTACTTAAAGAAGTAAAAATACAGGCTAAGTTAAAAATCAAAACGACTAAAAAATCATTTTTAAAATTAGATAATTCAAATAAATTGATCGCCAAAGTCAAAAGCACAATAAGTGCTTATTCCACTATCTGGGGTAATATAGTTCAGCAAACACAAAAGCTTAAAAAGAGCAGCCCTTTACAAATACTAGAGTAGCATTTACATATAGCTATACAGTTTTGTCTTTACTTACAAAGCCTATAAAGAGCTTTTACTAGGTAGTGCAGATTGGTTACGTATAAAAGCAGGAATATCAAAAATATCAGATTCTTTTGGTTTAGTGGCTACTACTTTGGAGCTTGACTCACTTTTAGTGTCATCAAGTATCATTTTTGAACTCGCGCCCGTAGCAATTACTAGCAGCTCATAATTGGTTGCTAAGCTTTCTATTTTTGACACACCACAAATAACCAACGCATTAGGACTTACCTGCTGACGCACTGTATCGGTAATGAGGTTGTAACTGCCTAGTGAAATTTCTTCCTTACAATTTACTTGTATTATCACACCTGTACTTGATGACATATCAACTTGATTAACTAACGGGTTATTGAGTGCTCCATCAAGCGCAGTAGTTAGCTCGCTTTCTTCATCGCACTTACCAACACCTAGTACTGCATCACCCTGGCAATCCATAATTTTAGCAAAATCGTTTAAATCAACATTAATAAGCCCTTGAAAACAAAGCATATCGATGAGTGATTTTATGAGTGAGTGGAGTATTTGGTTTGAGTGTTTAAACGCATAGAATAATCCTATATCGTTACCTAGCACTTCAATAAGTTGATCATTTGGGAGTGTAATAACAGCATTAGCATGTTCTTTTAGATCATTTAGGCCGGTATGAGCTATATTGCTTCTGAACTCGCCTTCACTACTAAATGGCAATGTAGCAACAAATATAATGGGTTTACCTTGCTCACTAGCAAGTTGTGCAATGTAAGGGCTGGCGCCAGTCCCAGTACCGCCACCCAGCCCTGTTGCACACAGAATTATATCGCAGCCATTAATAAGCGTTAAAAGTTGCTCTTTACTCTCTTCTGCCGCTTGCAGTCCAACTTTAGGGTCGGCACCCGCACCATATCCATGAGTTAGCTCAGCACCTATCAGTACCGCTTCATCACTCTGCGTATGCTCAAGTACCACTTTATCGGTATTAACGCTGTACAAGTGCGCCTGCTCAGACTCACGTTGTTCAAAAATACTGTTAAGCGTATTACAGCCACACCCACCAATACCAAATACACCAATCGATAAACCATCATTTTGTTGAATTAATTGAAACATAATCTAATCACTCCTTAACTTTTAAAGGAGCATAACAAATAGGTGCGTCAAAAATTGACGCACCTAAACTAGTTGGAGTTATTTATAAATGTTAGCGGCCGCTTTAAGCTTGCTAACAATTCTTTGCCGCAACTTTTCAGGTTTAATTACTTCTAGCCAATGAGAAAATTTAAATAATTCATCGGTTAATTGCTCGGTATCAATAGTCTGGTAAGTAACTAATACACTTTTTTCATCAATATGTTGCTTATCAGTCAGCTCGCCAAGCTCAATAAACTCTTGATTAACAGCAGAGTGTTTGGGGACTTTTATAATTAACTCAATCCCTTCTTGCAACATGCCTTTGTTAATCGCACTACGTAACGACTTTAACTGCCCAATACTTGGCTCACGTCGTGTCTTTTGCAAAGTGTGTATATTGCGTATACGGTAAACCGGCATTTGATAGCATTTATCGTGAAGCGTCCCCACCATAAACTGCGCCATCAACACACCGCCTTGCTCAACTAAGTTGTAAAAACTCAACTCAGCAAACTTCAACCAATGTGCTTCATCGTAAAGTACCCTATAAAGTTCAGCGCTCACTGCACGCTTATGCTTAATCGCATGCTCAATTTGTGCCACTAACTGAGCATCAATATTCACTTTTAACGAAGGCTTAGGAAGGGTTGCAAGCCAGTCAGGTACATGCCCATTAAAACGTTTAAGCGCCTGCTCTGCTTTAATATGCACTGACTGCTTAACATCACTGGGGGTCGAGTGTGGTAATAACTGCTCCAACAATAAATAATGTTCAGCCACTTCACTGCCCATTATTTTTAAATTACCACCTCGCCACTGCGAATTAATAGACCAACCATACGGTTTACTGCGCGTGTCTTTTTCAAGGCCAAAACAACCTTGCTCGTAAAGTGATTGCAGGTCACGTTGGAGCATACGGGTTGAAATATCAAAGTCACGTTCAAGCAACTTTTGCTGCAACTGGTGGGTCGAGATAGAGCTTGGTGCTATTGGCACAAGCTCTAAAATTGAAAAGTGACGGCGTGAATTCATTGATTAACTTTTATATCAATATTCAAAACCATACTTTTCTCGGTGGCACTTCATGTATTCGTGTGTTTCTGGCGGCATTTTAAGTTGCATACTTTTATCAATCGATAACTTATTTAAATCTGTTTCGCTTATCAAGCCTGATATCAAGATAAAACCATTCGAGTCAAAGCTTATCAAGCCTTTATCAAATAACGCATCTAAATGTGCAGCAAGTAACAAACCATTGAACGGGTCTATCCTTTCATGGGCCTCAGCATCGCGCCAAGCCTTGATATGTGAAGCGCGAAGTAAATCTCTGCATTTTATGCCTGTTAAAGCGCAGCCTTTCCAAATATCATCTAAAGCCGCTCTATATTTACCTTGCCCGATTCTAACTTTAACGAGAGCATCTTTTTCCGTTTCATCTAAATTTTTAGATCCAACTATTTTATCGATCGCTTCATCTATTGTAGCTTCTTGTATCACACCAACATCGATATGCTTCCCAGCCGATAAGGGCGTAATTAAATTTGTCGAAAGTACTTTAAGCAAGTGTTCATAGCTAGCTTTATTTTTAGATTCTACCTCAAATTTCAATTTTAATTCACTTTCAGCAGGTTTTTTCGACTTAATAGAAAAATTAAGCTCACTTGGAATTCTTTTTATTACTGGCAGTGTTATTTTTACAACACAGTGACTTTGGTTACATTTGATACTTAATCTCGGCCCAACTGAATCTCTACCGTATTTGAAAACCAGATTGTTATACCAACCATATGGAAAGCTAGGTTCTCTATACTTCTCAAGAAACCCAAGTAGTTCTTTAGTCAACTCATAAACTTTAGGATGCTTGTCGAGCCACTCTTTAGTTTTCTTTCTTTTAGTTAAATCTGGAGTCCTTTCAGTCTTCTTTAATTTTGATAAATTTGTGTTTTTCTTGTCGTTCATAACGTTCTTCCAATTAAAATAAAATACAATGAATTACACAACTTTGTAACTCTACATTTAAATAACAAACCCTATCTTCTGCTTTCCGCCTTCTTTTAGGTCGTTTTGTTCTTGTAAAATCGATAACATTCGCTCTTGAGTCATTCGTTTTTTTGAAAACCTCATTTGCCTTTTTACAATCGCAAAATCACCTGGTGTTAGCTTTGTAAGCTTGAACAATTCATGCATTAAGTGCTTTTGTAACACTCCTGGGCCTAATGTATCTTTAAATAATTGCTTAGCCTGTACCGGAGTCAAATAGGTTAAATTTAAATTAAAATCAAATCGCCTCATCACCGCTTTATCTAAATTTTTAGCAAAGTTAGTTGCTGCAAAAAGTGGGAGTTGAAATTGCTCCATATGGCAAAGTAATTCATTAACTGTTTGCACTTCCCAACTTGCCGCCGCTTGTTCGCGGCTGCATAGCAAGCTATCTGCCTCATCAATAAATATTGCACTTCCTTCTTGTGTAGCTTGTTTAAATAGTTGAGCAATATTCTGTTCACTTTCGCCAACCCACTTACTTAATAAGTCAGAGGCTTTGACTGAAATGAGTTTAAAATCAGCTTTTTCGCATAAGTAATTTACAAAAGCTGTTTTACCTGTACCAGGCGGGCCCGTTAGCAAAGTTCGTGAACTCGCATATTCAATTACAGCCTCTTCTACCTGTTCTAGCGATGCATACTCAGACTCTATATTTACCATTTTAGGATTAAATTTTTGCGCTGCTTGATACGTCAGCTCGTGTGTTGAAAAGCCGCATGCAGTTAAAGTATCTTGAATATTCTCTTCTATGCAGTCACGCGCGGTTTGTGCTTTAAATCCGCATAACCTAGCTACATGAACAGCTTTAGCAATATGAGCTGGCAATAAGTTTTGTTGGGCAGCTAATTTACTTATAAAACTGTTACCAACACTCAAACCTTTAACATATTTGCCAATCATTTTTTCTTTAGTTGTTTTGTTTAGCTCAGGAATTTCGTAAACAATATTAAATCGCCTAATAACGCTCTGTGGTAAATCTTCTAGATGGTTAGTGATCCAAATACTCACTACAGGGTGGTTTTCAATATAAGTATGAAGTAACTCCTTTGAGAAGCTTTTAGAGAATAAATCACGCTCAAAAATGTTTTCACACTCATCCAGTAACAGCATTGTTTTTTTACGTTTACCTACCAACTTACTCACCACATTAAAGTGCTCTAAACGCAACTCAGAGCTTGCGCTTCGGCTATCGAGCTCGTTTGTTGGGCTTATTAAATTACTACCTTTAGCTTGCACCTTAAGCAACTGCGAACCACACGCTTGCGCTATATATTTCGCCAATGAAGTTTTACCCGAACCTGGCACACCATAAAATAGAATACTTAATGCTTGATCACCCGTCTCAGTCGCATTTTGCGTAGCTTTTAGTAAAGTATTTAAATCTAAGTGAGATAAATCAGCAGCGCTAAGTTCAGAAGCTTCACAAGGAGAGACCAAGTTAGATAAAATATCACTTTCACTATTTAACTTACCCTCGAGAAGACTTTTAGCAATTGCGTTTGGTAATATTAAAAACTCATCTTCCCCAGCAAATATCTCCATATCCATTGAATACATGCCAGATTCAATAATTAATCCAATTTGCTTGTTGAGTAGTGCTTCATCAATACCAATCACATAAGCTATTTTTTCTAAAATAACGCTCGCGTAATCGTCACGTAAGTATTCGACAAGTTCGCGCAATGGCTTACTGAGCGTCATGCAACACGAAAAAATAACTAATGGAGTTACCGCTTTTGGTAGATCAAACGCTTTACAAAATATATGCACATTTTTTTGTAACGTTTTAGGCATTGTGTTTAATGCTAAATGATCTAATCGCAAGATCAAATCATCAGCATCTAAGCCCTGTAAATTTGTATAGCTAAAGCCCGAAATGTTACATAAAGCCTTTTTAAATAGCTTATCTTGCCAAAGCTCTTCTACGTCGAACTCTTCTAATAATTCAGTGGAAAAGTGTGCCACAATACGTTTTAATTGAGGGGTTGTGTTCATGCTATGTACCTAGTTATTGTTAATCAATGAGTACATAGTAGCTGGGTGAAATATTTTTAGATCACGTAAGAAAAGCAAACACAAAACGGCATAAGCCATTGAACTTAAAGTAAATAAAAAAGGTTTTTCTTTTTTTATTTAGAAAAACAAACGTAAAAAAATAAGTGTTTGTTTTATAATGAATATTATAGCAATATACAGACTATAACGTTGAAATGGACTTTATATGGAAGAAGTTAATTTAAAACCAGGCTCGGTAGATAACCCTATTGTTTTAAAGAATAAGCATCAAAATACTAAGCTCACTCAAAAGCATCTAAAAAATAGTAAAATCTATATACATAGACCACTACTGCAAAAATATACTAAAAATAACAATGGTGAGAAAGGGTTTTCTTTTGACAAGGCTCCCGATAGTTTTGAATCTTTTACCAATAACGTGATTTCAAATCCCAATTTGAAACCTATTGATATTAAAGTAGCTTTAGGATTATTTAATATCTTAGATCAAATCAGTGCAGGTGAAGGAGTTGTTTTTATTTGCAGTACAAATGAACTTGTATATCAATATTATGGTGAAGATAATTTAGAGGTTCACTTTACAAATATGCACACCGCCGATATTGAACTGACTCCGCTTCATGAACTCATATCAAAAAAGCTCAACTCAAAAATTAGTAACGACAGCTTAAACAAGGTTTTAATTAGACTTGATAGCTTTCACTATATAAATGTCACGCCCATTACTTACCAAAATTCGGAACTTGGTATCAACGATAAATCATTAAAAAAAGGAAAAGCATATCTAAAATTTATAGAGATTAACGATATGATGAACTCTAAATGCTTAGAAAAAATTTGGATTTAGGGAAGCATTCAAACTTTATTTAGCACTACATAAACTTGACTCCCACTAATAAAGAAAACTCTAAGCTCTGTAAATAAAACAGATACCTCAGTAGTGTTTCTAATCTAATACTTGTCGAAATTAACGACATGATAAATACAAAAAATTTAACTAACATTTGGACCAGATGTTTTTTAGGTACTTATAATTAGCTAAAACGCGCAATTTAATAAATTTACATTTTTACAAACACCGATAATTTTTAGGGAAATAAAATGATACTCATAAAAGCAGGAACTAGGTTTGACATTGATGAGGTGGCGCATTATGTATACTTACTCATCAGAAGCCGTCTTAACGACGATATAATAATAAATGAAGTCGAATTTAAAAAAGTAATTTATCAAATCCAAGCATCAATTGGCGACTTTGATTTATGGAGTTTAGTAAATGGGAGATTTAGGTTTGGTGTACATAAATACCCTGTAGCTGGAAAGCTTTGTAAAAAGAATAAAGGCGCAGGTGTTTTCACTTTAAAAATAACAAATAAAAAAGCAGCTCTTTACATTGCTGGAGACGACAAGGTTAAAAAAGTAGTTCATGAAGAAATGGATTTAGATGGCGAGTCTAAACATCAGATAGAGTTAACAGGTAATATAAATACAAGTCATGCTATTAGTTTCATAAAACAAGCAGTAAATACAGATAAAGTGCAATCACGCTTAATTACTGTTGACAATACAAACCCAACCGATATTTTTTATAGCTACCTTTCTCTTGATACTATATCTTTGCAAGAGATAGAAACACTTGAGGATAGAGACACAAACGATAAGATTCGCCTAGTTTATGTCCGAGTAGGTCAAGGCCCGTTTAGAAAACAACTTTTAAGTATTTATGGTGAAACTTGTTTTATGTCGGGAAAATGCCCTGCGGAATCACTGAATCGCCCCGAGTTCATCGGAGACCAGTTTGTTTAAGTCAGGCCACTTTACCTGACTCGTTTAAATTATCATAGTAGTCTGTTTCATATTGAGCTGGTGAAATATACCCAATTGAAGATAATAGGCGTTGATTATTAAACCAATTAACCCACTCTAACGTTGCGTATTCAACAGCATCAACATTCTTCCACGGGCCATTTCTGCGAATAATCTCTGTTTTAAATAATCCATTTATTGTTTCAGCCAATGCATTGTCATAAGAGTCACCCACACTGCCTACAGACGCTTGAATTCCAGCTTCAGCAAGTCGCTCAGTGTATCGTATAGACAAATATTGGCTGCCTCTGTCGCTGTGGTGAATTAACCCTTCGGGGTTGCCACGATGCCAAATAGCTTGCTCTAACGCATCAAGAATAAGCTCTGTGTGCATTGTCGTTGATACACGCCAACCTACAATGTATCGTGAAAAAACATCTATCACGAAAGCGACATAAACAAACCCACTCCATGTGGCAACATAGGTGATGTCAGCTACCCAAAGTTGATTTGGCTGCTCAGCAGTAAATTGACGATTAACTAAATCAAGTGGCTTATCTTGTTGCTCGTCAGGTATCGTTGTCTTATGTGCTTTACCCCGACGAACACCTTGAATTCCCATAACTCGCATCAATCGTTCGACTGTACAGCGGGCGACTTGATGGTCGTCAAGCTGTAGCTGCTTCCATATTTTTCTTGCACCATAAACTGACATATTATCCTCCCACACTTCGCGAATGAGTATTATCAGCTCAGCATCACGCTTTTTGCGGTTAGACAGTCGCTCAGGCTCTCTTTGTATCTGTTTATGAGAATAATACGTTGATGGTGCAATCGGCAATTCCTTGCAAATTGACTCGACACCGTAATGCTCTCTGCAAGCATCAATAAAATCCACTATTACTTCTGTTTGCGGTCGAGCTCCGCTTGGGCGAAAAAAGCGGCAGCTTGCCTCAGGATATCATTCGTTCGCTTGAGCTCTTTATTCTCGCGCTCTAAGACGGCAAGGCGTTCTTCAGTTGATTGCGTATTAGAAGAGGGTTTAGACGGTTGAGCTTGAGATTTCTTGACCCATGCTCTAAGTGTTTCTGGGGTACATCCCAGTTTATCTGAAATCGATACTAGCGCAGCCCAAAGAGAAGGGTATTCATGCTGTTGTGTGGTAACAAGCCTAATTGCACGTTCACGAAATTCTGATGTATAGCGATTTGATTTTTTCATAGTTCCAGTTTCTCAAGTTATTGAGTCTCTGGCAAACACGGGGCGATTCAATATGCTTGTTGTTCAATTCTATTTCTCTATCAATACGCTCTATTTCATCTTGTAGATTGCGTTTTTCTGAGCCTAGCTCTGCATGGGTTAACTTCATTTCAAAGGGTATTTTTTCTATTTTCAACGATTGTATCTTAGCTTTATAGGCCTTCGTTCGCTCTCTGACTAGCTCGTGTACTTTATTTTTAATTTCTAAGTTTCTATTAAATTCATTTAGACCTTCATTAACACTACCTAAAAAATTACTTGTGCCTAGTAGCGCCTGAGTAGCTGCAGATTTACTATCATCATAAACTTTCTGTACCTCAGCCTTTGGTTTTGTGCACTTCATGATTAGTCCTGAAATGACCAAAAGTGGTAGAGCTATATAGGTTAGATAAACCCCTACATAAGTAACAGTAAATAGTGTTATCAAATAAAGTGCTAATGTAAGCCAAAAAACAAAGCTTGCTTTAGAATGCATATAAATTAATCCTTTAAAATTAAAATTTCTTATCTAATTTGACGCTGAAAATTCTCAAAGTTATTTAAGGCGTCGAATGCAGTAAATACAGTCCAACCGTGTCTTCTTAATATATTAGAATTACTCATATTAATAAGCACCGCTACTTTACGCCTTGGCCAGCAAAGATCGATAGAAACAAATGTTTCTTTATCTTGAATAACAACCCCTAGCTCAGCACCTGGTAACCTAGTCGACTCACATTTTTGTAAAAGGCCATCTAATGCTGTATCCGCGCACTCTCGCAGATTATTGTAATTAAACACGTCAAACTTATGTTGCTCACGTCTTAGCTGGTTTATTTTAAGAATATCTGAGTTGCTTACATATATATGGTCATGATGTGGTTGCTTTTTATGGCAATCTGCACAAAGTACTCTCAAATTATCTCGTTCATTATCTGCTTTATTCCCATTGATATGATGAGTATGTAAGAGCCTTTTTTCAGATTTAAGGTCAACGCCGCATTGCTCACATGTGTAATTTAAATCGCTTCTTAACTTAGCCGAAATTGATGGCCAATCTGGCGTATAACCGCTTGTGTGTTTCTTACTGTTAACAGGCAAACTTTTAAAGTAGGAGCTATAAACTTCGAAGAATTGTTCAAACGAAAAACTATTAAATACTTGATTTTTAACTTGAGGACTTTGCGTAGAGTAACCCTTGTAATTGAGAATTTTTAAGCAGTTTTTACATACACCTAAATCAGCTTCCCCCTCTGTATTAGAGCCTCCTCTGTAGCTTGAGCCAAATACAGGAAAAAAGCCATCAACGCGATTAATTACATCATAGCGTTTAAACCGGCCTGTTTCTCGCATCAACTCAAGAGTAGAGCACTCTGCCACATGGATACGTCGTCCCAATTTACCATTAGACAACACTGCTTCAATATCATCTCCTTGATCTGGTATATAAAGCATAACCTGATGGCCATCATAGTTTAGTACACCGTTTGACCCATCAATTTCATCTAACTGTACATCTTTACCTAAAATCATCCCTTGATTAAGATGACTGCCAATGCTTTCGAGTTCAGAAGCATCACTGGTAATAGAAAAGTCTGTAACAACTTGCCCTAAAGGTGCTACCGCTCTATGTAACGCACTAAAATCAACTGTTAGCTTCATTACTGCGCCTCCAGTATCCGTTTTATTTGAATATCAGCATTAGTAATAGCCCTAAAGGATACACGCCTTGACCTTGCAGCATCTTCCACTCCATTCTCTTTAATTAAACGTGAAGATGAAAAACCAACTGCAGCAATATTAGCTTTAATCCAATCAGACTCATTAGGCATAAGTGCATAGCCATACTCTAATACAGAACGTGTTCGACCCTGAGATAGTCGCATATTATAAAAATATGCTTGCGCTTCTGTAGAGCCTCTTAAACCAACACTCGAAGTATGACCCTCAATACGAATTTCATCTAAAGAGTCCCTAAACGGAGCAAGCACGTTGATATATCGAGGGAAAAAGTCGTTTAATATTTCTTTATATGCGTCACTTAATCTAGTTTCATTATTAGCAAATAAAACATCAGGAGATTGAAAATTGAACGCTAACGTTTCTTTGTCTATTGTTGCTCCCCACTTATCAAGGTCTTTTTCAAATTCGCTTTCTAGAGCTTCATATATAGCAACTTGGTTTTGTTGGTAAGCAACAGCAACATCTTTAATCTTGTCGTTTTCTTTTTGAGTTATCATCATAAAAACAATAGCTATAAACAAGAATACAACCATTAGACCGGCCATCAAATCTGATACAGTTAACCAATGGTCACCACTATCTTGAGAGGTGTTTAGAGAGCCAAATATCTTTTCCATTACATTACTCGCTGACTTACAACTTCATTCATAGCTTTAGTTAGCTTAATGTAATCATCAACAAATTTACCGCTTACCTGCGCAAGTGCCTTACCCATTTCGTTCATTACACGGTTTATTTCTTGCTGCATCGCAGTATCAATAAGTTTTAGTTGCGAGTCTACAGCTTCCCCAGTCATACCAACCTGCTTTTTAACCTCATTTTCCATTGCGTCAAAGGTACGTTTAGCTTGGTTAATTTGCTGTGTAGCTGCATCGTCAATCACTTCATTAAGGCGTTGCTGAAGTTTTTCTGCAGACTCAACTACAGTGTCACGCACCTGCTCTGTATCTGTCACAAGGTTTTGATTAGCTTGCTTCATAGTTGAAGTAATATCTTTAGCGTCATCTACTAATTTTTCAATCATGTCACGCATATTGTTATTTAAGTCAGTCACCGTATCTTGTAGGTGCTGCTTAATTACTTCAGTTTGCGACTGTAAATGATCGGATGTTGTCTTTAAGCTTTCGTTGGTTCTAGCTGTATTATCTGTAAACTCATTACCTGCTGTTTGGATTTCTTTACCAATCTTGTCTGAGCTTTCTATCAAACGATCGCCAACACTATTAATGCCTTTCTCTGTTTCATGAGCAAACTTGTCTAATAAATCATTAGATGTCTGAACGTGAGTTTTTATGTAATCGTCTGATTGTGTAAGAAGGGTTTTATAATGGTCACTCGCTGTTGTTACAGCAGCCGATATATCGTTTACTGTAGCTTCAACTTGTTTTTGAATTTGCGGGACGGCTTCAACAGCTTTGTCGCGCATATCTTTAAAGGCCTCTAGATGGCGTTCAAGCTCAGCTAATTGATGTTGATTAACCTCCATAACGCCTTTTAATTCACCCATAGATTGAGGAATTATTTGGCTTTGCTCACTAATATGAGCAACAGATGACTCAGTAGCAGAAATAGAAGCAACACCATGAGCGTATTGTTCACTCATTTCTTTAAGCTGAACTTTATAGTTTTCTTGCCATTCAACTAATTTAACTACCGCTTCATTTAATTGTTTAAAGTTATCACCAAACTGCTCTGTTAAGTTATTATTAAAATCACTAATCACCTGTTTTAGCGCTTCAATAACTTGCTCTGTAGCTGACTTTGATAAAGTATCTGCAAAGTCTTGTAGTTTAAGCCATAGCTTTTCACTAAACGCCTCAAAGTTTTCTTGTTGTTTTACAGCTTGTTCTTGGGCAATATTAATCGATGTTTTTGCATTATCATTAATATCACCACGTAATATTTTTAATTGCCCAAACAGTGTTGACTCTTCATTACCAACAATCGCCTCTTTTAAAACTTTTGTTTCTGCAACCTGCGCTTGCATAGCACCTAATATCGCCTCAGGTGTTGCATGAGAAAAGCTATCTTCTAGTTGCTTAGGTTTTAAGAACGAAAACGTAGACAGGGTTTTAAACACTAAAGATAAAAATATACCCGCTAAACTTGTAATAAATGCCGTTTTTAAACCCGCTAGTAATAACGGAATACTGGCCTCTATATCACTTTGGTTGAATTCTAATAAACCAAGAACTATACCTAAAAAAGTACCAAATATACCCATAGTAGTTAATAGTGTTGGAACAAACTGAACAAACTCAACTTGCTTAGCTTTTTTGGTGTAAAACAAACCTAAACCAAAAACAAAAAGCATTAAAATTAAAACAACACCACTAACAACGTTTGTATCAAAACCGCGTAGTAAACTTTCTAGTATATCCATATGATTTATCTTTTGTACTCTCGTAATTAAATAAACAACTACTTTGAAACCTCAAAGCAGAAAACACGCATTAATAGCAAGGAAAAGAATCATAAAGAGGTATAAAATTAACAGTGGGGATATGGTAATACTGCTTGGCTTTTATCCATAAAATCTTTAAGTTCCCTTTCGCCATCCACAACTAAAATAAAGCAATACTTTAGTCGTGGCGAGATAGTATATAAATCAACTGTGATAAGCAAAAAAATAATGATAAACCACTAAAAAAGCAGGCTATACAACCGAACTTTAAGCTTAAATTCAGTAACCTTAACTGTTTAGGCAATATTAACCATTAATTATCAGCCGAGTTCTCTACTAACTCCGACTTATCAATATCAAATGGTAATACTTTAAGTGTAAGGCCGTTATCAAAAATAAAATCAGGCAAGGGCTTTAAAAATTGAGGTGTCATAGGGTAGATCAGCCAAATCACTGCGGGTTCTAATTCATCCTTTTGGTAAGTTTGGTTATAGGCCAACATCTGGTACATATCACTTTCACTTATTCCATACTTTTTGTTAGGTAAGTTTTCATCAATCACCTTCCACTTTGTATCACCAATAATTAATTTATTTTCTGCTTGAATATGTATGTCAGGCTTTAATTGGAAAAGCTTGCCATCATTAGTACGTTTTTTACTGTCGCTAGGCGTATGGCTTATTAAGTATTGACTGCTGGTTTGTGTTTGTATGTCATAATTTTGAAATTGTTTTTTCAGACAAATTGGTACGTAATCCTCAAATACGCGTTCCATAGGAAATAATATAGACAACATGCTTTTTGAACCGTTTACCGATGTAGGGCTTTGATCTTTAAAAATCATCTCTATCCACGGTCTAATCGCTTCATAGTGAGATAAATGCCTGCCCCGTTGCCAAGCATTGAGATCCTGCCATATAGCCTTTGAGCTTGTTACTTCTTCAAAATGAAATAGTAACTCCCTGCAAAGATGTTGCGTTTTTGCTGTCACGCGCCTGAGCGACCAGAGCAAAGCACTTTTAATTAATCGGTTTTCAGGGCGATTAGTTGTCAGCTCATCAAAGGCTATAAAATGATGGTGTTTATTAACTAAGTTATGCCTGATTTGCTGACTAACCAATATTCTCCCTTTAATAAAAGGCTCATTACTTTCATGCGTTTCATACTGCCTTGCCACACCACGCTTAATTAATAAGCTTATTTCTTGCAAAAACAATTGTATGAATACATCAAGTAACGGCATTTTAGCCATATCTAACGATGCATTGTCAGCAACCTTACCTGGTAAATAACGCGTTGCCTTTAACATCTTTATGAGGTTAGAGCGATTACTATTAATACCACTTTCATCACTCTCACTATGTACGCTTTTTCGATGTATTTTAGGCAATATTTCAATTTGATCGCCGCAAGGTAGACAAATGACACCAAAGTAGTTTTGGCAAACTAGTACCTCTTGTCGCTTTTCAAAGCCATATCTAAATAACTTATCATGGTCTGCCTCACTGCAAGTTAACAGCTGTTTGAGCGCTTCAAATTGAGAGTGTTCTAAGTTTAAATGATCACCCTCATATTTAGTAATATTACCTTTATACAAGCGAGAAAACTCATAAACAGTCCATGTACGCATAAACCTTCCTTAGTTCTGTTTCATTTCATCAAAATTTTCATCATTTATGCTTTGATAAACAGCTGTATAATTTTCAATCTTGTCAAAGGCTTTACGGTCTACAAAGTAAGACTTCGCTGCATACTCATCAGAGCCACCAAGCCAAGTTGTATGAGCATCTTTGAGCTCTGAAACAAATCCGTTGCCGTTAAATACTTGCTTAATTTTATCCCAATCTTCAAAAAAGTATTCTTCCAATAGCGGCATAATATTAGTGATAAATACTTTTTTAAGATCTACCAAATTATTTACTTTCATTAGTAAGGCATGGCCGATAATGTGCTCTCTATCTAATAAAAGCTCTATCCGTTTGTTAATCGTGAATAAAAGCTTCCTTAAGTTAATACCATCTACATTTTCTTTTAATAATGAGTAGTCAGTTCTAAGCTCTTCAAACTCAAAACGGCGTCTTAACGCTATATCTATATGCGTTAAAGAACGGTCAGCCGTGTTCATTGTGCCAATAATATCGAGGTTGCTAGGTACCGAAAAAGGTAAGTTTGAGTATGGCAAAGTAACGGTAAGTGAATGCTCTTCACCAGCCCGTTTATCTATTTCAATAAGGCTTATCAACTCACCAAATATCTTACTAATATTGCCTCGGTTAATTTCATCAATCACTAGTGCATATTGATGATTAGGGTCAGTTTCAGCACGTTTGCAGAGGCGCTTTAAAATCCCGGGCTTTACAGCGTAGCTTATATCACCATCATCGTTAGTAACTGGCCTTAAACCCTCAATAAACTCTTCATATCCATAAGATTGATGAAAAGTCACAAACTCAAAACGCTTTATTTCTTTTTCGACAGGGGGACCTGCCTTAAGCTCATTTAGTTGCTCTTTATAACTAGCGATTAGTTCATGTTCTTTATCAACAATAGTCCACTTACTATCTTTATCTTTGTTAAAAATTAGTGGTTCAATGCGCTTGGCGTACTTAACAGTTTCTGAGTCTTGAATGGTATGAGTTTGCAAAGCAGCCCAAGCTGTCTGCCTTATGTTGGCAGTTCTACCATTGAGCGCTAACTTCTTTGTAAAATACTCATGGTTCACAATATCTGTGACAGATAAATAGTGCTCTGAATCCAACAAAATAAGTGTAATAATTTCAAACCAACTTAACTCACCCAACTTATTGTTAAGCCAAACTACAGGCTCTTCAGAAGTTCCTGTTTCTGTGTACTGTTCTTTTAACAGCTTTTGCAGGGTAAAAGTTTTGCCAGTACCAGGTGGACCGTAGTAAATAAGGTTTTTTGATTTTTTTTCCGATTTATTTAGCTCAGTGGTCATTGAAGGATCCGCTTCATCTTCGTTTATATATAAGCCCTCATCCTGTCTTTCAATTCTTAGCTTTTCAAACAACCACCAGATAAATGTATTAAAGGTAATAGTATCTTCAACATTATCTACTTTTTGTTTAATTTTAGCCGTAATTTCTTTATTTAACTCAGACCAATTGCCATTTCTTTTAACACCCAGAGAAAAACTCTCATTTAATAATTTAGCAAAAAGCTTTAAATCATCCACATTCAAAATAGTACTATATGTTTGAGTATCTGCAGCCGAAAATACTCTGTGAATTACACTCCATTTAATAGTTTTTAGCTTACCTACTATTTTAGCTTTTTCCGCCCATTCATAAACTTCTTTTAATGTATCCGCTGAAGGATCTTTAAATATTAAAGCTGTAATTTTAGGTAAATCATCTAAAAGTTTATTAAACTCAATGTCACTTAGTGCCCCAGGTTTAACTCCAGTAATACCATTTGTATCAAGCTTCCATAATTCATTTATAAAACCAGCACTATATCCATTAGGAGTAGTATCTATATTTTGCTTAACTTCTGCACTAAAGCGCTCATAATCAGAGATCCAGCCCTTGCTTGGCTTTTTAAGGTAATCGTTATATAAATCATTGATAGACTTATGTTCTACAACGTCTGTAATTTTGTAATTGAACTTAGAATTAACAAAGTTAATAAACTTGTTGGTGCCACTTGATTTGTCTCCATTACCACTCCATTGATTACTTACGTATACAATGGTGTTATCTGAAAGCTTTAAAGACTCATCGTCTAACTCAAAAAAGCGTTTTTTATTATAATTAGTCTGCTTTTTCTTTTGTTCCAAGTCTTGTAGAGTTATATATAAGGGTCTACTTTTGGTTCTGTATTCCTCGACCTCTTTGAAGTCTTGTTGTAACTGTTCAAATGTTGGATTATTGTCTTCGACATACTTTTTCATTATTGCTAAAATAAGACGCCCAACGCCCAATTGCTGGCCGTCAAAATCATACTTTTTTATAGTTTTCATATTGTTCCTTAATATTTATCTATATTGTTTATTGAGCGCATTGTTGCTTAATAAAATCAAACATAGGCCTAAATACCTCAAAGCATTCAGAGCCTAATTGTGGGACTATATTCTTAGCAAATTTAATCTTATCGTGGGTAAATACTATACTTTGGCCTCCCCCTCTAGAGGGCTCTACCTTAAAATATTGGTTGGTTGCATCCAAACCATAAAATAAATGCTCTATCGCACAACTCGACTCTCCCCCCCAAGTTGTTCCTTTTTCTTCGTCTTTAATAACAAGGGATCTGATATCAGGGTTTTCAGGAACCGGTAGCATAATCGCAAAAGAGTTTCCTTCAGCCCACTTTTTTATCAAACCCTTATTTACATCTGTCTCTAAGGTGTCACCGTTCAAAGAATTCCACTGATTAAACGCTTTATCAAAATCAAACAAGCTAAATATAGGCTTACCTTGCATTTCAGCATGTATTCTCTTGTCTGTAATTAACTGATTTATATAAGTACAAGTAAAGGCATAGAAAGGGATAAAAGGCATTTCATCTTGATATAACTTTCTCCATGCCTCACTTAAAATATATGGGTCAGAATTACCTTCTGTAAATAGAATTGGCTTATCTTCAGTTTGAATAGTTTGGATAATCGACACTAAACTCTTATGCTCAGAATAATTAATTATATTTGAGCTGAGCTTCTGTACTGCAACATGTTTAGGTAGTTCAAAGCAAAGCGAGTTTTCGTTCTTCAATTCCATGTAGCGTATCTTATTAGTTTCATGCGGAATTAAAGTAACAGCACTATGGCTTGTCATTAATACTTGATTCGTTTTTAGTGCGGTGTCTGAAATTGCGTTAACTTGGCTTAAAAACTCAAACTGCCACTCTGGGTGTAAAAAAGAGTCTGGCTCATCAAGAAGAGTTAAACAGTTATAATTTTTAAATATTTCGCTGATGCCGTAAATATAAACAGACTGAATTTGTCCATCACTAAAAAAGTCTAAGCTAGCTTGAGTACCACAAGTGAGGGTTATATCAGCTTTGATGGCAGCCAACATCTCTAACGCTTTTAAATTATCAAAATAACTAAATAAGCGGCCAGCATCATCATACTCAAATTCATTGCGGAATAGTTCAATATCTATGTTCAATACATATTGCTGTGGTGTTTTGAAATAAATATCTCGATGCTGAAACTCGCCCTTAATACATTTTTCAAGCCTTTTTACAAATTCTAAAGACCGCCCTTTTAAACCCCAATAATGAGTTCTGGTATCAAAGTCTTCAACTTGAACACCTTTAGCATAAGTTTTACTTGGGCGAGTAAAAGTCAGTTGAATAGATGTTTGTTGAGTAGCTAAACCGAGTTTCTCAAATATAAATTGCCTAGCTTTATTTTCTTCCGGTAAAAGCAGCATAGTTGCA
Organism: Pseudoalteromonas sp. TP27; assembly: GCF_056470645.1. Lineage (NCBI taxonomy): Bacteria > Pseudomonadati > Pseudomonadota > Gammaproteobacteria > Alteromonadales > Pseudoalteromonadaceae > Pseudoalteromonas > Pseudoalteromonas sp. TP27. The sequence goes on along the minus strand of NZ_JARDAK010000003.1, from coordinate 396,180 downwards.
AGTAACAAGTGTTTGTACTCAGAGCCAATACCAATAAAAATGCGGCTACTGTCGTTATCATCTTCATTACCTATTGCTCGCCTAAAGCGGCTTTCATACTTTTCTAAAATTTTAGCTATATTATTGTTTTTACCTGAGTAATACATAAGTATATGTTCAGGAAATGGTAAGTGGTCATCTCCAGGAGGAATTACATATTTTGTTGCTAGTAATTCTCCAGTATAGTCTACAGATACTGTAGACTTATCAATTTCGTACTCAACTTTATATTTAAATGGCGCAGGTATAATCTCCTTTCTATTACTGTCCCTATACTTAATTTCAGATTCATAAACATGCCTAAAAATCTCAATTAATGCTTCAAATAAATTTGATTTCCCTGAGCCATTCTTGCCTACAAACACTTCTAAAAAATTATCAGCCAACGTTAAATTTAAATTTTTTAAATTTTTGTACTCGCTAATATATAGTGATTTTAATCTCATTATTATTGTTCTCTATATTCCGTTATAGATTAATTTACAGCCTGCTCAACAATGGCGTTGGTTAGGTGAAGTTTAGTAGTTTGTGCGTCGGTTAAACGGGCTTTAAGTTGGTCGCAAAGTGTCATTAACTCATCGACTTTAGCTACTATACGGTGTTGCTCCTCGAGTGATGGCATTGAGAAGCTAAGTTGCCCCAACTCTGTAGAATTGATATTTTTAACCCCAGATGTTGTTCTTATAGGCTTCTCTATCTGGTCGCGTATATGTGTGGTTTTCATTATTAACGCTATGAATTTCGATAATACAAACTTTTGAGGAAGTCTAGTTCGAACTAAATAGCCTGCATAAGCAAAGTCTTCAAGGTCCCTGTCAACAACAGTGCAATTTCCAACTATTCCTAAACTTCCATTTGATCTAATGAAAAGTAAATCTCCACTTTGAAGCTTTAAGTCTTCTTTCTCTTTATTTGTTAGCTTTGAGTACTTCAAGTCCTCGATACAGACAAAACCTTTGACAACATTAGGTATTCTTAAAACGGCTTGGCCATCAATTCCATAATCGGATTTTTGTGATGTTCCATATTTTAGATCAATAAAGATTGAACCAAACCTAACCCATTCCCACCCTCTTGGTAATTCAAACGGTTTTTCTTCGTCGGTGATTTCTGGCAGTGGTTTTTGCTTTTTGATTTTTTTATCTTTAATCAATTGAGCTTTTTCTGCTGCTATGCGCTCTAGGAGTTTGGCGGCAGGTTCGTCTTTTGGGTTTTGTGGGACGAGTTTGCCCATTACTACTAGTTGTAAAATGGTTTGCTTAAGCGTGTCGATGCTGGCTGTGGTGGTGAATAGCGTGTCGAAGTGCTCGCTTAAACGTTGCCAGTTTTGTTGGAACTGTTCAGCTGTTTGTTCCGGTGTTGCTCCTTCCTCAGGTGCTTTCAGCAAAGCCTCTAACAGCACTTCAACTAATGTTTGATGTGCCGCAATACTGTTTTCAGTTTGCGCTTCAAGCGCATCACACAAGCTCATTAACTGGTCAATTTTGGCGACAATTCTAATTTGCTCCGACTTAGAGGGCAAAGGAATTTTAAGACTGCGAACTTGCGATAGGTTTACACGTTGACGCGTTACCCCTTTAGCTAATCCTTTGAATTGGTTAGCCACAAAAGGCGAATTGATACAATGAATTAAAAACTGCTTATTAATAGAGCTTTCATCTAGTTTTATTCTTATTAGATCAGCAACTATAATTCCAAACTCTAAGTCTTCAGGGATAATACAAGCCTTGCCAGTGGGTTCCCCTAATTTATTTAATACAATATCTCCCCCATGAAAAGAGTGTCTAATTAAACTTGTTGCTTTTTCATGAGTAAGATACTGAATTCCGTTATATTTGAATTTGTTTCTATCGACATTTTGAATCCTGATTAAAGGAACACCTTCATCGACATATTCAGTTGACTTTAAATTAGAACCAAATGGTCCATCAACAATATTTTCTGAACTATTTACTATGAGCTCACTTAGAATAGGTAAAGACCAGCCTTCAGGGTAAGCAAACTTAACTTCTGGCATATCTTTAAGATCAACTAATTTTGCCTTCTTTATTTTTTTTTCTTTTATCAATTGCGCTTTTTCAGCGGCTATTCGCTCTAGCAACACTGAGGCTGGTTCATCATTTGGATCTTGCGGCACTAACTTGCCACGTACTGCGAGCTCTAAAATAAGTTCACGCAGCTTTTTAATACCATGAAGTGAAAACTTTTTAGATGAGCCTCGACCTGATGACGATTTTTGCTCAATAGCAGTCGTCCAAATATCAAGATGCTCGGTTATGAGCTGCTCTGCGATTGTGGTTGATGTTTTTGAGTCAGCCATTACTTGCCCTCAACATCTTTAGAAAGCGCTGCTGACAATATACCTTTAAGCTGATCGCGCAGTGCTTGTATGTCGGCTTGCTGCTTTGAGTAGTCAGCTAATAGCTCTTGTGGGTCGTGGCTGATTACTTCGCCTACATGCGGGTTTTTAATGTCGAGATTGTAGTTACGGGCAATAATATCGTCGATTGATACTTTCCATGCTTGCTCTGTTTCAGTTCGGCTTGCAAAGCCGTCTGCTTCGTTACCCCACCATTCGAGCTCCGTTTTGAATTCTTCAAACTTCATTGGTTTTGTTTTGTTGTAATTTTTTACACCGGCTGGGTATGGGTGCTCGTAAAACCACACGTCTTTTGTTGGCGTGCCTTTAGTAAAAAACAGGATATTAGTTTTAATGCTTGTGTACGGGGCAAATACACCATTAGGTAAGCGTACTATGGTGTGTAAGTTACATTCCTCTACCAATAGCTTTTTAATTTTGGTTTTTACGCCTTCACCAAACAAGGTGCCGTCTGGCAATACCACTGCGGCGCGGCCTTTGGTGTTGAGCACTTCTATAATAAGCTGTAAAAACAAGTCGGCGGTTTCGCGGGTTTGCATGTCGCTTGGGAAGTTTTTTTCGATGCCGTCTTCTTCAGTGCCGCCAAATGGAGGGTTGGTGATGATTACATCGACTTGATCATCCCAGCTTGAAAGCGGTTTATTTAGGGTATTGCCGTGTTTAACTTGTACCGGTACTTCAATGCCGTGAAGCATCATGTTGGTAGTACACAGTAAATGCGGGAGTTGTTTTTTTTCTACGCCGTGTATTTGCTTTTGAAGTATTTGGTGGTCGTCGCCCGATTTTACATAGTTAGCTTTTACATGGTCGAACGCACACGCTAAAAAGCCACCAGTACCACAAGCCGGGTCCATGATTGACTCGCCTAGTTTTGGGTCGGTTACTGCCACTATAAATTTGGTAATGGCGCGCGGGGTATAAAATTCGCCTGCGTTGCCTGCGCTTTGTAGGTCTTTTAATATTTGCTCGTAAAGGTCGCCAAATAAGTGGCGCTCTTTTGAGTCGGTAAAGTCTATTTCGTTTAGTTTGTTGATAACCTGGCGCAGTAGCGTGCCGTTTTTCATGTAGTTAAAGGCATCACTAAAGGCTTGGGTGACTACATAGCCACGTGGGTTTTTATCTATAGGGGCTGTTAGGTTTTTAAGCTCTGGGAATAGCTTGTCGTTTACAAACTCTAGTAGCTCATCGCCGGTTATGCCTTCGTTGTCAGCTGCCCAATTACGCCATAAAAATTGCTCTGGGATTGGCTCGCGGTAGTCATCTAATTCAAGCTCTAGCTCTTCTTCTTGCGCGTCGAATACTTTTAAAAATAGTAACCATGACATTTGGCCAAGGCGTTGTGCGTCGCCATCGACACCGGCGTCTTTACGCATGATATCTTGAATTGATTTAATAGCTGAACTTATAGACATAGTATTCTCTTGTTTGATTATTTTTATAAACAGCGGCTAAAAGCAAATATGAAAGCTGTTTAATTTAAATGGTTCAATGTTTGCTGACGCTGATAAATAGCAACAGCAAATATAAATTTAAGCTGTTTTAGGCGCTGGCATTTGGTAAATTTCGGCCTCAAGCTCTTTGAGTGCTTGCTCGTATTGTGGTTTGCCACCAAAGCCTTTTTTTACTATTTCACTTAGGCTGCCAATTTCGTTAAACGGCGCTACTTTAAGTGCTTGCATAGATTCTATTTCTTGCACACCTACATCGGCGTATTTTAACAGAAGGTTCTCGAGTACGGTGTGTGCGGTTCCCGAATATTTAGTGAAATAGTTACGCTTTTGTACGTTATCTGCGCGCTCTTTACGGGTAAGTGGTGGTTGGTCGTAAACTACATGGCAGATCATATCAAATGGGTCCATGTCTTTGCCGACTTCTTCCTCTAGCGCTGACCAAATAATGCCTTCTTCGGCAAGCTCGTCTATTACGGCTTGTTTGCGATCTGACTCGTTCCAGCGTTTTACAAAGTCATCCAATGAACTGTACTGCTTGCTCATGGTTTTACGGGTGTAATCTATAAAAGACTCGGTAACCAGCTTACCGTCGGTATCGTAATACTGTACTCGCTCTGCCACTTTATTAACGGTAACACCCGATACGCGGTACTTAACCATTTTGTTAGTTTCGTCGTCCCATTCGCCATCATGCGTGCCATCGCCTTTGGGGTCGTTAATGGTGTCGTTGTTGGCATCGGTTGTATCGTCAGCGGTTGATTGATCATCGAATACGCTATCAGGCTGCTCTTCGGCAGTTGTATCGTCTTGTGACTCAATATCAACGTCTTCAATATCAGTGGGCGTTACTTTAATTACTTTTTCGGGGGTGCCATCAAAGCGTTCATCGGCAAATAACTCGGTGGCTTTTTTAAAGTCGAGTATGGTAAACCACAGCTTGCCGTAGCGGTCATCAATACGGGTACCACGGCCAATGATTTGTTTAAACTTGGTCATTGATTGGATGTTTTGATCAAGCACTACTAGCTTACAGGTTTTAGCGTCTACCCCTGTGGTCATGAGTTCTGAGGTAGTGGCTATTACTGGGTATGGGCGTTTAGGGTTTATAAAGTTGTCGAGCTGGCCTTTACCTAATTCATCGTCGCCAGTGATCTTCATCACGTATTTATCGCTTTTTGCCATTTGCTCTGGGTTTAAGTTGGCAAGAGCGCGGCGCATACGCTCGGCGTGATCTATGTCGTTACAAAACACGATGGTTTTAGCCATAGGGTCTGTACGTTTTAAATAGTTGGTAATGGTTTCGGCCACTAGTTGTGTACGCTCGTCAATCACCATTGTGCGGTCAAAGTCTTTTTGGTTGTATATGCGGTCTTGTATTACTTCACCGTTGTTATCAACCTGCCCTTTTGTTGGTCGCCAGCCTTGTAGATCTACATCAAGGTCGACACGTACCACTTTGTATGGTGCTAAAAAGCCATCTTCTATGCCCTCTTTAAGGGAATAGGTATAAGCAGGGTCGCCAAAGTAATCGGTGTTTGATACTTCATCAGTTTCTTTGGGTGTTGCGGTTAAACCGACCTGCGCTGCGCCTTTAAAATAGGTGAGTATTTCGCGCCACGCGCTATCTTCACTTGCGCTGCCTCGGTGGCACTCGTCGATGATAATAAGGTCGAAAAAGTCAGGGTCAACTTGCTTAAACGCTTTTTGAGATTCTTCTGGCCCCGTTAGCGCCTGGTATAGTGCTAGGTGTATTTCGTAAGCGGGGTCGATCGTTCTGCCCGTAATTTTGGTCATTGAAGTACCAAACGGCTGAAAGTCATTAATGCGAGTTTGATCAACCAATATATTGCGGTCGGCTAAGAACAATATGCGTTTTTTAGCGCGTGACTTCCATAAGCGCCATATGATTTGAAACGCGGTATAGGTTTTACCGGTTCCTGTTGCCATAACTAGTAATACACGGTCTTTACCAGACGATATAGCCTCTACTGTTTTATTAATGGCTTGGAGCTGATAGTAACGCGGGTGCTTGCCACTACCATCATCATAATAGGCTTGGTTTATTATAGGAAGTTGCGACTCGGTATAGCCCTTGTAGGCACAATATTTAGCCCAAAGCTCTTGCGGTGATGGGAAGTCTTCTAAGCGTATTTCGGTTTCAAGGTTATGCGCATCAGGCGTGCCTAGCTTAGTTTTATCGTGGAATATAAAACCATCGCCATTGGAGGCGAATATAAACGGCACATCGAGCAATCTAGCATAATCTAAGCTTTGTTGCAGGCCTTTACCTACTTCATGCTTATTCGCTTTAGCTTCAATGACAGCAAGCGGCATACTGGGTTTATGGTAAAGCACTATGTCAGCCGATTTAACCGTTTTACGTACACCAAGTTGCCCACGGACGATTACTTTACCGTCACGTAGTTTAACTTCTTGGCGTATTTGGGTTATATCATCCCAGCCTGCGGTTTTAACTGCGGGTAGAATAAACTTACTGATTATATCGGTTTCGCTGAGCTTTCTTTTATCCATAACTTAAACCATCCCTAAATACTACGCTATGAGCCAACAAGGCTTTGCGTACAACTCGTTGATTCAACGTGTTTCATGCTATTTAGTGATGCTATATAAAATATAATGAATTAGCAAAAATAAAAGGTATTAAAAGTTAGCAAGCTGAGTTAATAAAAGTATTAAGCTAATTATTGCTATAACCAAGCTGAAATAGTAACTCATTGCTATATTGGTTCAGAAGGTTAAAAGCTTTTTCTTGCTTAACGTTCATCTGTCCGCCAAAAATTTTATACTTAAGTGAGCTATGTTTTTTAAACATCCTCAAGTTATCTTCAAGCAACTTACCAAAGTGATTGGCATACTCGGTAATGTGGTAATGATGCTGCTGGACGGTTTTAAGGTGTGCCGTTGCTTCAGATTCAAGGGATGTTAACTTTTCTATCTCTGCCAACAGTTCAACTTTTTTCATCTTTATTTTTTCGACTTTTTTATATGAACCTGTTACTGCAAAGTACATTGCCGGAGCTGCTATTATGCCACCTAAAACTATAAACCCTCCAGCCATACCAGCTCCACCTGCAGCGATAGAACCACCACCAAACCAAGCTAGTGTTGCGTTTGTTGCAGCTATACCAGAGAGTGAGGTAATAGCAGTACCTGTAGATGCACTACCTATAATGGTAACGACGCCCCAAGCACCAATAGCTGAAGTACCACCCACTAAACCACCAAACCCTGCTTTGAGTGAAGTTTTGAAACCATCGGAGAACTGCTTTAACTGAATTAAAGTTACTTTTTGATCAACTGACTTTCTGTCACTTGTAACATTAGATTTAGTTTGTAAAACCTTTCCAACTTTTTTTAAAAGCTTATTTGTTTTCTCTAATGTAAAACCGATAGAATTTAAGGCTTTATTCGTCTCATCATTAATCAGTTTTAAATTTTCAAACACTGGCTTATACAGGGTGTTGTGTAAGTCTTCGTAATGTTTATTTTGAAGTGCTAAGTGATAAGTACCACCTAATGAAAAACAACCAATTAAATATTTACCTGTAGATTTTAATATTTGCCTCTTATTGCTTCCTTGTGCAAAAAACACTCCCTCAAACTCATTCTCTAAGTACTCAAAAGACTCGTCGGAAATTTCAGTAAGTGTTTTATTACTATAATTTACTATGGCTTTATAAGCGGTAATGCTATTTTTTGATTGCTTTAAATGAGCAAGGTACTGCTCTTTGACTTCACTGTAATACATTAATTTACTTCCTTGTTAACCAATACCCAACTTTTGAAAATATAAATAAGAGAAGTCGGACAATTATTTTTAAGTTATAAGGTTACAGGATTTCTCTTATCAATATCACCAAGAATTCGCATAGAAATACACTTAAGTATTAGAGTCACACTTTTTCTAAATCATAAAACTAAAAAAGCGCCCTAGAATTGGGCGCTTTGCATTTCGGACAAATAAACAGGGTTATACAAATTTAAATAACAAATATTGCAGCATAGTTTTCATGCTACGCTTATTGCTTTGGCAATATTGCTCATAGTTAATTATGCCAATAGCAATCTTGGTACAGAATAAGGTCAGCGAAATAAACCAGGCAAAATTTTGAGTTGATTGATATTGAAAAAGCAGTAACGCTGAGCCACTAAAAGCAATAGTCGAATAGGCAATTTCTATTCGATACCGACTAATTGCTTTCAATATTATGGGCATTAAAAGCCATCATCAAACGAGTCAAATGCATCAAAACAGTCATCATTGTTTGAATCACTTATCGATTCTTCAATTTCATAAACAGTCATTACTCTATTAGGCTGACCCACCACATTGCCACCAACATCTACGATATTAGCGCTCGCATTTGTTATAGGTAATCCTGTTGAGGGATTTATAGCAATATCATTAGCGTCGTTTTTCATTTTTTAAACCTTCTTAATTATTAATTTATGCTTTCAAATTTAATGATTTCGTGATAAAAAAACAAACTCGTTTGACTGCGCAGCTCAGCAACAAACAGTTTGCATAAGTAGTTCCCCCCCCCTTACTTCACCTAATTTTTTATTAAGTAAAAACCCTTTATTCATTTCTAAAAAACACATTAATTAGTTTATTTTAAAGGCTGTTTTTTGTCTGCAAGACAGGTTTAAAATGGCATTTTTCGGCACGAAAAACTGCAAGAAAAAACGCCTCAGAATGAGGCCAACAAGCGCGTAATGTGTTGTAGGCGAAGCCGCAGACACATGGAGACAGCGCGAATGTACAGCTGGTCTGTACTACCCGCGATAGTGTTTCGCATCAGCGAAATTCGATTAAGATTTGGCACAAATTGATATCGAACCATCTATTTTCGTAGAAAATAAAAGCGAAGAAAAATGCGGATAATGGGGCACCCATCGCATTGTCTGTAGCGGCAGGATGGCGGGTAGTACAGAGCGTAGCTCGGTGCATTCGCGCTGGGTCTACAACGCTAGTGCGATAGCGCGTCGAGTCAGCTCGTTGCGGAGCAACATCAGAGCTGGCGTGCGTTTTAGGCCCTATGGTTGAGTAGCGAAGCGACGAAGCCATCCGCTGAAAGCGGCTTCTCTCAATGGTTTCATCCCTCGTTTCATTAAAAGAGCAAACGCACAACGTCTTGCAATGAATACCGTAATATTTTTGCCTAATTGAAATAAAGAATAACTTATAAAGTAAGGCCTCCTCTTTAAGAGGAGGCCTTACTTTATAAGTTTAATTCATACAAATTTTCTACGTTTAAAAACACGCTTAATAAAAATAAAAAATAAATTGGATAATTTTACTTAAAACACAATTAGTTCGTTTTTCGACATCCTATTTAGAAATTCCGAAATATCGCAATCCCATAGGAGTTTATAAATATGAATGACCAAAAACATACCCAACAATTTTCACAAAACAGTGAATCAACAAGCACACCTAAGCCATTACACCAATTAAGAAGATCCGATAGCGTGCTTAGTATTGTTCAGGCCGATATTCCTCAACCATGCATCATTGTGCCTTCGATATTAACTGCCGGAGAGGCTACGCTACTTGCTGCCGGAGCTGGCTCTGGAAAAACCTATATTTCTCAGTATATCGCTGCGTGTGTTGCTGCTGGCACTACTAGTTTTGGTAATGAGCCGTGCGAAGCTAAAAAAGTTTTGTATATTGATGCTGAATTAGGTCTGCATCAGATACAAACACGTTTTGGCAATATTTTTAACGCGATAAGCGCTGGGCCTGGTGACCCATTTTTTAGAGTAATTCATAGAAAAAGTATTCCAGGAGGAATACCTGACCTTGCAACACCTGACGGTTTTGATGCACTCGCCAGTGATATTGAATGGGCCGATGTAGTGATTTTCGATAACCTATCCGCACTGTATACATCCGCAGAGGAGCTCAATCAAAACGACTGGAACTACTACAACAAATGCATTGACGCATTGCGAAGCGAAGGAAAGGCAATTTTGATACTTCACCACACAGATAAAACAGGCAAAAACTACCGAGGCCATACTGAAATTGCGCGTGCAGTTGATAATGTGCTCATTGCAACAAAAGATTTAAAAGCCAGCACCAATTCAGTGACTGTGGTTGATATAGCGCAGTCTAAATCACGTAACGGCGCCAGTAGTGAAAAACTTATGAGTATCGCGTTTGGTGATATATATAACGATGGGCGATTTTTGATGATTCGCGCTAAATAAGCGAGCAATTTTGCATGCTCGGGAGTTATATAAATTATGACTCCTGATTTAGTGAACACGAATGCAAAACGATAACGACTATACTCACCAATACGCCCGCTATTTTGATATTAACATGCGATATAACGTAGGTGCTAACAACTATCAAAAGGGTGTAAACCGTACTGCTCTAACAGTCCTTATTGCGGTTAGGTTTTCTATTGTCGCGCCAGTGATTATTCGCTGGTTCTATAATATTAGTCAACCTCAAGCGCTTGCCCATTTAAATAAGTTAGTAGACGAAAAACTGTTAACGATGGTCCCTACACACAGAAGTCCTGATGGGCGGGTCTATATTCCTAGCTACTCAGGAGCTAAATACGCACAAGAGCAAACCAGTATTGATACTTACTTTCGCTCAAAATCAAACCCCGCACTGCAGGTTAACTACAACCACATAATGCACGACCTGATGAATACATTTGTTGCCCTTCGCGGATTACATAACCATACCTCAGACGGCGTTTACAGGCCGCTATGGACAGGATTTTTATCTGAGCCAGAATTTAAACGATTATATAACCAAGGCAGTGCGCGAATTGTAGACGGTGTGGCCGTATTACCAGATAAAGCTGTCGTTGCCATCGAAATTGAAAACTCATTTAAAAATAAATCGACGCGTCAGACTATCCTGCTCAAATACCTCGACTCACTTAAAGCAGGCCACTACCAACAGGTATTTATATTTTCACAATCTACGCAAATATTTGAAGATATAAAAAGATTACACACCCAGTTACTGACAGAGCTCCCAGAGCGCATAAATAAGAGAACCCAACAACCATTCATGACTCACAAAGATGCTGCGTTATTACAATCTGCGATTGTGTATCGCACAAAATTTTGCGATGAAATTACCGCCCTATTCTATTCATAAGAAAGAGCATCAAAATGATGCTCTAGAAGTTAATGGCGATTAGACCACTGCGCAATAATATCCAATGTCAAATGGCTTGCGTAACACGCTAAAATCAATAGTACATACGAGTTAGCTGCCATATCTGTAATTAATGGTATATCACAGACCTTTTTGTAATGAAGCCAACCCGATAACGCAAATGTGTAGCCGCTTATGGAGCACACATCTGAGAGTGTTCGAACTATCACCCCGAACTGCCATTTTATTGGTTTATTTTTCATAATATCTCTTATGTATATGACCTATTTTAATTAGGTATGCACAACTAAGAGGCATTGTTGATATTTCGCATAGAATATCAAAACGATAAAATTTGAATGTAAAAAAGGAGTGAATATTATTCACTCCTTTTTATTTTTAACCTGTCTACATTAGGTAACTAAGACCGCGCATTCGGGCCCTGCCGCCAAAACAATCGCTATATTGTTTTCTCCCTACATAACCCTGTACGTCATACAGAGTATGAATATTCATTTAAATGCAGTGAATCACCACAAAGGCTCTTCAGGTAGGTAAGCCTGTTTAGCGCCAGGCTCGGTGCAATTTTTTGGAGTAATGAACATGCAGTGTGTAACTTATTTTTGGTTCTATACATATAACTAGTAGCGTTGCAGGGAAATAAAAAAGCGAACCACGTGGTTCGCTAAAGGTTTTTAGGTATTTTCTAATATATCTAACCAATGGCACTCTGTAGCTGCAAAATACTCATTCGGTTTTAGCATAAATAGTTGCTCAAATTCTGCAGTAAACAACCCACAAAATTTTGTTATTTCTTCAATATGTATGAGTAAAAAAGCATACATCTCAATACCTTCCAAATACCTCTCCGAGAACTCAGGGTTAGCAGCTAACAACTGTTGAGAAATACTAATACCCAGCACACTCCCCACGCTATCTCGGTGTAAATAAATGTAGTTTGTGAAGCCCAACTCTTTCGTTTGCTTATCAATTACATCAGCTAACAGCAAAATGGTGGAAGCATCCTCCCAGGGGGATTTACTAGCGCGTACATATTGGCGAATAAACGGCGATTTTTGGTCTTTCATGATTTTTCCTAATTATTTGTCCTAAAACTAACTAGGCATAAGTGAGGAGAAAAATTGAAAGGTAATAGATAAACGACGTAAATTTGCAAAACACCTCAAAAACATTAATGTTAAGTTACTATTTCAAATATTGAGAATCTAAGATGAGTGATTTTATATGGTTATTTCCAGCTGCTGTGTTGACGATAATTCTAATTAAGCTTATTAAACAAGCTAAAAAAGTAGATTAAGTAAAAAAAGACTTAACTTTTTTTATATAACCGCCGGTAGTTAAAGTGACCAATAAGTCACTTTAAGACCTTAAATGCGGCTTAATGTTCCCTAAAAGGCACTTTATTGTGAAAAGTGAAAAACACAAAAATGCGTTTTAATTTTTTACGCTTCTAATTTGATTTACACTCTATTGTATAAGGAACCTGAACAAAATTAGCCAGTATCTACTTTGCTTGGCATTAACACGTATCAAACGCTTTACTCGCAACAAAATAGACACTATAGTATCCATTAACCCTATTTAAAATCCACTTTAGATACACACATGTCTTTTTTGAGGTTCTATTATTAATTATTTATTATTAAGCGAAGGTGATGTGCAGCTAGCTTTTGCTGAGCATCTAAAAGAACGCCGCAAAAAAGCAAAGATGTCACGTGAGGCGTTAGCTAAAAAAAGTACGGTACCTGCTTCTACAATAAAAAAGTTTGAGGTTACAGGACTTATTTCATTCAGGCAGCTATTACTTTTGTGGCAATCTCTCGACGATTTGACTCGTTTATATGAATTAACAAAAGCGCCAACTCAAGGTAAGAATGCGCCAACGTCAATTGCTCAGGTATTAAACAATGGCCTTTAAACCCATAGAAAAGCTAGAAGTAAAACGTACACTGTCAGACTCAACAGAGTTAAAGGTTGGTGTACTTGCTCAAAATAGACAAGGTGTTTACTTTCAATTCGATCAAGGCTATATAGACACATATGGTAATCTTTCGCCATTTTCACTCGCCTTCAATAGAGATGTTCAGTTAGCACCCAAAAGCCCACACAATGGATTGCATGGGGTCTTTTCTGATTGTTTACCTGATGGGTGGGGGCTATTACTACAGGACCGTGTATTCAGACAAAATAATATAATGCCTAACTTTGTTACAGCAATGGACCGCTTATCTTTTGTTGGCCATTCGGCTATGGGAGCATTATCGTTTACACCTGAAACTCATTATGATGGCACAAATGACGATGAAGCTGGTCTTGCTACATTAGGCCAACAAGCCCAAGCAATATTTGACGGACAAACAGAAGAAGTACTTTCTGCGTTAGTGGCTGCTGGTAGCTCCGGCGGTGCACGCCCAAAAGCCCAAATTTATTTTTCTGACAATAATATACAAGAATGTAGAACAAAACCTAAAACAGGTGATGATGCTTGGTTAATAAAATTCACATCCAAAAACCTCGCTTTAGGACATGAGGAAGGGTTATGTGAAGCTGTGTATTTGGATTTAGCTGAACAAGCGGGATTAAACCCTCCTCAGAGATTACTGGTACCCGCCCCAGAAGGGACCGGTGCAAAGCAATGGCTTGCCCTAAAACGATTCGATAGGTTTAAATTAATGGGTAATAAAATGGGCTGCAAACATATGCATAGTGCATGTGGCTTGCTTGATGCTGATTTTCGCACACCTACATTAGATTATGAAGATTTAATTAAAGCGAGCCGTGTTTTATGCAAATCACCTGCTGCAGGGCAATTACAATTTCGTCGGGCTATGTTTAATTTATTTAGCTGTAACCAAGACGACCACAGTAAAAACTGGGCTTTTTTACAAGAAGATTCTGGTGAGTGGGATTTAGCGCCTTTTTATGATGTCACTTTTAGTCCTCACCCTTTTAATGAGCATGCTACTTCGTTTGCTGGATTTGGAAAAAACCCGCCACTAAAAGCGATTCAAAAGCTAGCTTCTGCTGCTGGTTACGCAAATTGGAAGCAGGTACAAGTTATCATATCTGAAATAGCAGAGATTATTTTAAACTTTAAAAATACAGCAAAAGCGCTCGACATAAATAAGCAAACGATTAGTTTAATAGAGCAACAGCTTGATAATACGTACGCCATAAATAAGCATTTAATAGGCAGTTAATTGTATTAAGCTAATAGTATTGATTTATTTATAACTCTAAAAAGGCAGCGGCAACTTTATTTCTAATTGACATTTCTAATGTCTATTTCAATGACCCTAGCAAACATGACTTCAAACTACGTTTAATTCATTTAGCTGATCAGATTGAGTTACGTTATCTACCAGTACTCTTACTTACTTGGAATCTTATTTAAGCGTTTTTAGATTTAAATAATATCGATTCAAAAATTATGGTAGTTTGTGTTTTTAATTTTTTAGTTAATACAATTTGCCTTTTAAGGCTGTTTTTAAGATACTAACTAAGTGCTAACGAGTTACGTAAAATCGTAGCACAAGCTATAGCACGACAAAGTAACAACCTGTTTTTAAAGACTTTAATTGAAAACCTTATAACTATCGCAGTTAATGCATTTGCTGTTTATGAGTAGAGCCACTTTCTAGCCTTTTCAATTAATATCATTATAAAACAAAAAGATAAGTAAAAACAAAGGTGTGTAAAGGCTAACGATTGTGCAGTTCTAGTTTAATAAAAAACCGCTATTATTTATTAAATCGTAACACAAATTAGTAACACAAATTAGTAACACAAATTTTTATTTTTGGGTGTAAATTACAGCCGCGAATTATGCCTATCTTTCTCTGTTACTTTGTTGATCTCAATCAAAAAAATCGCCGCAAGGCCTTTATTTATATAGGTTATAACAAAGCTAATAAATTTTTATCTAAATCGTCCTGTGGTAGCGTTTACACATAGCTATATACCGCGGTCTTTGCTTGCAAACCCTATAAAGTGCTTTTACTAGGTGGTGCAGATTGATTTCTTATAAAAGCGGGGATATCAAAAATATCAGATGCCTTTGGCTTAGTGGCGACTACTTTAGAGCTTGACTGACCTGTAGTGTCATCAAGTATCATTTTTGAACTCGCGCCCGTAGCAATTACCAGTAACTCATAATTAGTCGCTAAGCTTTCTATTTTTGAAACACCACAAATAACCAACGCATTTGGGCTCACCTGCTGGCGCACTGTATCGGTAATAAGGTTATAACTACCCAGTGAAATTTCATCTTTGCAATTTACTTGTATTATCACCCCCGTACTTGACGACATATCCACTTGATTAACTAACGGGTTATTAAGTGCCCCATTGAGCGCAGTAGTAAGCTCACTTTCTTCATTGCATTTACCAACACCTAATACCGCATCGCCTTGGCAATCCATAATTTTGGCAAAATCGTTTAAATCAACGTTTATTAAGCCTTGAAAGCACAGCATATCGATTAATGATTTTATGAGCGAGTGGAGTATTTGGTTTGAGTGTTTAAACGCATCAAATAAGCCAATATCGTTACCTAGCACTTCAATGAGTTGATCGTTTGGGAGAGTAATAACAGCATTAGCATGCTCTTTAAGTTCGTTTAAACCTGCTTGCGCTATATTACTCCTAAACTGCCCTTCACTGCTAAATGGCAATGTAGCAACAAATATAATGGGTTTACCTTGCTCACTAGCAAGCTCTGCAATATACGGGCTAGCGCCAGTCCCAGTACCACCACCCAACCCTGTTGCACAGAGTATTATATCGCAGCCATTAATGAGTGTTAAAAGCTGCTCTTTGCTCTCTTCTGCCGCTTGCAGCCCAACTTTAGGGTCGGCTCCTGCGCCATAACCATGAGTGAGCTCTGCACCTATCAGTACTGCTTCATCACTTTGTGTATGCTCAAGCACCACTTTGTCGGTATTAACACTGTACAAGTGCGCCTGTTCAGATTCACGTTGTTCAAAAATACTGTTTAGCGTATTACAGCCGCACCCACCAATACCAAATACGCCAATTGATAAACCATCATTTTGCTGAATTAATTGAAACATAACTACTCCTTAACTTTTAAAGGAGCATAACAAATAGGTACGTCAATTTTTGACGCACCTAAGCATTTAAATTAATTAGAGATAATTTGTAGTAGCCGCTTTAAGCTTAGAAATAATTCTTTTCCTCAGCTTTTCTGGCTTAATCACTTCAAGCCAATGAGCACATTTAAATAGCTCATCAGTCAATTGCTCGGTATCAGTAGTTTGATAGGTTAGTAATACATTTTTATCGTCAATATGTTGCTTGTCAGTCAGCTCGCCAAGTTCAAAAAATCCTTGATTAACCGCCGAATGGCTAGGCACTTTCACTGTTAACTCGATATCTTCTTGCTTCATACCTTTGTTAATCGCACTGCGTAAAGATTTTAGTTGCTCATCACTTGGCTCTCGTCGTGTTTTTTGCAAAATGTGTACATTGCGGATGCGGTAAACCGGCATTTGATAGCATTTATCGTGAAGCTCCCCCACCATAAACTGCGCCATTAAAACGCCGCCTTGCTCAACTAAATTATAAAAACTCAATTCAGCAAACTTAAGCCAATGTGCCTCATCGTAAAGTACTCTATAAAGCTCAGCACTCACTGCTCGCCTATGGTTAATCGCATGTTCAATTTGCGCAACTAACTGAGTATCGATATTCACTTTTAACGACGATTTTGGAAGGGTTGCAAGCCAATTAGGCACATGACCATTAAAACGTTTAAGAGCCTGCTCTGCTTTAATGTGAACTGAGTGTTTAACATCGCTCGGTACAGATTGCGGTAGTAACTGCTCTAGTAGCAGGTAATGCTCAGCCACTTCGCTGCTCATTACTTTTGCGTTACCACCTCGCCACTGTGAATTAATAGACCAACCATACGGCTTACTCCGCGTATCTTTTTCAAGGCCAAAACAACCTTGCTCGTAAAGTAATTGGAGATCGCGTTGCAACATACGAGTTGAAATATCAAAGCCACGTTCAATCATTCTTTGTTGCAATTTTTGAGTTGAAATAGAGCTTGGTGCTATTGGCACAAGCTCTAAAATTGATAAATGGCGGCGTGAATTCATTTTGCATTACCCATTACATAAAGGTGAGATAGAACTTCATTAACTTTTGTAACCAGCGGTGAAATATAGAACTATAATTCAGATTCGGCCTGACAGATTGCTGCCGTTAAAATTATGAATATTTTTTAGCTTAATGAAAGAGGTTTATATTTCGCTATCGCAAGGCATTTAGCTATAGAAGATGAAACTAAATACTTTAATTTCATCTTATTTATTCCTAGCATAGAAGAGCCTATTATGCTCCAACATGTATTTCTTAAATCTCAATAACTCTACTGTTCCTAATGCTTTAATATTAAGTTCATTATCTTCTTTAATATTTATGCTCTCCAAAGCTTGTCGATCTACGTGTTTCGAAAAAATCATCTTGAAACATTCTGACTTCTCAATAAACGTGATCAGGTATTTATCGAATAAGGCGTCAAGATGAGCAGTCAGAAACATTCCATTTGCACCATCCCAGTGTTCACCTTCCTTGCAATCGCTAAACCTGACAATATGCGATGCAATTAACAACGGCTCAAAATTAATTCCAGTAACTGCACATTGCTTACCATTCCAAGCCTTTTCAACATTTTTACGGAACTTATTTTGTCCCTGTCGAACTTTCTGCTCTGAGTTTTTATATGCATTCTCTTCACTATGTTGCAGGTCATCGTCAGGATGCTCATTTTGAGCTGAGTTTTCAGGCTTGGGATTATCGATAGCTAATATCCAGTCGAGAAAATTGCATATATTCTTACTTAAAGGATGCTTGAAAGATGTATTTTGGGTTTTTAATTGCTTCTCAAGATCGTTGTATTCAACTTGATGACCCATTTTAAATACTTTCTCTAGCAATTTATCATCTAAAAAGATTGGCTTCGTAGGGACAACCGAATTATGAAGCTTTGCCCTATGTGCCTTTTTGTTTGTTGATTGTGAATTGCCTTTAGTAAAGCCAACAATTTTGTACTTGCCTACTAACTGGTAAGATTTTTTAGGCTTTTGCCTTTGTATTACATACACTAGGTCCCCCTCGGAAGGTGGAGTTCTAGGATTTTTAGATTTACCTGGACTGTCCTTAAACCAGTTTCCAGGACTTTCAGGTTTGAATCCATAACCCATATCGGCCATAAACTCTCCGCCAAATTTATAATCTTTATGGAGTGCAAAATAGCTATTCATTTTTTTAGTGTCCTATTTTAAATTTCATTAAAACTTAATAACCAACCTAGTGTTAACTGAAAATCATTTTATAAAATGCTTCACTTCTGAATTTTACTAAAGTTAATTAAAATAGATTTAGTTCAGCTTTTCTAAATAAAATGTTCGCCTTGAGCTTAAAACATATAGTCCCTTATTGTTTAATAGGAATAGATATTCACGCCCCTTTGTTCGCTTTAAAACTCTGCGCTTGATCAAATATTTCTTTATACACTTCATCGCGGCTGATGGGTGGGTATTTAAATTTAGCCAACACTAAAATCAGCTCTACTTTAAGTGATGATTTAATGTCGTCGCGATGGTTCCAATCAACAAATTTAACTTTGTCGTCTACAATTACTTTTACCGCTTGGGCCAGTTCAATGAGCTTATCTTCGGGGTAGTCAAAGTCGTATTTAATCGCTAACATTTTTAGGGCGTCGTAAAAGCCTTTTTCTTCAATATCAATGCCTAGCTCGTCGCCGGCGTTCATTTCGTCGCGTACGCTGTAAATCATATCAACCATGCTTTCTGAAAAATCATCAAGTACGCTACTTACCAGTACGTCATCTTCTTTTCGCTCGTTGTAGCGCTGTACTAGCGATTCAAAGCGTTTAGTAAAGTCGATACCTTGGGTTTGGTTTACTTTTTTAAGCTCGCCAATGGCTTTGGCTAGCATTTGTTGCAGTATTTTAATTTTGGTATTGGGGAGTTTTATTTTTTCTATTTTAGCGATGTAGTCGTCATTAAAAATGTCGATTTCGCCGCCGTCTTCATTACCTAGCTTAAATATTTCCTCAACGCCGTCGCTTTGTAGGGCTTCGGCTATCATTTCACGTACTTTGGCGTTCATTTGCGCCGTGTCGGGCGCTTCGCCTTTGGTTAGCTTGTAAATAATAGAGCGAATGGCGAGGTAAAAGTGAATGTGGTTACGCTCATTTTCGTTAATTTTTTCACTACCACAACAAACATCGTAAGCGGCTTTTAAACGTTTAACTAAATCCATAAAGCGCTTTTGGCGTTTTTCGGTAATAAGTGCAAACTCGGCTGCGTGGTTTAAACAATTTAACTGGGCAACCGCTTCACTTGTAAAATAAGGGCTGCTGTCAAATTTATGAAATAACTGAACAAGTAATGCTAGGTGGTTTTTTACTTCTATAACCGAAGCGGTAATATCTTCAAAGTTAGTTTCGTCTGTTTTTGAATACTGCGCAAGGGCTTTATTCATTTCAGATTTAATACCAATATAATCGACTACCAAGCCTTTATTTTTGCCTTCAAACTGG
Source organism: Pseudoalteromonas sp. TP27 (assembly GCF_056470645.1). Classification (NCBI taxonomy): domain Bacteria; kingdom Pseudomonadati; phylum Pseudomonadota; class Gammaproteobacteria; order Alteromonadales; family Pseudoalteromonadaceae; genus Pseudoalteromonas; species Pseudoalteromonas sp. TP27. Next base: position 376,546 of record NZ_JARDAK010000003.1, on the reverse strand, counting down.
CGATTAACCCGCGAAATAGTTTGTATTAAACTGTGCTTTTGCAGTGGCTTATCAATGTACATAGTATCTAAAAATGGCACATCAAAACCGGTTAGCCACATATCGACCACTATGGCTATTTTGAAGTTTGAATGTTTATTTTTAAATTGCTTATCAAGCTTTTTACGTTCGTCTTTACTGCCAAGTAAATTATATAAACGTGCGACGTCGTCTTTGCCACGCGTCATCACAATTTTTACTTTTTCAGAAGGGGCTGCAATACGGCCTTCGCTAATAGCACGCTTTCGCTCGGTATCCGATAACGCTTGTGTATTTTCGGTATCAACTACATCAAACCAATCTGGGCGTAATTCTTCTAATTCTTGATACAACTGATAAGCAATCCCGCGCGAGCTACACACAAACATAGCCTTACCTGCAACCGTAGAGCCTTCTTCAACGCGTTTTTCGTAGTGCTGCACAAAATCTTTTGCTAACACTTTAATGCGATCAGGGTCGCCTAAAATACTATTCATGTTGGCGGTGGCTTTTTTACTGTCTTCTATTTGCAGCTCGTTACTGCCAGCATCGGCGCATTCTTTGTAATAGGCTTCAATTTCGGCCAGTTTACTGTTGTTTAAACATACTTTGGCCGCGCGGCCTTCGTACACAATGCGTACGGTTATTTCATCTTTAACCGATTCGGTCATGGTGTACGAGTCAATCACTTCACCAAATACATCTAAAGTCGCGTCTACTGGCGTGCCGGTAAAACCAACGTAAGTAGCATTGGGCAGTGAGTCGTGCAGGTATTTTGCAAAGCCAAAGGTTTTTCTTACTCCGGCATTAGGGCCTTTTTCGATAATGGTAATTTTTTGATCAAGGTTAACTTGGCTACGATGCGCCTCATCAGAAATACAAATAACGTTAGTGCGCTCGGTCAATAGTTGGGTGTCTTCGGTAAACTTATGAATGGTCGTTAAAAACACACCGCCACTGTTACGGCCCTCTAATAACTCTCGTAAGTGAGTACGGCTGGTTACAGTTTTTACCGTGTCATCGCCAATGTAGGTTTTAGCATTACCAAATTGCTGCGAGAGTTGATCGTCTAAATCGGTGCGGTCGGTAATTAAAATAATGGTTGGGCTTTTAAGTTCAACGCTTTTCATCAGCAAGCGTGTTAAAAATTGCATGGTGTAACTTTTACCGCAACCCGTTGCGCCAAAGTACGTACCGCCTTTACCATCGCCTTGTGGCTTTAAATGCCGCTTTATATTTTCGAACAACTTATTAGCCGCATAATATTGCGGGTAACGCGGCACAATTTTTATCTCTTTTTTGCCCGCGTTTTTATTATCAGAATCAGGGAAGAATACAAAATTGCGCATTACATCGCGCAGCCGCGCTTTATCAAACAAGCCCTGCAATAAGGTATGTAACGAGTTAATCCCCTCTTGTGCAGTTAGCTCTTGCCCCGTTACTTTTCCCCACGAGTAAAAAAACTGATACGGCGCAAATAAGTTGCCCATTTTGTTGTTTACGCCATCGCTTATAACGCACAAGGTATTAAATACAAATAACTGCGGGATAGCGCGCCTGTACCGTACTGTTAACTGTTTAAAGGCTTCAAAAATGGGGGCTTGTTCGCGTATCGCGCTTTTAAATTCAAACACCACCAGCGGTAAACCGTTTACATATAAAATACCATCGGGAATGCGCATTTCAATATTGTCGTAACTTGTGGGGCTTTGTATTTCTAACTGAGTAACAAAACGGTAAATATTGCCATCTTGCAGGTAGGTAACGCTTGCTTCATTCACATTATCTAAAGCAGCGTGTGCCATTGCATTACCAGCTGTTAAGCTACTTTTAATGCCTTGCTCAACGTTGTCGTAATCAAGTAGTTGAATATACAAATCTTTTTGTGATTTACTCCCTGCTACACTGCCACGCTCGTGTGTAAGTACTTCCCGTTTAAGTAAGAATCCATCACTTAGCCACTTACAAAAGGTTTTATTGCTTTCGTATAAATCACTAGCAGGTAGCTTTTCAAGCTTTGCAATAATTGAGTCTACTTCACCGGTAGTAATATTATTTTTAGCGTAACGCTTGGTTAAAAAAGCCCGTAAGTCTTCTTTAATTAATACGTCGCTATTACTACGGGTGAGCTGCCCGCCCAATAAATGCGGGTAGCCTTGCTCGCCTAATAGCTCAACTACCACTTGTTCTAATTTGGCTTCAGTAAATTTCATCAAACATCCTTATTCTTGTTATTTTGGCCTTTAAGCGCTCAGCTCAAGTTATTAATCGACTGCTTTTTCACCAGTGGCTACATCAGGTATTTGTAGCTCGCCAGATATGAGTTTAGGTAAAAGAGTGTCGCGGAGTTTGGTCAGCTCTATGTTTTGCCGATTGTTCATTAAAATTTTATCAAATAATGAGGTTACAGCTTTACCATACTCTTCAGTCAGTTTATCACCGGAAAATGGCAGTAAAATAGATTTAAATGTTTCCCGAGTTATTGTATTAAAAACTGAGCCATGACCTCTTTTCTGTAGGTCAGAAACTTGGTGCCTCGTAAGATAGTATATAAATTCATCTGAGATATTATTAATGCCATTAATACCATAACAGGACTGATTCATAGCCATAGGAGTGCCTACAAATGCACATTTACCAACAGTTCCTCGGGCGCTTATAATTGTAGTACCAACACGGAGTATTTTTGTAGACGATTTATCTACACCTAGCTGCGTAACATGCTTTTCCGTATCAACAACAAATACATCGCTATCGTGAGGTGCATCAACTACCGAAAACCAAGGGATGTCACCGTTCCAATACTCTTCAATACTCGTTTTAGGTGTACCTCCACCAATTAATATAATTAATGACTCTAGAGGAAGTACTTCCCAGCCCTTTGGTATCCAACCTAGTTGTTCGTTGTGCTCGAACTCATTGGGGAAGTGAGCGTGGGTGTTGGCGTGTTGGGCTAATATTTTAGGATTGGCGCTAAAGTTTGGTTTAACGGGTGTTTTAGCGGCTTCTTCTGATACTTGCCCTGCTGCGTGTGTTGCTTCTTTTGTTGGTAACTGTACTTGTAACTCGTGAGCGAGCGCACTGAGTGATGCTTTACATTGCGCCGCATTTTCTAAACTGTTCAGTGCCGCTAAGCGGCGCTGTGCTTTTTGTTTTAACTCATCAGGCAGACTAGTTTCAAGGTTGTCTAAGTTAAAATCAACGCTGGCAAGTAGATTGTCGAACACCGGATCAAAATCAACAAACCAACTTTTAAATAACGCCTGCGCCATATGTTCAAGGGTTTGGTTTGTTTCTTTGTTTAGACTTATTTTGTTATTAATAGCATTTAAAGTATTAATAACTTTTCGTTGCGTTTTTATTCCAGGAATGTGGATATTGAAGTCTGGTAACTCCCTCAATGAAATTCGTTCAACTGTTGCCCCATGAATTGTACGTTTTTTTATTTCTTGTTGGAAAACAGGTGACAAATAAGCATATAGTAAATACTCTGGGAGAACTTTAGATTGATCCGGTCTTAGCAACCCCATTCTCCTTCCTAAACAAGCAGTTACGCCAGCAGGCATTAATGCGGCTTCACCTAGCCTAGTTTCGTATGAAAAGAGAACATCTCCTACTTGAGGTGTTACCCTTTTAGTCCACTTTTTGAATTGTTCCTCGCTAAGGTGCGCTGATTTAGAAAGATCTAATTGACCATTTACGAGACTTGATATACTCAAAAAATAAGGACCTACATCAATTTTCTGTGGTGTAGCATGCGGGCCATCAAAAACTTCAGCAATATCTCTTACCTTCATCAAATAGTTACTCCCCATAACCCAGCGCCTCCAAGTTTTTACGGATAGCTTTATCTAACACTTTTGCTTCGCCCATTTGCCAATCAACTTCACACACTATTTGTTTATTCATCATCTTGGCCTCTGGCTTGCTGATTAAGCAACTGTGCTTGCACACGTTCGCGCTCTTTTTGGAGTTCTATGCGCAGCTCTTCTTCGCTGGGCAGTTGTGTGAGGTACTGCGAGGCAAAAAGATGTTTGCTTTCATTAAGCACTGAATATTTAACCACGGTATTATTGGTTTGTGAGCATAAAATCAAGCCGATAGTTGGGTTGTCTGTTGCTTGACGTTTTTGCTCTTCATACATGCGCACATACATGTCCATTTGTCCGACATCTTGATGGCTTAATTTATTGAGTTTTAGGTCAATTAATAAAAAGCATTTTAAGTGATAGTTATAAAAAACCAGATCAATAAAGTAATCCCCATCATCGGTGATTATTCGTTGCTGACGTTCAACAAATGCAAAACCTTTACCCAGCTCAAGTAAGAATTTTTGCAAGTTATTGATAATACCTAACTCTAAATCTGTCTCTTGGTAATGACCACTTTCTAAATTGAGAAAATCTAGGATATAAGGATCACGCAAATAGTCTTTTGGCGTTTCTGCTAACGGTTGAGTTTTTTGTTGGGCTTCTTGCTCTACGGGTTGTTTGTTTTTACTTGAGAGCAAACGCTCGTAGTAAAGCGTACCGATTTGACGTTCTAAGGCGCGTACACTCCAGTTTTGTTGACTGGCCTCTTGCATATACCATAAGCGGGCATTTTCATTTTCAATGCGTATAAGTGTTGAATAATGCGACCAACTCAATTTGGCAGACACTGTCTGCCATTTTGAAAAGGCTAAGTAAAAACTGCGCATATTGCGTAAGTTTCGACTTGAATATCCCTTACCAAATTGTGCGGTTAATTGTGTTGAGAGCAACGCAAGTTGTGTTTTTCCATATTCAGCTCGTGTCGCTCCTTGCTGCTCTTGTTCAACAATTAACCGTCCAATTTGCCAATAGGCGTTCACCATAGCGTGATTAACGGTTTGTTTAACCTGTTTACGCGCTTGCTCAATAACCTGTTTAATTTCGATTAATATGGCGGGGTTATCTAATGCGTTACTATTTTCCATAACCCAGTGCCTCTAAGTTTTGTCGAATAGCGTTGTCTAGCGCATCGCTTTGACTCATTTGGCTATAAAGGGTTTGGCTAAGCTCACTCATTTTGGTCTCGAACGGGATACCGTCGTCTGCAATCTCAGCAGCGCCTACATAGCGCCCGGGGGTAAGTACGTAGTCGTTCGCTTTTATATCGGCAAGAGTGGCTGATTTACAGTAACCGGCTACATCTTTGTACTCTTGTTCTTGCTCTTTATTTTCGCTTTTCTCTTGCTCTTTATTTGCGCTTTGCTCTTTTTGTGCGCTTTCTCGCTCGGTACTTTCAGTGGTTAACTCTTCGCCGCGCCAAATATGGTAGGTTTGGGTAATTTTAGCTATGTCGTCGTTGGTGAGTTCTTTTAAGGTGCGGTTAACCATAGAGCCCATTTCGCGGGCGTCTATAAAGAGCGTTTCGCCTTGGCGGTCGCGGCGCTTTAGTAGGCCTTTTTCGTTATTGCCTTTTTTATCTTTACTTATAAACCATAAACACACCGGAATTTGTGTGGTGTAAAACAGCTGCCCTGGTAGGGCTATCATACAATCGACTAAATCGTTTTCGATTATTTTTTGGCGAATATCACCCTCGCCACTGGTGTTTGAACTCATTGAGCCATTAGCCAGTACAAAGCCAGCGGTGCCATGCTCGCTGAGTTTTGAGATCATATGCATGATCCACGCATAGTTGGCATTACCAGTAGGCGGTGTTGGGTAACCTGCCCAGCGGGCATCGTCAACGAGTTCGTTATCGGCGCGCCACTGTTTTTGGTTAAACGGTGGGTTTGCCATTATGTAATCGGCTTTTAGGTCAGGGTGTTGATCTTTAAAAAAGGTATCGCCTGCTACATCGCCTAAGTTGCCCGAAATACCGCGCACGGCGAGGTTCATTTTAGCCAGTTTATAAGTAGTGTTGGTGTACTCTTGCCCATAAATAGACACATTTTTTTGATTGCCGTTATGGCTATTAATAAACTTAAGCGATTGCACAAACATACCGCCCGAGCCACAACATGGATCGTAAATTTTACCTTGAAATGGTTCAATCATATCGGCGATAAGGGTAACAATTGACTTAGGCGTATAGAACTCGCCCCCGCCTTTACCTTCAGAGGCGGCAAATTTACCTAAAAAGTATTCGTAAACACGGCCAACTAAGTCTTCTTCTGTTTTTTCGTTTTGGTTGGCGATGGTGTCGATATTATTAATGGTGTCGATTAACGCTGAGAGCTTACTGGCATCAAGCCCTAAGCGTGAAAAGTAGTTGTCGGGCAATGCGCCGGCGAGTGATTTATTGTTTTTTTCAACGCCGTGTAGTGCGGTATCTATTTTTACGGCAATATCGCCTTGTTTGGCGTTGGTTTGAATGTGTGACCAACGGGCGTCTTCTGGTAGATAAAACACGTTATCCATTGCGTAAAAGTCGACCATGTCTATGTATTCATCACCGTATTCGCTGACAATGGCTTTTTTACGCCCTTCAAACTTATCACTAATAAATTTAAGAAAGATTAAGCTTAAAACAATGTGCTTATATTCGGCTGATTCAACACTGCCGCGCAGTTTATTGGCGGCATCCCAAAGGGATTCTTCAAACCCGACTTGTGTTTTTTTTGCAGCTTTTTTAGGTGCAGGCTTTTTTGATGCAGCGTCCATGTGGTCTCTCTTAGGCAAGAATATCAATATAAATTATTGGCTTATCATACCGCAAAGGTCGTGGTTTTTTGAGTGTTAATTAGGGCGTGTTGATCTTTGGTGGGTGAATTTGCAGCAGTATGTTTGGTTTTTAGGTAAGGCAGAGCCTATGTAATGTGGTTGCTCCCCATAAATAGGCGATAACGCAGCATAAATGCCAAACATGCACTGCCCTCTGGGTTCTTTCTAGGGACGGTCAACTCTTTGTTGCTCGGTTTTTACTTAGCCCACTAGGTTACAAACCTCGCGCCGCGATTTAATCGCCCCTAGATTGAACAAATTTCAATCCACAAAGTTCAACACGCCCTAGTAATAAATTGGTATTAAAAATATGCTTTGTACAAGTAAAGAGAAACTTCGGCTTTAGCAATAAAATTCCCCGTATATCATTTATTTTATTGGCTGTAGTGGCTTAGCTAATTTGACGAACAACCTGAGTTTCACCCTATTACTAATTTTTAAGTGCTACAAAACGGGGTTGTTAAAGCCTATTTAATAACACTTGATTTTGCCACTGTGAGCTCTTCTACTAATTTTATAAATTCGGGTCCCTTAATAAGATTTTTCTGTAATTCGCTAAACACCTCAAGCACGACATTTACCTGCTCTTGGTGAGTATTGGTACTCTCAAACAGAGGAAGCATTGGCTTTAAAATAATAATTGGGTGCCATTTATTATGTTTTGCGTTTGCCTCTACAGCCGTATCTATGTAATCCCAATCATTAACAAACGATTTAAGCCCCTCTTTAAATTTTTTATAATTCTCTGAATGTTTAATCGTTTCTTGGCCTGTTCGATTAAAGTCAAAAACTAAACATAATTTTAATTCATTGTTTGTAAAGTTTTTAACCCCGTGATCCGCACCATCGAGTAACACGCCACAAAATATCCCTGGAAGCCATTGCCTGCCTTTATCTTTAATCGTAGGGCAAAATTCTAGCCCAACTCTTGACTCAGTTCCTTGACGCTTAAATACAGGCTCCATTCCTATGCTTTGTAACGGCCATACTAGTTTTTGAGCTTCTTTGAAGATAGAGTCAACTTGTTCGCTAAACTTCACGGCCTCTAAATAATTAGTAATTGAGAAGCGATTCATTGGTGTTTTTGGCCCTAATCCCTCTGATTTTAGTAATGATAAGAAGTCTTCGATTGCCCAACTCGCATGCTCATCATTTATTTTTTCAGTCAAAACTATCAAGCATTTATAAATTTCCTCCAAACATAATGCGGCGTCAGGGTTTTGAGCATGCTGAAAAGAAGTAGCGGTTATTAATATGATTTTGTGGCTATCATAAGTTTCGGATGCATATTCTCGATAGTTTTAAAGTTGATTTACATTCTATTGTATAGGGAACCTAAATGAGATTAGCCAGTATCTACTTTGCTTGGCATTAACACGTCTCAAACGCTTTACTCGCAAAAATAGACACTATAGTACCCATTAATCTTATTTTAAATCCATTTTAGATACAGTTGTGTCTCTTTTTCTTGGGGGTTACATTATTAATTACCTGCTATTAAGCGAAGGTGAAGTGCAGCTAGCTTTTGCAGAGCATCTAAAAGAACGTCGCAAAAAAGCAAAAATGTCACGCGAAGCGTTAGCTAAAAAAGTACAGTACCAGCTTCCACAATAAAAACCTCGGCCTTCTCTACTTTTAATCTCTAATGAAATTTTAAAGCGCCGCTGTTAATATTATCTACCTCCTAAGCAATAAAGTAGTTCTGATGGCAGCTAGTTATTCTCTCGATGATTTACGTTACTTTTGCACCATAGTAAAACTAGGTAGCTTTAAAAAAGCATCAATAAGCCTTGATATGTCACTATCAACTTTAAGCCGTAGAATACGTTTATTAGAGCAGGCCCTGCAATTAACACTCCTAAATCGAGATGCCCATAGAGTTACACTTACGCATACTGGCGAGTTATATTACGACCGCTACCGCAAGTTATTTGACGAAGTAGAGTGTATTGAGCAAGCACTTTGTGATGAAAAAGACCAACCTAAAGGGAAAATTAGGATCTCTGCACCCATTTACATGGGTAAACATTTTTTAAGTGCTATTTTTTGTGATTTTTTACTACAGTATCCCGAAATTCAATTAGATTTACGCTTTTCAAATAACCTTATTGATATTGAAAAAGAAGGGATTGATATAGCATTTAGAGTAAGAAACCCAGCGATTGAAGATTGGGTAATTAGGGAGCTTAAGCTTACTAATAATCTGCTGTGTGTTCACCCAAATTATGATCATCATCCCATCACTCATCCTGAGCAATTAGAAGATCATCCAAAAGTTACGTGCGTTGGGTTAGTCCCGTGGAAACTAAAAAATCAGCAAACGAGCGAAGAATACAGTTTTAATCCAAACACGCATATCAGGTTAGAAGTTGATGAAATTCAAATGATGAAACAAGCCGTTGAGTCTGGCGTAGGTATTAGTTACATTCCTGATTATATAGCATTGCCTCTTATTGAAGCCGGAAAGCTTAAACACATTCTTCCTGGCTGGCAAAGCGAAGGGCAGCCTTTTTCTATGCTTTATCGCAACAGAAAACAAATCCCTTATCGTGTGCGATTACTTATAGAGCATACACTGCAACACTTTTCTAAAGTGTAGCAGCGTATGCCTTTAGCACTTAAACGGAATTATTTTCAACAACAAAACTTTAAGTTAGCTAAACTTTAAAAACTAAGTCTTAGTACGATTACACCTAAAAATGCAGTTGTTAATCCTATAACTTCTTGGCGTGTAAAAGACTCTTTTAGAACGATGCGCGAATACAGCAAAATAATTAAAATGTTCATCCCCGAAATTGCCGAAACGAGCCCTGTATTACCAATTGCAAAAGCAGATATTATTGCCACCATACCTGCTACATTTGTTAAACCAATAAGTAACCCGCACGAAAATGTTTTACTCGCAGACCAATACACTGGATCAGCACCTTGCTCTACTAGCATTTTTTTTCGCTTTACTAACCAACTAACAGCAAAAAGAAAGCTACCAAACCCAAACATAGACGTTAGCGTTGCAAACGTATCGGCCTCAAGGAGTGTTGATTGTTTGCCCATTAAATCATTAAATGCAAAGGATAGTGCAGCGAGTAATCCCCATTGTGCACCTTGTAAGTTATTCAACGAGATATCGCTTGAATAACGAATGATATAAAGCCCACCAAAAATAATGAAAAAGCCAACTAATTGAATTGTTGTTAAGGTCTCCTGCCACAATAAAAAAGCAAACATAAGTACAAATAAAGGCGTTAACCCCGATAGAATACTAATTAAAGATGCTTTTCCAACCGAAAACCCCTTGTGCAAAAACCCATTGGCCGCAAAAGATCCAAAGCCTAAAGCAAGTCCAACCGTAATGTCTGCCCAGCCATACCATGTATGTTCAAATACCACAGTACCTAGCGCACTAATTATAAACCCCACAAAAAAAACACCGAACAATAATAGATTACGGTTAATTTTTTTCTGCGACGTCCATTGATACATTATTCCTCGTGCACCAAAAAAAACAGTGGCGAGTAATGCAAAAATTATCCACATATAAATGAGACCCTTTATAATTTACTTTGATGAACCCGAATAAGAAGTGGTTATTTAACATTGTTCAATGCAATGACTATTACATAAAGATTAAGCTATAGAGCACGTGACCACTATAAAAGTGTTACCCAACACCTAATTTTACTCTATAAAATAAACAGCTTAAGCTTCACATAATTACACTTTAATAAACAACAGCACCATTATATTTAATCTATAAATATTATAAACAGGCATAAATGACACTATAGATCCCATAAATAGCACTTAATCATTTAGTCGTTTAGCTTCAATTACATAGTGAGAAATTAACACGTAGGCATTACAGCATTTCAGTGAGAAAAAACGAGTTTATAAAAGCATAAAAAATAGCTATTAAACTATTATTTTATCGTCAAAATATTTTTTAACCTAAAACTCAATTGACTTTATTTTTTAACTCAATATGATTGATTTAAACAAAGAGGATAATATGTTTACTTTAATCACATACCTGCTAAAAACAAATACCATCTTCGGAATTTAAGCCGAGTGTAACCCTTACACTCGGCAGTTACACTGTACCTTTATATATTTAAATTCGATTTAGTTTTTGTGGGGATTAGTCCGTGCTTTCTTTTCTGTTCGAGCGTAAAAAACCTTTCCTGTCTAAAAATGACTTCACAGATGCAGCGGTACTATTACAACCGTTAAAGCTTGCGTATTTGCTCCAAGAAGTCGAGTATTCACAGCGGCCTTGGTCAAAATTCAATCCGCATGTACAAATTAATAGCACGGTGGTTATTAAAAATATAACCACCGGTTTTAAGCGCCGTATAACTTTAGTTCCTCCAAGCCAACGAAGGCACTTTATTAGTGACGTATCATTTCACTCTCCTCTTGGGGTCGCTCTTTTAGGGCATAAAATAAATCATATTATTGAATATAAAGAAGCTGGGGAGTCCTATTTTTGGGAAATCATAGCCATAAATATTAAGGAGGAAATATAGAGTAAATTATTTCAATTTTTATTTATTAATTTTATATATTTAATTGGAGTTATTTGTAATGAGTAAAGAAAAACCTAAAAAACATGCAAGCAAAACATTAAAACAAAAACGTAAAGAGCGAAGAGATAAGCTAAAGCAGCTTGAAAAATAATTAATATTATTTTAAATAAAGTCGCAAACTCGGGGTTTTTATAATCCCGAGTTTTTGAAAAAACTATATTAAGCTGTAGCTAAACAGCTTGCTTAAATGGATTACGGGTATCTTGGTGTGTCTCAAGGTTACGCATTAAAATAGCGTGCTCTAAGTTAATACTCTCATCTAATGGTATTTTTACAATGTGACCAGAGCCTTTAGCATCGCTAATACTTTCGCCCTTTTTGTTTTCCATATATTCAAGCTTAAAAGTAATGTTACCTTGCGGTGTCATGAGTTCGAGTGAGTGCCCTGTGCAAAATTTATTTTTAACGTCTATTTCAACTAAACCATTTTCGCAGCGTTCAAGTACTTCGCCCACAAATTGCTGCTTGGTAGAAACTGAATGACCGTATTCATAATTTTGATAATCTTGGTGAGCGTGACGTTTTAAAAAGCCTTCGGTATAACCACGATGCGCTAAGTTTTCGAGTGTTTTAAATAAGCTAGTATCAAATGGTTTACCCGAAGCTGCGTCGTCTATTGCTTTGCGATAAACTTGTGCCGTGCGCGCCACATAGTAAAATGACTTAGTACGCCCTTCTATTTTTAAACTATGTACACCCATTTTTGTGAGCTGTTCTACGTATTGTACAGCGCGTAAATCTTTTGAATTCATAATATACGTGCCATGTTCATCCTCAAACGCAGGCATATACTCGCCAGGGCGACCTTGTTCCTCAAGCATAAATACTTCGCTACTTGGCGTACCTTCACCTAGTGTAGGAATAACCTGTTTGGGGTCAATTTTATGCACCATTTCGCCGGTTTCGTTCTCAACCCCTGGTTTTACATCGTAATCCCACCTACACGCATTTGTGCACGTGCCTTGGTTTGGATCGCGTTTGTTAATATAGCCCGAAAGTAAACAACGCCCTGAATACGCCATACAAAGCGCACCATGTACAAACACTTCAAGTTCGGTGTCTGGGCAGAGTGTCCGTATTTCAGTTATTTCTTCGAGCGATAGCTCCCTTGACAAAATAACGCGTTCAATCCCCTGCTTTGCCCAAAATTGCACGCTCGCGTAATTTACCGCATTCGCCTGTACCGACAAGTGAATAGGCATAGCAGGCCATTTTTCACGAACAAGCATGATTAAACCAGGATCTGACATAATTAGCGCATCGGGTTTCATTGCAATAACAGGCTCTATATCACGTAAGTACGATTTAACCTTCGCGTTATGCGGCGCAATATTTGATACCACATAAAACTTCTTATTTTGCTGATGAGCTTCATTAATACCTATTTGCAGAGTGTCTAGGTCAAATTCATTATTACGCACACGCAAACTATAGCGAGGTTGCCCTGCATAAACCGCATCTGCGCCATAAGCAAAAGCGTAGCGCATGTTTTTTAAACTGCCTGCAGGGCATAATAATTCAGGAATAAAAGGCGTTGAAGAGATAGTTGGTAACATGTGCGCTCCATACAGCGAACTGGCTTTAAGCCAGTTGTATGATTAATTAATTTATAAGCGCGGCAGTATAAGTACGATTAGCAATTTGCTTTTGATCGAGATCACAAAACTGCAATCAAACTGGTTTTTAATAAAATTAGGATTTTTCACTTAAAACGCGTATAATTCGCGCCCGTTAATATTCACACTTTTACTTAAAATTATTGGAGCATAAAGATGGCTTTAGAACGTACTTTTTCAATCGTAAAACCTGATGCAGTAGCTAAAAACCACATTGGCGCTATCTACAACCGTTTCGAGTCTGCTGGCCTTAAAATCGTTGCAGCTAAAATGGTTCACCTTTCACAAGAGAAAGCTGAAGGTTTCTACGCAGAACATAGCGAACGTCCTTTCTTCGGTGCTTTAGTATCTTTCATGACGTCTGGTCCAGTAATGGTTACAGTTCTTGAAGGCGAAAACGCTGTTCTTAAAAACCGTGAAATCATGGGTGCTACTAACCCTGCTGAAGCACTAGCTGGTACTTTACGTGCAGACTACGCTGATAGCATCGACGAAAATGCTGTTCACGGTTCTGACGCTGTTGAATCTGCTGCTCGCGAAATCGCGTACTTCTTCGCTGACGAAGAGCTTTGTTCACGTACTCGTTAATTCGAACTCGTTAACAAAATGAAAAGGGCTTTCGGGCCCTTTTTTAGTCATTACGTAAAGTATTTGTCAGTGTATTTGTTGATGTTTTACTTAATGATTAAAGTGAGTGAATTGTGTACAATTCGTCCTCGTAAATTTTTATCTCCACCGTCACCGATTGAGGTTGTTTCATGACCGAGCAAAAAAAGATTAACTTATTAGATTTAAACCGAGAAGCAATGCGCGAGTTATTTGCATCGTTCGGTGAAAAGCCGTTTCGTAGTGACCAGGTGATGAAATGGATTTATCATTTTGGCGTAGACAACTTCGACGATATGAGCAACGTAAACAAAAAGCTTAAAGAAAAACTTAAAGCTGAGTGCGAAATTGTTGCGCCAGAAATCACAGTTCGCCAACAAGCAAGCGACGGTACTATTAAGTACGCACTTATTCTTGAAGGCGGCCAAGAAGTAGAAGCTGTTTGGATCCCTGAAAAAGAGCGCGCTACTTTATGTGTATCATCACAAGTAGGTTGTGCGCTTGAATGTACTTTTTGCTCTACTGCGCAACAAGGCTTTAACCGTAACTTAAAAGTATCTGAAATTATTGGCCAAGTTTGGCGTGTAGCTAAAGATATTGGCCTTGATGGTCATAGCGAAAAGCGCCCAGTAACTAACGTTGTAATGATGGGTATGGGCGAGCCTTTACTTAATCTTAAAAACGTAGTGCCAGCAATGGAACTAATGATGGACGATTGGGGTTTTGGTTTCTCTAAGCGCCGCGTAACATTAAGTACTTCAGGGGTTGTACCTGCTCTTGATTTATTAAAAGAGAAAATTGACGTAGCACTGGCTATATCACTTCACGCACCAGATAACGCCCTGCGTGATATTTTAGTGCCTGTTAATAAAAAATACCCTATTGAAGAATTTTTAGCCTCGTGTCGTCGTTATATCGATGGCTCAAAAGCCAATAAAGACGTAACAGTTGAATACGTTATGCTTAACGGCATTAACGACAGCACCGATCAGGCGCATGCATTAGTGCAAACGTTAAAAGGCACACCTTGTAAGGTCAACCTTATTCCGTTTAACCCGTTCCCGGGTAATGAGTACACTCGCTCAAGCAATAGCCGTATCGACCGTTTTTCAAAAGTATTACAAGCAGCGGGTGTTACCTGTATTGTGCGTCGTACTCGCGGTGACGACATTGATGCCGCTTGCGGACAGTTAGTTGGTGACGTAGTTGACCGTACTAAACGTTTAGCTAAAAAGAAAATGCGTGACGATAACGCAATTAGCGTTAATATCCACCAAGCATAATCTGTAACGGCTCTATGTGACTAAGTCACATAGAGCCGTTAAGTCGTTTATTTTTAAATAAATGATGCAACATAAAAGCTTTTAGGTAGTATAGGCCCTATGGATAAAAATAAAGGGACAAGGTAATGCGATCTATACTTGCTTTAACATTATCAGCACTTGCACTGAGTGGCTGTGTTAGCGAAAGTAGCTATAACGGCAGTAACAAACCCGTCGTCAAAAATAAAATTGATAATAATGGCGCGGCACGTACTCGAATTGCTCTAGCCCTTCAATATTTAAAAACGGGCAATAACTCTCAAGCCAAATACAATTTAGAACGTGCAGCCGCATTTGCTCCTGACCTACCTGAAGTGCATTACTCTCTTGCTTATTACTATCAACAAGTAGGCGAAAACCCGCGAGCTGATAAAGCCTACCAAAAAGCACTCGAAATAAAGCCAGACGATCCTAATACCCTTAATAACTACGGTGTGTTTTTATGTGGTATTGATGAATACGATCGTGCTACTGATCAGTTTTTAAAAGCCATTAAAGTACCAAGTTATATTCGCGTTGCCGAAAGCTACGAAAACTTAGCGTTATGCGCTATTGAATTTGATGACTTTGAAAATGCAGAAAGCTATTTCCAGCAAGCACTTAACCACAGCTCCCAACGTGCATCCACTTTAATTAGCTTAGCTGCACTGTATTATGCTAAAAGTGACTTATACAAAGCCAGCGAACTTTTAGAGCGCTTTGGCAGTACAGGGCGAGTATCTTCTCGTGCATTAATGCTTAGCTACCTTGTAAAAAACAGAATGGGCAGAATAGAAGAAGCTGAAAAAATCTCTAGCACTATTTTACAAACTTATTCTACCAGTAACGAAGCCTACGCATTAAAAGAGAAAAGAACGCGTTTAAATGAATTTGAGATACTGCGAGAAAAATACCGAAAAGCGCAGCTAAAAGAACTAAAAAATGACGAAAGCGGCACGCATATTAGCTCAAAGCCAAAAATAAAAGTAATTAGAAAGAAACGTTCACCCAAAGACGGCTCAACAAGTCCGCTAGCAAGTAACGAGCAGAAAAAAGATAAAAGTTCGCAACAGCAAATAGCCGAGATGTAAATTTGGTTATAGCAAGAGAAGAGCAAATCGCTGAAAAAGTTATAGTATTAGAACAAATGATATCTCAAACAGTAGAGGTTCCTACGGCCGTGTTCCCAAGCAAAGCGGATGAAGTAAAGATAATGTCCTTTTTCGCACCTAAAACTGGCCGGCTTGTTCTACAACAAACCAATAATACTAACGCAGTGCCTGTAGTTTCCACTCAAAAAAATAGTCATGACGTGGTATTCTGTGAAGGGACTAAAAATACAGCCATACTTGGAAGCAGCAACTATCAAAATAGTGCGGATATCGAGTTTAAAAGTTATAAGACCGTACGGAAATCCGAGCGTTCAATGCTTAACCGTAAAGTACCAACTTTACAGTTACCATTTCATATAATTACCGTTGGCGAAAACCTATTTAGCATTTCGGTACAATACAATGTTAAACTACAAAAACTCTTACAATGGAATGGTTTAAAAGAGTCGGATAGAGTAATGGATGGAAGTAAAATTTATCTAAACGATCCGAATGTTTATTACGAAATTAAAGCTGGCGATTCCCTTTACGATATAGCTACCCAGCGGCATGTATTAATTGATGAATTAATGCGATGGAATAAATTAAGTCCTGATATAGCACTAAACCCAGGGCATAGACTTTTACTAGTGGATCCAGACTCATACAAATTATGAATGAAGAAAATACGCAAACACAGAGCGAACAGCCAACTGTAGGCCAAATATTAAAAAATCATAGAGAGCAAGCGAACGTTAGCATAGCGACTATTGCTGCACCGTTAAAGCTGTCTGAACTTCAAATTAAACGCCTTGAAAATGATGAATTTGCATTACTCGGCCCAATCACTTTTGTAAAAGGCTACATAAAAAATTATTGCCGTGAATTAAAAGTAGATAGCGCACCTATATTAGCGATGATGCCCGCCCCACCAGAGCCGACTAAGCCCGCTAATATGCAGAGCTTTTCGCGCCGAACAGAAAAAGAAGCAAACGACAGTCGCTTAATGTTTTTTAGCTATTTAATTTTAGCGATTGTTATTGGCTCATCTGCTTTATGGTTTTGGCAAAACGCGACACCTATTGAAGAGCAAACCAGTAACATAAACGTTGCCAACTCAAAAATGAGCGAGCGCCAAGCCGCTCAACCCAGTATTTCAGAGCAACAGCAACAAGCCGACATTGACGACGAATCATTATTAGAATCGCAAAATGCGCCTACTGAAATATCAACAAGCCCAGAAGCAGTTACAGAAACTGCTCCTATTGCTTCTAACAACGCAAGCCAAGAAGATGCAAGCAGTACAATTGTTATGAACTTTAACGGCGAAAGTTGGGTTGAAATTTACGACGGCGAAGGCGAAAAAATAGCATTCGGTGTTAAAAAAGCAGGCTATATTATGACCGTAAGTGGCACGCCTCCTTTTTCAGTTGTGCTTGGTAAGCATGACGCTGTAGACATTACTTTAAACGGCGAACCTGTAGATATTTCTGCATTTCCTAAAAACCGTTTAGCCAAATTTACATTACCACTAGCAGAGTAGTCGCTATGTTTTCAGAATCTCCAATTAAACGCAGAAAATCCACCCGTATCAATGTAGGTAACGTCCCTATTGGCGACGGCGCCCCTATTGCAGTGCAATCAATGACCAACACCGACACCATGGATGTTGATGCAACGGTTGCACAAATTCAGGCAATACAAGCTGCAGGTGCCGACATAGTTCGCGTATCAGTACCAACTATGGACGCTGCTGAGGCGTTTAAAAGTATTAAAGAACAAGTGACTATTCCGCTAGTAGCCGATATTCACTTTGACTACCGTATAGCCTTAAAAGTGGCAAAATACGGCGTTGATTGCCTGCGTATAAACCCGGGGAATATAGGTAGCGAAGAGCGTATTAGAGCGGTAGTAGACTCAGCTCGCGAGCACAACATTCCTATTCGTATTGGCGTAAACGGCGGCTCACTAGAGCGCGACTTACAAGAAAAATACGGCGAACCAACACCAGAAGCACTACTCGAATCAGCAATGCGTCATGTAGATATATTACGCCGCCTTGATTTTGACCAATTTAAAATATCAGTAAAAGCATCAGACGTATTTTTAGCCGTAGGCGCCTATCGCTTACTCGCTAAAGAAATAGATCAACCACTGCATTTAGGTATTACCGAAGCGGGCGGCATGCGCTCTGGCTCTGTTAAATCTGCAGTAGGTTTAGGTATGCTACTTGCCGAAGGTATTGGCGATACCCTGCGAGTGTCACTTGCTGCCGATCCTGTTCAAGAAATTAAAGTCGGCTTTGATATTTTAAATTCACTGCGTATTCGTGCTCGCGGTATTAACTTTATTGCCTGCCCTAGTTGTTCACGTCAAGAATTTGATGTGGTAAGCACCATGAACCAACTTGAAGAGCGCTTAGAGGATATTATCGAACCTATGTCTGTTTCGGTAATTGGTTGTGTTGTAAATGGACCAGGTGAAGCACTCGTTAGTGATATAGGGCTTGCCGGTGCAAATCGTCGTTCTGGTTTGTATATAAATGGCGAACGCCAAAAAGCGCGCATTGATAACAACAACATTGTTGACCAGCTTGAGGGTTATGTACGCGACTTTATAGAGAAAAAGCAGAGCCAAACACCGATTGACATAAAAATAGTCGAATAAATACATTTTAAGGCGGTAAACTACCCTGTTTGCCGTTTACCTTTATGGCCAAAACGCTATAATGTCAGGTCAATTTTTAGCATTCTTGTTGTGTAAGCATTTTTCATTACACAAAAAAAACAGCATTTAGGATTTATCAGTGGCAAAACAAATTCAGGCAGTTCGGGGTATGAACGATTGTCTGCCGGGCGATACACAAGTTTGGCAGAAAGTAGAAAACATTTTACGCGAGACAGTAGCATCGTTCGGTTATCAAGAAATTCGTTTTCCTATTGTAGAATCAACCGACTTATTTAAACGCTCTATTGGTGAAGTTACCGATATAGTAGAAAAAGAAATGTACACCTTTGCTGATCGCAATGGCGACTTATTAACACTTCGCCCAGAAGGCACCGCAGTATGCGTACGTGCTGGCAACCAAAATGGCTTACTATATAATCAAGAACAACGCCTTTGGTACATGGGTCCAATGTTTCGTCACGAGCGCCCGCAAAAAGGTCGTTACCGTCAGTTTCACCAATTTGGTTTAGAAACATTTGGTATTGCTACAGCCGACATTGACGCAGAAGTTATTTTATTAACAGCGCAACTATGGGAAGCCTTTGGTATTACTGAGCACGTTCGTTTAGAGCTAAATTCTTTAGGATCTAACGAAGCGCGTGCAGATTACCGCGATGCGCTAGTAGCCTACCTTGAGCAACACATTGATGTGCTTGATGAAGATTCAAAACGCCGTATGTATTCAAATCCATTACGCGTACTTGATAGCAAAAACCCAGACGTACAAGCAATTTTAACTGATGCGCCTAAATTGTCTGAAAATTTAGATGCTGAATCAAAAGAACATTTTGAAAATTTATGTGAACGTTTAGACGCTGCTGGCGTCTCATATACGGTTAATGAAAAGTTAGTACGTGGTTTGGACTACTACAACCGCACTGTATTTGAATGGGTAACCGACAGTTTAGGCGCACAAGGCACTGTATGTGCTGGCGGACGTTACGATGGCTTAGTTGAACAACTTGGTGGCAAAGCAACGCCAGCAGTTGGTTTTGCAATGGGTCTAGAGCGCTTAGTGTTATTACTGCAAGCACTTGAGTGTGTAGGTGACATTCGTCGTAATGCTGATGTATATTTAGCAGCAATGGGCGACAAAGCAAGCATTCAAGCTCCTGCAATTGCAGCGCAACTACGCAAAGACGTACCAGGTTTACGCGTTATGGTACATGCGGGTGGCGGCAACTTTAAAAAACAATTAAAACGTGCTGATAAAAGCGATGCACTTGTTGCAGTGATTATTGGCGAAGATGAATTAGAAAAAGGCGTTGTGACCATCAAGTATTTACGCGAGCGTAAAGAACAAGTCACATTAGAATTAGAACAAGCTAAAGCGCTATTAGCTGAGCTTATTAACGGCTAAGCGAACATTAGAGGTAAGAATGGACATTTATTCAACAGAAGAACAACAAGCAGAAGCCATTAAACGCTTTTTCCGTGAAAACGGCATTTCACTTGCGCTAGGTATACTTGTTGGCCTAGGTGGATTATATGGCTGGAAAGCATATAACCAAAACCAAATTACGACAGCTGAAAAAGCATCAGATTCATATACAACACTTGTTGAAAGCGATGATGTATTATCTTCAGCTGATGCGTTTATTAGCGAAAATAAAGATACAAACTACGCAACACTTGCAGCATTTGTAGCAGCTAAAGATGCAGTAGAAGCACAAAAGCTAGACGTAGCTGGCGAAAAGCTAAGCTGGATAGTGTCTAATACATCAAACACAGAATTAAAAGCAATTGCGATTACACGTTTAGCGCGTATTCAAATTGCGCAAACTAAATATGACGATGCATTAACGACATTAAATGCACCATTACCTGAAGCATTCAACGCAAACGTTGCCGAACTTAAAGGCGACATTTACTCTGAGCAAGGTAATAAAGATCAAGCACGTACTGCATATCAAGCAGCAATAGATGCGGGTGGATTAACAAGTAATCCACTATTACAAATTAAGTTAGATGACCTAGCAGTAACTAGCCCAGCGGCATAAGGTTTTAGGCATGAAAAAATTAACAACAGCAGCCCTTGCCCTATGTATGGCAACATTGATGGGTTGTTCATCAAGTGATGATGAAGAAGAGCTCGTACTTCCTGAAATTGTAAATCAGTTTGAAACTGACGTTGTATGGCAAGAATCTGTAGGTGATGGCGTAGAGCATTATTTTTCTCGTTTAACACCGGCAGTTTACAAAGATACTGTGTACGTTGCTAGCCGCGAAGGCCAAGTAGAAGCGCTTTCGCTTGCTAATGGCGATACAAAATGGGAAACCGATGTACGCCAAGATTTATCGTTTTGGCCATGGGCTGATAACGGTAATGCAAAATTATCAGGTGGTATTTTGCAAGCCTATGGTAAAATTTATATTGGTTCTGAACACGGCTTTATTATTGCCCTTGACCGCGAAACCGGTGAAGAAGTTTGGCGTAAAAATGTACCAGGCGAATCACTGTCTAAACCAACAGCTGGCGATGGCTTAATATTTGCTAATTTAGGCTCAGGTAAACTGTTAGCACTTCACCCAGATACAGGCGAAGAGCGTTGGAACTTTGAACAAGAGGTTCCACCACTAACATTACGCGGACAAAGCTCACCAACTGTTGCTAACGGTGGTGTATTAGTTGGCCTAGAAACAGGTAAGCTAAGCGTATTAATTTCAGATAGTGGTTACTC
The DNA here is from genome assembly GCF_056470645.1 of Pseudoalteromonas sp. TP27. Lineage (NCBI taxonomy): Bacteria > Pseudomonadati > Pseudomonadota > Gammaproteobacteria > Alteromonadales > Pseudoalteromonadaceae > Pseudoalteromonas > Pseudoalteromonas sp. TP27. The sequence goes on along the minus strand of NZ_JARDAK010000003.1, from coordinate 355,228 downwards.
AGCATGGAGCGCAGAAATTGCGGTTGCCAAAGGCGCATCAGAATTTGAACGCCTAGTTGACGTAGACACTCAACCACTTATTAGTGGCCCATATGCTTACGCTATTGCGTATAACGGCAACTTAGCTGCTGTTGATATTCGCTCTGGCAATGTTGTATGGAAACGTGAATACAGCAGCTACCGCGACCTTGCGATGGATGCACAAACAATTTATTTAGTAGATAGCGATGGTGTTATTTACGCATTAGATAAAGATTCAGGTATTGAACGTTGGAGCCAACCCGCTCTACGCGGTTGGTACCTAACAGGCCCTGCAGTTGCAGGTAGCCACTTAGCTTTAGGCGACCAAGAAGGTAACCTACATTGGCTAAATAAAGAAACTGGCGAGCTAGTATCTCGTGAAGACTTTGACAGCTCGGGCTTTTTTGTTGAGCCAGTTGTTGCCGACGATAAGCTAATTTTATACACCCGTGATGGTGAAGTTAGTATGGTAAAAATACCAAACTAAGTTACTAATAGTCATATGGTTTTTTTAAGGCTTCGCACTGCGAAGCCTTTTGTTGTTTTTTAAAGAGGTAGTTTATGCTTCCCGTGATCGCTCTAGTTGGGCGACCCAATGTGGGCAAGTCCACATTATTTAACCGTTTAACACGTACTCGTGATGCACTCGTAGCCGATTTCCCAGGTTTAACACGAGATAGAAAATATGGCCAAGCTAGTTACGATGGCTATGAATTTATCGTGGTAGACACGGGCGGTATTGATGGCACTGAAGAAGGCATCGAAATCGAAATGGCAGATCAATCTCTGCTAGCTATTGAAGAAGCCGACATTGTTCTGTTTTTAGTAGATGCTCGTGTAGGTATGACCGTCGCTGACCAAGCAATTGCTAATCACTTGCGCAAGCAAGATAAAAAGTGTTTTGTTGTTGCTAACAAAACCGATGGTATTGATGCAGATTCAAACTGTGCTGAATTTTACCAATTATCATTAGGTGAAATCCATCATATTGCTGCATCGCATGGTCGTGGTATTACGTTACTCCTTGAGCAAACACTTCAGCCACTTATTGCTGAATTAGCTGCACAAGACGAAGACGTAGCCGATGATGACGAAGAGCTTATTAATCTTTACGAAGAAGATGAAGACAGCGATACCGATCATCAAGCATTTGCAGATAAACCTGTAAAGCTTGCAATTATTGGCCGCCCTAACGTTGGTAAGTCTACACTTACTAACCGCATACTGGGTGAAGAACGTGTAATTGTATACGATATGCCAGGCACAACACGTGACTCTATCTACATTCCGATGACTCGAAATGAAAAAGAGTATGTGTTAATTGACACAGCCGGTGTTCGTAAACGTAAAAAAGTAAGCGACGTTGTTGAAAAGTTCTCAGTAATTAAAACGCTTCAAGCAATCGAAGATTGTAACGTAGTGTTATTAATTGTTGATGCTCGCGATGGTATTTCAGATCAAGATTTAAGCTTATTAGGCTTTGCTCTTAACTCAGGTCGTTCATTGGTTATTGCCGTGAACAAATGGGATGGCTTAGACGATTACGTTAAAGATCGTATTAAATCAGAGCTCGATCGCCGTTTAGGCTTTATTGACTTTGCACGCTTGCACTTTATATCTGCACTACACGGTACAGGTGTTGGTCATTTGTTTGAGTCTGTTGACGAAGCGTATGAATCAGCGACTAAACGTATAAGTACTGCAATGTTACGTCGTATTATGGACATGGCTCAAGCCGATCACCAGCCGCCACTTGTTCGTGGTCGTCGTGTTAAGCTTAAATATGCACATGCCGGTGGTTATAACCCACCACGTATTGTTATTCACGGTAACCAAGTTAAAGATTTACCAGATAGCTATAAACGCTACCTGATGAACTATTACCGTAAAGCGCTTAAAATTATGGGCACACCTATCAAAATTGAATTTAGAGAAGGTGAAAACCCATTTGCTGGTCGTGTTAATAAAGTAACACTGTCGCAAAAACGTAAAATACGTGCATTTGCCAAAGAAAACCGTAATAAATAAATTCGTTAAAAATTAGTTTATTGCAATATAAACGGCGTACTTTTTAGTACGCCGTTTTTTATGCTTTATACCAATTAGCTTAATTAAGTGATCTATTTTGAGATTTGAAAAACGTGTTGCTAGCTAGGCAAAAATTTCGCTATTCAATGGTTCAAAATGAGAATTTTTTAACGCAGATAGCGACACATTTAGCTGTGCAAAATGATTACGTATTATTGCAGGTAAGTACGCTTATAATCCTTTATATTCAGCTTCCCTTGGTTTTAAAATTTGCTTTCTACAGTCAACCATATCCCAACAATCCGTTTCAGGTACGCCGTAATACCAGGCTCTAAAAATCGGTTGATACTTTTCAATCACCCGTTGTTGCATACGTTTTGAAAAATGAGGTAAGTAAAAAGTTTTGATCACCGTAATGTGCCTTTTAATCGCCTTTCCTAAATTAAAGCGCTCTTGCCAAAGCTGCATTTTTCCATTGAAATGCTCATTACTATCTGGCGCCGCGTTCTGCATCATCACTTTGCCTTGCTCGGCCCACCCAGCCACTTTTTTCATCTGTTCTGTAAACGGCTTAACGGTAAACGTGACATGAATAGGGTCATCAGCATCGGTGGGCGCAAAGCCTCGCGGAAATCCGCGGTGGTGATAATTAGGATGAGTAACAGTAAACTCAATCGATGCATAGGCGTTGGGCTGTAATAAATCCAAACGCTCCCGTGGGAAGGTAATTGGCTCATTAGCATAGGCCGTTTTAAAATATTTATAACCAAAATCAATACCACAACTACTATGACCACACGATTCTGAATAGGCCGACTTTATCAAAAAAGGAAATTCTGGCACAGAGCCATCTTCTGTTTCAATCGTCACAACAATGGGCCCACGATAACCATGAGCCTTATCGAATACCGTAGTGCAACTTGTTGTCAAAAAACACGCCAGTAGCACACAGTAAAATTGCAGTGCAGTTTTACGCTTATAATCCTTCATACTCAGCCTTCCTTGGTTTTAAAATTTGCTTTCTACAGTCAACCATATCCCAACAATCCGTTTCAGGTACGCCGTAATACCAGGCTCTAAAAATCGGTTGATACTTTTCAATCACCCGTTGTTGCATACGTTTTGAAAAATGAGGTAAGTAAAACGTTTTGATCACCGTAATGTGCCTTTTAATCGTCTTTCCTAAATTAAAGCGCGCTTGGCGATACCTTATGTCTGCTTTTTTATATTCCCTGCTATCAGGTGTAAAGTTTTGCATGTTTTGTTTAGGGCCAGTCGCCCAGCCAGCTACTTTACTCATTTGTTCAGCAAACGGCTTAACGGTAAACGTGATATGAATGGGGTCATCGGCATCGGTGGGCGCAAAACCTCGCGGAAATCCGCGGTGGTGATAATTAGGATGAGTAACCGTAAACTCAATCGATGCATAGGCGTTGGGCTGTAATAAATCCAAACGCTCCCGTGGGAAGGTAATTGGCTCATTAGCATAGGCAGCTTTAAAATACTTATAACCAAAATCAATACCACAACTACTATGACCACACGATTCTGAATAGGCCGACTTTATCAAAAAAGGAAATTCTGGCACTGAGCCATCTTCTGTTTCAATCGTCACAACAATGGGTCCACGATAACCATGCGCTTTATCAAATAAAAAATCACAGCCTGATGTCAAAAAACACGCCAGTAGCACACAGTAAAATTGCAGTGCTACTTTACTCTTATAATCCTTCATACTCAGCCTTCCTTGGTTTTAAAATTTGTTCTTGCAAGTCATGCTTTTATTAGCAGCACCTGCATGCTTAAAATTAATGTAGCATTCGAGACTAATTTATTACTCAAAATTAAGTAATGCCAATTGCACCAGCCGTTCAACAGTGGTGCCTTGAACGTTTTTAGGCGCTTTAGGGTAATACTTTGATTTTGGCGGCTTAATAGTTATAAACCCATGATTGGTTGCCATTTCATGTGCTAACAGCTTTCGCTCTCGGGGTGTTAAGTGGTTTTCGTGTATTTTTGCCAGCTCGCCACTATCAAGCCATATTCCTGCACAACCTGGACATTCATCTATTTCGACGGCCTTAACTGGCGAAAAATACCTGCGCATCATCACAATACTTTTGCACTGTGGGCAGTTTATTCGTAGCGATACATCGTATTCACTCTCGATATGATCACTCAAATATTTTAGCAATACCTGACCGTGCTTTAACTCTGGAGAGCTAAACTTAAAAATTTGGCTGTTATCAAAAAATACGCCGCCTTGAGCTGACGTAAAAACAGTAATCCCGCCAACAAGTAAAGGCTCAAGTGGCGTATTAGTTCTAGGGCAATGCATTTAAAATTCCTTTTTTATTTTTATACTTTTATTATTTATTCAAGTGCTTTATGAATAAGCCCAACTAAAGGCGCGGGTAACGTAATATTACCTGCAAGTACAAACTCATGTGCCTCATCTGACATTTTTTGCCAAGTACGGCGAATTATACCAATCCACTTTTCTTCATTGTAATCTGGTTTTGCATTGGCAAAACCAAGCATGTAATGCTCAATAAATACAAGGCTTGCTACATCTTCTACTAATTGGCTGTCTGGGTTACGTTTAATATCTTTTTTAGCAACCGCATCGTAAACACGGTTTTGCTCAGCCTCACCGTAACCAGCTTGCTGCATAAGCGTAACAACACTACTTGCATGAAATATATAAAGAGCACTGCGCCACTGATGATAACCCTGCTTATTCATTTCAAAATCACTACGCGGCGACTTCCAACGCTGAATATGCTGTGCACGCACTGCAATTTGCATAAGTTCATTGGCATCTGGTTTAAAGCGAGTTAGCATTTCGCTCATGCGTAGGGCGTATAAACTTTCTTTTGGGAAATTTTCGCCATTGTGTTGTTCGCTATTAGGATCTTGATTATTCGCTTCATCAATCAGCGCTATTACTTTATTAAACATGACGACCTTTATTATAATTAGTTTTAATCATTCTAAACGCTGATAAAACAATAAACTAGTGCGCCACTCACTTGCACAGTGAAATTTGTTCAATCAAAAAGAAAAACCAATAGTTACAGGTTATAAAATTAAGCGCATTGATTAAGTTAACTTGGTACTATATTAAAAACAAAAACGATAAATACACGAAAACTAATAAAAATTAACGCGCAATAAATGGATGACTATGTTTAAAAAAAGTATTTTAGCAATTTGCTTAACAGTTACATCACTGCCAAGCATTGCCGATAGTAACAGTGACTTAAAAACGATTATTGATAACCACTGGCAAAACGCAAAAGCCGAAAAAATATTCTTTCGTACCGACCCAGATGGCTGGAAACCCAGTGGTACATTACCAAATTGGAGCGAGCAAGCCATTGCAAAGCGCCAAGCTTATAACAACACCGTACTAAAAAGCTTAGCCAGCATTGACCCAAAAACGCTCAACAACAAACAACTAATGAACTACCGCTTATTTAAATACGAGCGCGAAACAGAGCAGCAAAGCTACCTTTTTCAAGATAAGTATTTTCAGGTTAATTTTTTAAGTGGCTGGCATACCTACTTTGCCGAAGCACCGGCTAATATGGCATTTTTAACAACCGACGATTACAACGCATTTTTAGTAAGCCTTGCCGACTATCCTCGCTTTAATCAAGAAAACATTAACTTGATGAAGGAAGGTATTGAAAAGGGTTACACCCACTACTGTAAAACTTTTGAAAACTATAGCCAAAGCATCAGCGCTCATATTGTTAAGCAACCTGAAAACAGCGCCTTATACGAGCCCTTTACACGTATACCAAATACGTTTACAGCAGAGCAAAAGGCCGCATACCAAAACAAAGCTAAAGCCTTAATTAGCTCAAAAGTAGTCCCGGCTTATCAGCACTTTTACGACTTTTTTGAAAACGATTACATGCCGAATTGCAGAGCAGAGCCAGGTATTTCAAGCGTTAAAGGCGGGCTTGAGTATTATAAATATGCGGTAAATTATTACACCACAACCAATGCAACACCCAAGCAAATACACGAGCTTGGCTTAAAAGAAGTGGCGCGTATAAAAACGCAAATGCAAAACATTATTGATAAAGTAGGTTTTGATGGCACGTATGCTGAATTTTTAGAGTTTTTAGCAACCGATGAGCAATTTTACGCAACAGACGCACAAGACCTGCTTGAAAAAACAGCCTTTATTACGCAAAAAATGTATGGCAAATTACCAACCTACTTTAATCATTTACCGCGTAACACCTTTACAATAAAAGGCTCAGCGAGTCGTGGCGCGTTTTATATGCCACCGGCTGATAATCGCTCACCGGGTACTTACTTTTTAGCCTCAACGCCTAAGCTACAGCCTTTGTATAATTTAGAAGCACTTAGCCTACACGAAGCAATACCAGGGCATCATTTACAAAACGCCATTGCAATGGAGTTAGACGTACCTGAGTTTAGACGCACACTTAGCCATTCAGCTTTTGGCGAAGGCTGGGCGCTTTACACCGAACGTTTAGGTAAAGAAGCCGGCTTTTATCAAAATCCATACAGCGACTTTGGTCGTTTAGGTTACGAAATGTGGCGCGCAGTGCGTTTAGTGGTTGATACAGGTATTCATGCATTTGGCTGGAGCCGCCAAAAGGCAATAGACTACTTAGCAGATCACACTGCATTGCCACAAAGCGCGGTGGAGGATCAAATAGATCGTTATATCTCATGGCCAGGCCAAGCGCTCTCGTACAAAATGGGGGAGCTAAAAATACGCGAACTACGCGCAAAAGCTGAAAAAGAACTAGGTGCTAAATTTGATATTCGCAGCTTTCACGACACCGTTATTGGTCAAGGCTCACTCCCTATGTCAGTACTTGAGGATGTAATAAACGATTGGATAGCAGAGCAAAAATCGGCTATTTAACATTAAAGGAGGCGGTATTATTTACCGCCTCTTTCTAAATGGACTTTTTAATGAAACAAATCATTATTTTTATACCACTCATTTTATTTAGCAGCCAAGCTAATGCGTTTTGTTTAGACGCATCAAACTACATAGAGGGCGTAAAATATGGCGTTTGTGGGGAGCAAACAGATTCAATTTCCCTTACGCCTTATTTTATTATATGGATGCTTTTAAACGTGTTATTTGGGCAAATGCTTAATAAACCAAATATACACGTGGGATTTAAATATTTACTTTTTCTTTGTGCGTTCCCACTGAGCCCGTTAGTACTATTAATGAATTTAACTGGAATGATGGTATCTCGCATTTATAAAAAATATTCAAACACCGCAAAAAACAAAGCCCAACCTAACCATGATTGCGCGGAACCTGTTATAGAAAAACCGAGCGTTAAGCAGCTAATAATTGGTGAGTACACTTTTGACAGCATGCAACAGGCCTTAATTAAAGAAGATAACCACTTCACATTAGAGCCTAAATGCATGCAGGTACTAAGCTATTTAGTTGAACAACAACCAAGGATAGTTAGCCTAGAAGAGTTACATAATAATGTATGGGAGAATCAAATAGTAACCGACACTGCAGTTAGGCGAGTTATTAGCAAACTACGTGTAGCCCTTAACGATAACGACACAAAAAACCCCAAATATATAAAGTCTGTAATGAAGCGAGGTTATCAGCTCATAGCAGAAGTTAAATCACAAACCACTGAATAGTAATGATTTATTAAAGTTATAACCGAGGTAATATCGTGGTTATAACTTTATAATAACTAGTTAACGGCTTTATTATCGTTATTTTTTACCTAACGTTTTAATTTATTTAGGCGCTGTAGAGCGACCCATAAAATTAAATAATTAAGGAAAAAATATGAAACATTTACTGCCGCTAGCACTATTATTAATTACAACATTAGTTACCATCAGTCTAATAGGTAATGCGCAATGTATTGAAATAGGTAACGCATCTATTGCCAGTATTTCATTCGGCACGTGTGATTTATCAAGCGCTAAAACAACGCTATCACCACTCGTTACTATTTTTTGGTTAGCAATGAATATGCTTTTTGCAATCATATTGCCTAAACCATCTATTGCTAAAAAGTACAAAATTGCTTTATTTATTTGTAGTTTACCGCTTAGCGTATTTGTGTATTTAATTGCTTATGTATCTATTAACCTCACTAACACGACAAAACCAGTTAAATAAAACCTAAGCAGGTGAGTAAGTAATACTTGCTCACCGCTTCATTACTAAAACTTGCAGCTGACTAATCCCTACCGGCTTTTACTTCGTAAAGTTAATGATTTACAAAAACCAGAGCATAAGTATGAGCAAACACATTTTATATTGGCTACAAAACGATTTACGAATAGACGACAACCCTATTTTAAGTGAACTTGCTACTGAGCAATGTACGCTTGATATTGTATTTGTAATAAATCCGCACTGGTTTAAAAATAATAACTACCAACAAAAACCATATGGCGTGCATAAACAACAGTTTTTAATGCAAAGCTTGTACGAGGTGCAACAAGCACTTATTGAACGCGGGCAAACACTGCACGTGCTTGAAGGTGAACCAATAGCGCTTTTAAAAGCGCGTATTGCAAAGCAAAATATTGATGAAGTGGTTTATAGCAAGCAAATCGGTTTGTACGAGCAACGCCAAATAAGTTTACTTAAAGCGCATTGCCCAAATACAAAATTTACAGGCGTGCTGCAAGACACCCTATTTAAACAAAGCGACCTACCTTTTAGCTTAAATGAATTACCCAAAAGCTTTACGCCGTTTCGTAAAAAGGTAGAGGCAGCCAATATACCTATAACCCTTTCAATACTACCTGAAGGTTTACTCCCTCAACCTATAACATTATGTGCGGCCAAACCAATTGAGCTTACTGATGACAACAACGCGATAATGCATGGCGGTTTTAAAAGTGCGCAAGCTCATTTAGCGCAGTACTTTTCGGGCTTACTGCCTAGCACCTATAAAACAACTCGAAACGAACTTGATGGCTTTAATAACACCACAAAATTTAGTACCTGGCTTGCCTTTGGTTGTGTAAGTGCACGGCAAGTTTACAAAGCGGTTGAAGAGTACGAACATAAACATATCGCAAACGAATCTACTTATTGGATTAAATTTGAATTGCTATGGCGAGAGTATTTTAAATGGCATGCACTCAATGCGGGCAACAGCTTATTTAGCTTTAAAGGCCAAAAACAAACCAAACCCCTAACAACGTTTATGCCAAACCGCTTTGCTGCGTGGTGTAATGGCTCAACACCCTTCCCATTGGTCAATGCCATTATGAATGAGCTTAATGCCACTGGTTATATATCAAACCGAGCAAGGCAAGTTGCAGCGAGCTGCTTAGTTAACGAACTTGGTCTTGATTGGCGCTATGGCGCGGCTTATTTTGAACAGCAATTGATTGATTACGACGTAGCCGCAAATTGGGGCAACTGGCAATACATAGCGGGCGTAGGTGTAGATCCGCGTGGCGGTAGGCACTTTAATATACAAAAGCAAACCGCGCAGTTTGATCCACACGGTATTTACACTAATAAGTGGCAAGGTAATAAAAACACAAGTACACAACTCGATAACTTAAACGAAGTTGATTGGCCAATTTAAGCCGCCAATCAACTTTACCAAATAACGTTTAAAACAGCTCAGCAATACCCACATTAATGGCAAAGCCGCCTAACGTTAAAAACAAAAATAAACACAGCGCCAGTAACAGCGGTTTAATACCCGCTTGGCGAATTGCCCCAACATGTGTGCGTAAACCCAAAGCCACCATCGCAATGGTGAGTAATATATTATCAAACCAAACAACTGCGCTGGTAGCCACTTGAGGAATAATAGAGAGTGAATGCACACCACTTGCCACTATAAATAACACCGCAAACCAAGGGATGGTAATACCTGATTTATCGCCCTCACTGCTTGCTGCATTACCTGCCTTTGCTCTTTTTTTACTTTGCCAAAACGATAAACCCACTAAAAATGGCGCAAGCATCATCACTCTTAACATTTTTTCTATTACAGCGGTGTCGGCCGCATTGGCGCTTACCGCCGTACCCGCTGCAACCACTTGCGCTACTTCATGAATGGTTGAGCCTACAAAAATACCGTATGCGTGCTCGCTCAATCCCATGTACTCAAACATTATTGGGTAGGCAAACATACTTAGCGTACCAAAAACTACCACCGTTGCCACCGCTACTGATACTTTATGCGCCTGCGCTTTTATAACAGGCTCAGTTGCCATTACCGCTGCAGCGCCACAAATAGAGCTACCCGCGCCAATTAATATAGTTGTTTGCTCATCTAGCTTAAATACACGTTTTCCAAGTTGAATTGCTAATATAAATGTACCAACAAGCATAACAATGTCAGTTAGTAAGCCACTCCAACCAACGCCCGCTACTTGCGTAAAGGTTATTCTAAAACCAAACAACACAACGCCCGCTTTGAGCAAAAAACTTTTAGCGTAATCAACACCCACATCGGTATGAGTCGCTATACGCGAAAAAATACTGTTACCCACAATAATACCAACCACAATACCAATAGTGAGTGAGCTAAATTGCGCAGTTTGCATTACTGATAATTTACTAAGCGCAACAGCAACACCCGCAAGTACAATAACCAGTAACATGCCAATCCACCAGCGAGAGTCACCATACTGTTTAGTGTTAACACCTAAAGGCTGTAACCCATTTTTAATAGCGCTAAGCATAATATTCCCTCAATCAAACAACTCTAATTAGTTGACTTCATTTTAATAAAGGCCAAAATATAACTCCAATATATTAAAATCATGATTTGATAACTTAAAGTTATGCAATTTGAGAGGCACAATGAATTTACATGCACTTAGGGTGTTTTATACGGTAGCAAAGCTTGGTAGTTTTTCAGGCGCAGCCGAGGCGCTTTTTATAAGCCAGCCGGCGGTATCAAAGGCATTAAAAGAGCTTGAGTATCAACTAAACATTCAACTTATTGAACGTGCATCTAAAGGCAAAAAACTCACTTTAAGTGAAGGCGGGCAAGCGCTTTTTGAACATGCGCGTAGTATTTTTGCCATTGAAAAAGCCGCTATTGAAGATATTAAATCGCGCACAGGGCTTAAGCGCGGCACATTGGTTATAGGCACCAGCACCACCATTGCCAGCTATTGGCTACCACCCTATTTAGCTAAATTTTGTGCGCAGTACCCACATATAAAAGTGGAAGTGCAAGTAGCTAATACTGCGCAAATTGAGCACGCACTACTTGAATGCACCATCGATTTAGCACTGGTTGAGGGCACACCCACCGAGTCGCATATAATAAGTAAGCACTGGCAAAACGATTTAATGAGTGTGGTTATACCGAGCAATTTAAAACCCGCTAAAAACTTAAAAGCATGGTTAAACAATCAATTTTGGCTACTGCGCGAGCCTGGCTCTGGCACTTTAGAGGTGTCGGTTAAGTTACTACAGCAACACGGTATTACAGTAAAAAACTGTATGCAGCTCGGAAGTAATGAAGCAATAGCAAGAGCAGTAGCACAAGGAATGGGCGTTGCTTTATTGCCTAATGTAGTCACTGAGGATTTAGTACAGTTAGGTAAATTAACACGGCTAGAACAGCCAAATAACGTCGAGTTATCAAGACCATTATACCAATTGCACTACAAAGACAGACCCTCTTCGCATGCTGCACAAGCATTCGAAAAAAGTCTGTTTAGTGAATAACCGTTATAAATTTTTAGTTAGGTCTTGCGCCAATGTACCCGTTGGTTTTTCAATTACGCGTACTAACTCTTTGCCATTTTGTTTAACAATAAACGTTGGTGTGTATTGCAAGTCGTGAGCCTGTGCAATGCCTACATCGTCTTGCTTGTCGTAACCCACCGCCACATATTCAATGCTTGCAAGTTCAACTTTCGACGCATCAAGTAACTTAATGAGCTTTGGCACTTCGCGCTCACTGTCGTGGCACCACGTACCAAATAATACAATAAGCTCTTTGCCTTCTAGCTTTTGCATTAGGGCTATATCTTGTGCTGTTGGTGTATACGCTTTGTATTGCTCGTTAAACTTGTCGTAGTCGCTTAGCAGTGCTTGCGTACTTATCTCGCCCGAAAATGGCGCCGTAGCAGCGCAGCTTACAAGCGGCATGCTTAAAGCACACAATAAAATTAATTGTTTAAACATAAGGTACTCTTTAATTAGGTATTTAATTAAGTATTAAATGAGGCATTTAAAGACTATACCCAATATTTATTGTGGAGTGAATAAAGCATAGGTTAAATATATTTACCCATAAAAAAGTTTACTTCCCCTAAATCGGTTAAGTACTCTTGTTTTGCTTTTTTGTCATCAGCAAGTTTGTCTAAATCACCAATTAACGTAACTAGCTTATTATGAGAATGGCGGTCTGTTTTTTTAAAGTCATCTTGTTCTTCGCCACCTTCTACACGCTCTTTTTTGTGCATATCGTAGCTATCTTCATTTTTTTCGAGCCAAATATCATTGATAAGCCGAATATTACTTTCGCTAGCAGTTTGCTCTGTCATAGCCATTTTTAGTTCATATCGAGATATCTCAGGGTTGAACTGATAAGTTTTTTTATCAACATCAACTTCGTGAAATTGATCAAGCCCAACCAACTCGTTATTTTTAACAGCCGTGCCAATATCGTAGCTTTCTTTTTTATCATAATGATCTGGGCTTGTTTTTGAATTAAGGTTCCTAAAACTAGAGCTACCCGTTTTATTTTGAGTTACACCGCTTAACTGACCGTACTCTTCTTGCTCGGTTGTCTGACTTAACTCAACCTTACTTTCAGGCTGATAGTCACCTTTGTCCATCAAAAAACTAAACTCAGCATTAAAGTCAGCAAGCTTAGACACACCTGCACCCAATGTATTTGGCGCTTTATTGCCAAGCCCTTGGTAACGCGGATCGCTTGTGATCATGTTATCAACTAAATCGGCAACCATAGCGCGCCCATCGTTAAACTCTCGTGTTGCTAACGATTCTAAACTGCTATAACGCTCAGCCGCAGATGACATACTTGTAAAAGCGCCTTTAAACAACTCAAAGCTTTGCTGCATCACCTCGTCGCCCTTATGACCAAACGCCGACTTTAGCTTTTTATCGTTACTATTAACCCGACTATCTTCTAAGCTTTGATCTAAAGATGCTAAATACTGTTTCATTTGATTTGTATCTTTAGCGCCAATGGTTGACATATCTAGCGTAAAATCAATTTCACTTTGTCCACTTTGAGAGTAAAACATAAGCGCTTGCTGCTGTGTTTCTTCATCAATATCATAACTTAAATTAAATGTATTCTCTGAAGGGTCAACAGTTTCGCCATCAGTTGTTGAAAAATATACATTGAAGCCCGATAACTGTTGATTATCAAAATCGGATAAAAAGTCTAAATTTATATCACTCTGGTTCGGCAACACATAACGACTATACGAATTTTCACTCACTTTAAAAAATTCATCAGCCATTTCACCAACACCAGTGAGAATCTGCGTAAGTGCCTTGTGCTCAGCCTCAGATAAATCCCCCTCTACTTCGTAACTTACGCCAAAGCCATCTATTGCTTCACCTGTTTCTTCATCGTAACCTTGCGATGAATTAAAAGTGATTTTTATTACATCACCTTCTTTAGTTTTAACCGAGAGCTCAAACTGGTAGTTATCGTCGTCCTCGTACTTGCTTCGGTTAGCACTTTCCATGTATGGATTAAGTGAGCGCTCAACACGTTGCTGACTTGAAGCTAAAAATGTTTTTTGTTCGTGCCCTAACCGGCCTAAACTCGACAAAATATCGCTGGTATTAGTATAAGCGCCCTGAATATTTTTGACTGACGAATTTAGTCGCTCGATTAACTTTGCGCCACTCTCATTTTTTAATAGCCCTTCTTGCTGAGAGCTTATTACAGTGCGTAAGGCGAGATCTTCATTGGAGAGTTTATAGCTGTTCAAGCTAGGCGTGCTTGAAATAGTAAACAAGGAGGTAAGCTGTTGTTTTAAAACCTGGTCAGCTTTTGCGTTATTGAGCTGATTAAGTTGCTCATTAGTTATGTTTGGAACATTGCCCTGTATAACATTTGGGGTTTGCCTAGTGTTATTAACTGATTGCGCAAGTAAAGTGCTTAAATTAGCCTGGCTGCCAAGTATGTTATTAACCATGATTTTCCTTAATCGCTAAACCCTGTTAAGTAATTTATCGGTCGCTTAGCTAAAACCTTTAGGTAAAATGTTTTGCTAAAGGCAGTTATTTAAATATATAAATTTAAGGTCACGTTATTTGCACAGCGTTATCAGGTGTATTTTAGTGGCTTATTGTTAAAAAGGCTAAATTTCTGTTAGACCCCAAACGACTGCCACAAACGTCGTTAATGCCATCAATATAAAGTAAATAATACCGACAAAGCCATAAGTAAAAAACGCTGATATATAACCCTGTTTGTAAATACGTTTTTGCATAATAAACAAGTAAATAGGTACCCATATCAGTAAGGCAAAGCCAATGAATCCTAAAATACTGGCCGCAGCAGTAGCAACCCCACCTCCCAGCGCTATAACATGATCATGTGTTACATCCAAAATATCGATTGATAAAAAGCTGATAAAAATAAAGCTATGGCTATGCAGTGCCACGGTTAAATGTTCCATATAAAGACGCTTTGAAAAGATGAAAACCACCTTCAATAACAAGGCAAATAGAGGTAAAAGTACAAACATTAATTGCGGGAGTTTGCCTAATACTTCATTGATCAAACGGTTTGTGTCTGTGGTAAATGTTTTTTTTGCTTTTTCTGCTAATTTTTTTGCAAAATCATCGAGCTTTTTATTACTTTCATCTGATAAAAAATCAAATGATAAACTACCATCAGCATTGTTTGAAATAGTAATATCATTGCTTTTGTCATTTGTACCTAACTTAACGCGCTCCAGCTCTATGGTAGCTAGCTGTCGGGTCGTACTCACCAGTTTGGCATTTTCAGCAACAGAAATATCACGTTTTAAATCGCTCAAATAGCGATTAAATCTCGCCAAATCAGCATCAATACTCGCCATTGTTTTATCATCAGGCGTTGACTGAACTTGTAACTTTTTTTCATTAAGCGTTTTAATATACTCAGTCACTTGGCTAATAGCGGCTTTGTTATTATTAATTTCAATGGTTTGTTTGTCTTCTCCCGAAACAGTTAGTTTTAGGGTTAAAAAAAACATAATACTGATGAACAAATACAGCCGTAGTGGCGGCACGTAATGCACTCGCCTGCCAGCAAAATACTCATTCGTTAAAAAGCCTGGGCGAAATATTAACGGCCATAAAGTACGACTCGCACGAGAATCAAAGCTAAAAATATCATCGAGTAGATGTAAAATAACCACCCAAAAGTATTTTAGCGTGGAGTCGAGTGACTGCCCGCAATTAGAACAAAAACCTCCCTCAACTGATTGGTGGCAATTATCACAATGCTTTTTAGGAGCCGCTTTAACCGCTGCACTCTCGTTAATAACGGATACTTCTTCGTGTGAAGAAAGCGAGCCATTTACATTCACTACCTGACTTTCTTGGGACATAATTTCACTACGACTATTTAAACTATTAATGGAGCAATGCACAAAACAATAGCACGATGTAACATGTACATTACAAATATTTTATACAAAATCAACTATTAAACGTGCTGCTAGCTCAAGTATCTGCTAAATTCAACATTGGCAATAAGCTATTGATAATGTTGTCTGTCATAGTGATAATTTGCTGTGACCATATAACCAATACAGGAGAATTATAATGGCGTTTGAAGTTAAGTTTGAATTATCAGATACCGATCTAGAACACTTTCGTGATGTAATGCGTAAAGCACAGCAAGGTGCAAAATTACTCAGCGAGCAGGTAATAATAAATAATGCAAAAAAAATCAGCTTAAACATTAAAGACAATGTACCTGAATTTGTACGCCTTCGTATTCAAAAATTAGAAACGTTTGTCGCAATGATTGAAGATGCTGAATGGCAAATTCCAGAAGATGAACGCGTAGAAATATTAAGTGCGCTTGCTTACTTCAGTGATCCTGAAGATTTAGTGCCTGATCACATACCCGTACTGGGCTTTTTAGATGACGCAATTATGATTGAACTGGTCGCTGGTGAATTTAGTGACGACGTAGAAGCGTTTGAAGAGTTTTGTGCCTACCGTAGCCGTGAAGAAGGTCGCAACGGTAACGTAACCATTACGCGTGATGAATGGCTAGACGCAAAACGTCGTGAACTACACAGCCGCATGCGCAGCCGCCGTAATGCTCGTCGCTCTTCAGGTCGCTCTTCAGGTCGCTCTTCATTTCGTTCAGTGTTTTAAGCACGACTAGGGCCTGTTGACCTTTCAGGATTAAAATTTGTTCAATCTAGGGGCGATTTAATCGCGGCGTGAGGTTTGTAATCTAGTGCGCTAAGTAAAAACCGAGCAACAAAGAGTAAATTGCCCCTAGGCAGCGCATGTTTGGCATTTATGCTGCGTTATCGCCTATTTATGGGGAATAACCACACTACATAGGCTCTGCCTTGCCTCAATACCAAACATACGGCTGCAAATTTAACCTCGAAAGATAAACAGGCCCTAACTGCAAGGCAATAAAAAGCTGATTTAAGCTCTTTTTTATTGCCTTTAATTCTAATCCCAATCTCAAAAACGCACTTACGCCTATTAACCATAGTTAAGGTTTATATTTTTTATATACGTAATGTAGATTTGATCCCCACATTCGATATATAAGTGCCAGCTAGCACTCTTTTTTTCGTATTAAAATCAGTGGCTCGTTATTTTACTTTTAATCTTCATTAGGCATAACGCCGAATATAAATGACGCGATAGCTCAAATATATTTCAGCACCTTGGCTTTTCAGCAAGATTGTGACGCACCATTACAGTGAAATATGATAATAGAATAAGGTATCAATTTTGACGTTTATAAACTAACTCCTTTTGACCCCAAGGGAGGGGGCATATGTGGAATTGAAATGAGTGAAACTGTAGTTTTTAACTAGATACCACTGTTATAGTTAGCGATTTCTGTAATAGTTAGAATGGATGTCATCCTAACTTACTAACTTTAATTAATGCACCATCTCTGCGCTAAATCTGTCTCGGCCTTTCCAATAATTACACTCAGGACAATAGCAACCTACAGGATAATCAATTCCTTCCTCATGAGGGCAACCAATTACTTCTTGGATCATGCTAACGGATTTAGCTTCATTTGCATCAATGAAATTCAGTATTTCACTCATAACCAGTTCTGATTTTCTCAAGTCTGTTGAAGCAAACCACTTTTTCATTGGTTCTGCAGCTGCACCTTCATGCATTATAATTGCGCATACTGCTTTTGATGCAAGATCACGTTTTGGACCATAAAAAGCGATCGTTGCTATAGGGTAACCTTTATTACCTTTACGAGTCTTTTTGATTAGTAATTTCTTATTCTTGCCTTGAGCCATTTAGATACTCCAACATAAAAAATATAACAAGCCTGTAGCATAACTCGCTTTTTATTGTCTTCTTTGATCAACAAACCATAGCTGAGTTTTTATTTTGCTTCAATCGGTTACTGTTTTTTTAGCAGAAGATAAAAAGAGTTTAGTGTTGTTTTGGTTGGCGTTTTTGGAGGCTAAATTTAGGATGGATGTCTTGTTTATTCCTTTTTGTTTATCTTGTTTATTTCTTTGGATGAGTGTCTTTATCTGTAGATTATTTTTTGTGGAATTTTTTATAACTGGACTTATCTCCCTGTTTAAATTGGTTATTTTTGTAATAACTGTAATGGGTGTCATTCTAACTCTTCAAAGCATAGAGGCCGACCGCCAAGCAAATATGGCTGACTTTATGCAAAAAGTGAAAGCACAAATTCAAGCAGCAAACGCTAAATAGCCCTTAGCTATAACAGTAATCAATACTCATTTTTGTAGGAGCAAACATAATGACAGATAAAAATATCCAACTTACTTCAACTATCAGCGAAGACAATAAACTAACACTTGCCTTAAAAAACATCGAGATGCCAAAGCCCAGTGCCGATGAAGTGGTTATTCGTATTGAAGCTGCACCATTAAACCCATCAGACTTAGGCGTTTTATTCAGCGCAGCTGATATGTCTACTGCAAAGCAATCGGGTACTGATGACAATCCAGTAATTACTGCCGATGTTCCAGCTCAATTTATGCCATCACTTAAAACACGCGTAGGTAAAGCCACACAAGTAGGTAATGAAGGTGCGGGCACCGTAGTGGCAGCAGGCTCATCAACAGCCGCACAAGCATTAATAGGTAAAACCGTTGCTGTAATTGGCGGTGGTACGTATCGTCAATTTATTTGTGCCAATGTACAAAGTTGCCTAGAGCTAAAAGAAGGGACTACCGCTAAAGAAGGTGCATCATCTTTTGTTAACCCACTTACCGCACTAGCAATGGTAGAAACCATGCGCGCTGAAGGTCATAAAGCCATTATTCATGCCGCAGCGGCTTCTAACCTTGGCCAAATGCTAAACCGTATTTGTATTGCCGATGGCGTTGATTTGATTAATATTGTTCGTAAACCAGAACAAGAAAAATTACTGCGCGATATGGGTGCAAAATACATTATTAACTCAAGCAGCGACACTTTCATTGCTGATCTAACCGCTGCAATAATCGAAACCGGTGCAACTATAGCGTTCGACCCAATCGGTGGCGGCCAACTTACAAGTGACATTCTTAACTGTATGGAAGTAGCGGCCGCGCGCGATATGAAAGAGCACAGTGTTTATGGCTCAGACACTTACAAACAAGTGTATATTTATGGTGCATTAAACCGAGGCCCTATCACAATAAACCGTAACTTTGGTTTTGCATGGGGTGTAAACGGATTCTTATTATTTAATGCCTTAGGTAAATTAGGCACAGATACAGTAATAAAAATGCGCAAACGTATTGCAGACGAAATCACCACAACATTTGCGAGCAACTACACGCACGAAGTGTCATTAGCTGAGGTATTACATTTACAATCAATTGCGGCTTATTCTAAACAAGCAACAGGCGAAAAGTACTTAATTAAACCTCAAGCTTAATTAAATATTCTTCGTTAAAAATTAAAAATCACAGCGCTTAGCACTGTGGTTTTTAAATATAAAAGCAGATGCTAATTAGATATCTGCTTTTTTACGTTTAACACGGGGGCTATTTATATTGAGCTTTTATAAAGAATAGAACTTACCATACTCCGCGTTCATTAAAAGTAGCTGTTCAATAACAATGAACATACGACCTTAGTGAACAAAACTTGACTGTCGTTCAAATTTTATCTATGTTCACAAATAATGAACAGTTTAATTTAGTGAACAAATGATAAACCAAGGGCTAATACAGGCAGCTATTGAAAAACTAAACTTGCAAACAGGTTTAGGCGCAGAGTATAAAACTTTTAAAAAAGAGTGTGTTGAGGGCGAACTCACTTTGCCTAATGTTAAAAGCAATTTAATTATTAAATGCAAAAAACACCTACATACAACCACCTTACAAAAGTATATTGCTGAATTCAAAATAAAGAATCAGATAACCGATGCCCTATTAATTACTGAGTACATCAATCCAAATCAAGCAGCCTTATTAAAAGAGCAAAAAATATCTTTTATAGACTGTGTTGGTAACACGTATATTAATTGCCCTCCAATTTATATTGATATTCAGGGAAATAAGCCCGAAAAAGCCCACAATAAAATAGCCTTGGCTAAACAATTAGGTAAGGCATTTCAACCTAAGGGCATGAAAGTAGTATTTATGTTTTTAGTGCAGCCGGAGCTAGTAAATAAACCCATGCGCACAATTGCAAAGGTGGCCGAAGTTGCACTGGGAACGGTTAAACAAGTAATTGACGATTTAATATATCAAGAGTTTATAGTTCAAAAAGACCAACACACTAAAATAATCTACAATTCAAAAGCTTTACTAGATAAGTGGTTAGACGCTTACCCTGTAACTGTTGAAGCTAAATTAAAACAAGAAATCTTCACCACTGATAACACAGAGCTACTACAAAAACTTAAACTAAATAATGTAAAAGCGATGTGGGGAGGCGAATATGCTGTTCAACAATATGACAATTATTTAAATGCAAAAAATTATCTAATTTACGTAAATCCTGAACATAAAAAAGTCATTTTAAAAACCGCACGATTACGAAAAGTAAAAGCGGAAGATGATATAAACGATGCACTAACAAAAGTAGTTTTAGTGGAGCCATTTTTAGCCATAGAAAAACTTGTCGGCCCAAAGGTTAATTTAGCACACCCGTATTTAATCTATGCCAATTTATTAGCTAGTAGAGATGCAAGAAACATAGATGCCGCAACGAGGTTTTATGAAAAGCACATTGCTTGATGTCGTTGGTAAATTACCACAAGGGTTAGTTGGCCTTTATCAAAAAATAAACGTCCAAACTGAAGCATTAGGGATCCCTTAGCTAGTCATAGGTGCTACCGCCAGAGACATTATACTCCATCATGGTTACGGTGTTGCAATTGAGCGAGGTACAAGAGATATTGATTTTGGTATACAAGTCCAAAACTGGGATCAGTTTGAACAGTTAAAGGAGCATCTCCTAAAAAATGGTTTTACACCTGATAAAACAAAAGTACACCAACTAGTAACTACCGTTCCTAGCGGTGAAAAATGGGAAATTGATATTATTCCATTTGGAAATATTGCTGGTGATGGTAACTCTATTACTTGGCCGCCACAGCACGATATTGGAATGTCAGTAACAGGCTTTAACGAGGCATTTAAACATGCACTTGACGTAAAAATTGCCAATAGCCCCAACCTTAATATTAAAGTTGCATCGCCTGCTGGAATGCTACTGTTGAAGTTAATCTCATGGCTAGAAAGGGAGCATGGCGTTAGACGTAAAGACGCAATGGATATTTTTTATCTTACTAGGCACTACTCAAAAATACCTACTATCGCAGACTCACTTTATGAAGATGATTTTATGGACGCACAAGACTATGATGAACATAAAGCGAGCACAATGAAACTAGCCACTGATGCTTGCAACATCGCTAACGCAGAAGTTCTTTCGTTCATTAATGAAAAATTGTTCAATGTTGAGTCCAAAGTAGACAATTTAGTACTAGATATAAGCAGAGCAGTTCAAATTGAATATAGTGATGCTGAAGCGCTTTTAAGTATTATTTCTAAGCAGCTAAATACTTCTTAACTGTTTTAATGGCTGCTTTGTTTTATATAAAGTAATCGCTATTGAAACCGCCCGATACAATTATCTTGTTCCTCATAAGTTACTAAAACAGCTTTGCTTATAGCTATCTTTTTTGATCAAAAAACAGTGATTATCCAATTAAGTGCAATTTGTCATAAAAGTGCAATCAAAATAGATGATAATTCAAACTCGAACTGTATTTTTTATAATCAAGAAGACTAAGTAAGATGAGTACACCACTAGTGCAACTAACATTTGCACAGCAATCATTTGATGATTCTATGTCTGCGGCGATGAGCCACGCTATGGAATACGAAAAGCTATCACTAAAAGCCAGTGCTGCGCATAACATTACGCTGCAATGTGTGTTGCCTGATGGCGCAAATGAGAGCGATGTTATTTCACTAAGTGCTACGCATCCCAGTGCGCGTGGGGCGCAGTATTTTACTGAAAAAACGCTGAGCAATGACGACCTTGAATCTGGTACTGTAAACCTTACTTTAAGTAACATTACACAAAGCCAATGTTTTGTAGTGCAAATGATGCTGCACGGAAAAAACACGACCTTAAAAGAAAGCCAACAACTCGATGTGTACATTAAAGCATTTGAGCAAGGCTATATTCCTGAACACATAACAACTGAACATGCTAAGCCTCAGGGCGTTCGTAGTTACTTTGCGAGTATGGGATCTACATTTTTATCACTGTTTTAGTGCTGGCTGTACTTTGCCGACCTATAAGCTATTAATCTGCAAAACTTACTTTACCCATAGTAACTCCCGCAATACCTTGTGCAGTATTACTTAGGTGTTGCTGCTCTCCTGCTAGGCATTCGTTTGCTAAAATAGCAAATAACACGGCCTCTTTAGCGTCGGGGTTAATACCTAAATCGTCGGTATTTTTAAATGCCTTAATACGTGGGCAAAGTGCTGTAAGTTGCGCCATTAGTAACGGGTTATGAATACCACCACCACTTGCATACACCACACAATTTTGTTCGCGCTCTGCACACTCGTTTAATGCATTTGCTATAGCGGTTGCTGTAAAGGTATTTAAGGTGGTCATTACATCTTCATGGCTTAAGTGCTGTGTATTTGTAAGCTGCTGTGCGGCGTTTAAATACGCTAAGTTAAATACCTCAGGCCCTGTGGTTTTAGGCATTGGGAGTTTAAAAAATGCGTTATTACATAATGCATTCAATAATGGCGTATTTACCTTACCTGCTTTTGCTATTTTTGCACCGTCGTCATAATGTAGCCCTGTAAAATGTTGCTGTACGTAGGCGTCCATAATGGTATTACCGGGGCCAATGTCGGCGCTAAACACACCGTTTGCATCGCCATTTTTGGCTAGGAACGTTAAATTAGCAATGCCGCCCATGTTTAGCAAAACCCGACTTTCAGCAGCGCTTGAAAAATATAAATAATCGCCATACACCGCCAGTGGCGCGCCCTCGCCTCCTGCGGCTATGTGTTTTTGCCTAAAATCACCAATGGTAGTAATACCGGTAGTAACTGCTATTTGGTCGCTATCGCCAATTTGTAAGGTGCCATTAGTAAAGCTTTTGTGATTATGCTGCGACTGCGGGCAGTGGTAAATGGTTTGCCCGTGACTGGCTATTACATCGATACTTGCTGGGTTTATATTCCACTTAGCTAAGCACTGATTAACCATATTCCCGTGCAGCTTACCTACCCAAGGATGCAGTAAGGTAACAAGCTCTAAATCGCATTCGCGCTTAGCAAATACCTGCTTTATTTTGGTTTTGTAGTCGTCGTTGTAGTCAACGGTGGTAAAGTTTAAAACCTCAATGTGTGTATTTAAGCCTGCGCCCGTTACTTTGCACAGTGCAACATCGAGCCCATCTAACGAGGTACCGCTCATTAAACCAATAATTAAACGGCTTGGCTTTTGGGCACTATTATAAAGGGCGGCTATATGTGGGTGCATAATGGCATCTAAACAGGTGTAATATTTTGCTTATATTAGAGTACTTTAAAACAAAGTAATAGCCGTAAACCGTTTAATCTTAATGATTGTACAAGGTTTAAATGATTGCTAAGTTAGTGTGTATTCAACTAATAATTAACTATCGCTATGATCACGCTCAGAGATTTTCAACCGCACGATGCGCCACACATTATTAAAACCTTAAACGATGAGCAGGTAACACGGTATTTATCGTCAAAAATTCCGTTTCCGTATACGCAAGCCGATGCTGATTGGTGGATAAACCAAGGTTCTAAAAATGACGTAATTGATGCAACGGTTAAGGCCATTGTTGTAAATGAGCAATTTGCAGGCTGTATTGGCATAACCCCAGGGGAGTTTGAGTATAGCCGCAGTGGAGAAATTGGTTATTGGCTAAATAAAGCCTTCTGGGGGCAAGGTATTATTACTCGCGCTATTGCACTTATCTGCGAAGAAGCGTTTGCGCAATCTAACCTAAATAGAATTTTTGGCGCTGTGTTTGCTGGTAATACAGGCTCTATAAAAGCACTTACTAAAAGTGGCTTTGAGCAAGAGGCTGTGCTTAAACAGGCCATTTATAAAAACGGGGTGTTTTACAATAGCCATATTTTTAGCAAGCTTAAATAAAGTATTTAGAATAAATACTCTGCCTATAAGGGTTGAATTACCAGTCCCCCGCCCAAAACTCCTGTTATAAGGTACAAATTTGTACATACTTATACTACTTAGCGCGCATTATTGTTTAGCTGAACACGATTTTTAAAGCGTAAACATTCGGTAAGTAGTTTATTTATATTAATAGGAGATCTTATATGTCTACGACTAGTCGCCAACTTACTCTTGAATCACGCCCTAATGGCGCTCCAACAGACGAAAACTTTAAATTAAAAACGGTAGAGCTTCCTGCATTAAAAGACGGCGAAGTTTTACTACGTACTATTTACTTATCACTAGACCCGTATATGCGTGGTCGTATGAGCGATGCTAAGTCGTACGCTGACCCAGTTAACATTGGTGATGTAATGGTTGGCGCTACAGTGTGCCAAGTCGAAGAGTCTAAAAACGATAAGTTTAGCGAGGGTGAGTGGGTACTTGCCTACACTGGTTGGCAAGACTACGCCATTACCAATGGCGAAGGCTTAATGCAGTTAGGTAAAGAGCCTGCAAATCCTTCTTACGCGTTAGGTATTATGGGTATGCCTGGCTTTACCGCTTACATGGGTTTACTTGATATTGGCGCACCAAAAGAAGGTGAAACAGTTGTAGTTGCAGCAGCAACAGGCCCGGTAGGCGCAACGGTTGGTCAAATAGCTAAAATTAAAGGCTGTAAAGTAGTGGGTGTTGCTGGTGGTAGTGAAAAATGCGCACATGCAGTTGAAAAGCTAGGGTTTGATGCATGTATTGATCACAAAGCAGATGACTTTGCAGAGCAGCTAGAAAAAGCCTGTGATAAAGGCATTGATGTTTACTACGAAAATGTGGGCGGTAAAGTATTCGACGCCGTATTACCACTACTAAATACCGCAGCACGCGTACCACTGTGTGGTTTAGTATCGCAATATAACGCCACTAGCTTGCCAGAAGGCCCAGACCGTTTAGGTATGCTAATGGGTCAATTGCTTACTAAGCGTATTAAAATGCAAGGCTTTATCATTTTTGATGATTACGGCGACCGTTATGACGAGTTTGCACAAGACATGCAAAAATGGCTACAAGACGGAAAAATTCAATACCGTGAACACATGGTAGAAGGCATCGAAAATACAGTCGGCGCATTCAACGATATGATATGCGGCAAAAACTTTGGTAAAACTGTGGTTAAAATTAATAACCCACTTTAATTTAAATAGCTTATAAGGGCTTAGCCCTTATAAGCTCAAAAGGACTGACATGATCAAACTACACCATTTAAATAAGTCGCGCTCAAAACGCGTAATTTGGCTTTTAGAAGAGCTAAATGTTGACTACGAAATTGTGGCTTATCAGCGCAATAAAGACACATTCTTAGCCCCTGACGAATTAAAGCATATTCATCAACTTGGTAAGTCGCCAGTGATTGAAGACGGCGGCCTAATTATTGCCGAGTCAGGCGCTATTACCGACTACCTTATTACTAAATACGGTAACGGTAAATTTGCACCAAAAGTAGATACCGCTGAATATGTTGATTACCAGCAATGGCTACACTTTGCAGAAAGCTCAGCAATTTTGCCACTTTTACTTAAAATGTTTGTACTAAAAGACGGCGCTAAAACCCAGTTTTTAGAGGGCTATGCCGACGCCGAAACAGTTAAAGTAATTAGCTACTTTAACGACCGCCTTGAAGGTAAACGTTATTTAGTGGGCGATACCCTAACGGGCGCTGACTTTATGATGTCGTTTATTGTTGAAATTGTTAAAAACTCAGGTCAATTAGCACACTTTAAAAACCTCGTTAAATACGACGAGCAATTACAAAGTCATGAGAAGTTTCATACAGCTAATGAGCTAGAAGCAAAGTACGACTAAACTTTTATATAATCTTTTTATGTAACACTAAGGGGCATTTAGCCCCTTTTTAATGCCTGTAAAACAACCCCACCAGAGTTACGCTTGTAAACTAAATTAACAAATACCCCCTTATTGCTAATAAAGCTTCAGTTTATAGGGCATAATGCCGATATTATTTTGAAATTATCACTAATAATGCTGGCTCCCCTTACTGGTATTAACTCAAACTTGGAATCATCCATGACAATAAACATGCGTTTAGCGACCGGTTTTGGCGTAATTTTATCAATGATGCTTATTTTAACCATCATTGGCATTTCGCGCGTTAGCCTCATTAATAATAACATTACCCACATGACCGACGTAAACTCGGTAAAGCAGCGTTACGCTATTAACTTTAGAGGCAGCGTACACGACAGAGCCATAGCCGTGCGCGATGTAGTGTTAATTAGCGATCAAAACAATTTACGCACTGTTTTAAATAACATAAAAGAGCTAGATGATTTTTACCAAACATCTAGCCGCTCTATGGCTAAGCTAGTGGGTGATATGAATAGTGAAGAGCAATCCTTACTTAATAAAATAAATCAAATAGAGCAACGCACTCAGCCTTTTATTCAAAGTGTTATAAACGCTAAAAATGCAGGAAACCAAAACGAAGCAGAACGCATTTTATTAACTGATGCTCGCCCAGCGTTTACCCAGTGGCTAAATGTTATAAACCAATTTATAAACCTGCAAGAGCAAGCAAACCAAATAACAACAATTGATACCCGCGAAGTAGCTAGCTCGTTTAAAACGTGGATGATAGCGCTTACTGTAATTGCTGTTTTAATAGGCACAAGCATTGCGTATGTTATTAGCCAACTGATCAGAAATTCAGTAGGTGGCGAACCACAAGAAGCCGCAGAAGTTATTGCCCTTATAGCCCAAGGTGATTTGAGAGGTGATGTACAATCGTGTTGCCCAAATAGCATGATGGCCTCTGTAGGGGTGATGCAATCTAAATTAAAAACTATTGTAGATAGTATTATTAATTCATCTGAAGAGCTTTATACGCACTCTGCAAGCGTAGCGTCTGGTTCGCAGCAAGCACTTAGTGCCGCTGACGCACAAGTTACTTATACAAACTCTGCTGTAAGCAGCCTAGAGGATATGAGCCGTAGTATTCATGCTGTAGCCGACTCGGTTAGGCAAACAGAAGATAACTCAAAAATAACCGCGCAATTATCGCAGCAAGGTAGTATTGCAGTGCAAAAAGTAGCAGCCGAAATTGAGCAAATTTCAGTAACGGTAAAAGCCACGGTTACCCAAGTAAACGTATTGCAAGAACATGTAAAACACATTGGCGATATTTTAAGTGTGATCCGCAGTATTTCTGATCAAACAAACTTGCTTGCACTCAATGCAGCAATAGAAGCTGCAAGAGCAGGCGAAACTGGTAGAGGTTTTGCCGTAGTTGCTGACGAGGTAAGGCAACTAGCCCAGCGTACGGGTGATGCAACAGGCGATATTGAAAAGATGATTTTGCAAGTGCAAGAAAATACCCAAGCGTCGGTGACTGCAATGGAAACCACAGTACCGCAAGTAGAAAATGGCTTAACGCTTACTCATGAAGCAAACGAGTTACTGCATCAAATACAGCAACAAGCTAACGACTCATTAAGTAACGTGCTTGAAATTGTTGAATCAACATCAAACCAAGTAGCTACCGTGGCGCAAATTAGTACCGGCGTTGAAGAAATTGCCAGTATGTCTAAAGAAACCAGCATGTCGCTTAACAGTAACGCACAAGAAGCTGTTGCATTAGCCGACCTTTCAAACACACTTAAAAAGTATATTAGTTACTTTAAAGTTTAATTGTTTAACCTGAACTCTGATTAAGAGATATGCAGTAATTAACAAAGGGGCTTTAAGCCCCTTTGTTGTAGGTAGTTGTTGTAGGTAGTAATCACCGATAATCACTTAGTTAACTAATTTGGATTGGGACTAACTATATACCCGCTAAATCGCGCTCGGTAATACACTCACCCGACGCCATTTCAAACTCACGGCAAACTAATGGGCGGTTTTCGTAAATAGAGCACATAAGCGTATTACGGTCGAGTGCTTGGCACCAGCCGTCGTCTGCGCGTTTCATTACTTCGCTGCCCCATTTATCGTATTCAATATAATGAAATGGCACACCAGTGTCGGTCACTATGCGCACTTCTAGCTGGCAACAACAGGCTTGGCAGTTAGCACACGTAACGGGCTCTGGGGTAGTAGCAATATTTTCAACGGGGATAACAATTTGAGGCATAGTGGCTTACTTTTTTGAATAAGCCACTAGGATACAGTAACTAATTTAACGCGCTAGTAGTTTTGCTTTAATATCGCTGTAACGCATTTGCTCACACAGTGCAAAACCACTAAGCTGGCGTACTTTATTACGCGCAAATAACGGCACACTCATCCCTGCTAAAAAGCGGCATTGGGTTTCAATACCCACATTATGATTACCTTTGCCTGCCATGTGCGCTAAAAACTCATCTACCTTTTGATAAATAAGTTGATCGTCAATATGTGCAGGCTCTATAGAGTATTCAAGCTTAACCGCATGACCTCTACACACACTACAATGCCCACATTGCTGTGGTGCATTTTGATCGTCAAAATAGCGCGCTAAGTTATAGCTTAAGCAACTTTGTAGCTCAAAAAAGCGCACCAGTGCAGCAATACGTTTAATTTCGGCTTGTTCTTTATCGGTAAAGTAGTAGTGAAGTTGCTGGGCAAGTTCCGGGTTATTTATAACGTCTTCATGCACTTTGTATACTTGGGTAATACGTTTGGTTTCGAGCGTTATTAGGTTTTTTTCGGCTAGGTAGTCAAGCGCTGCCACTACGCGTTTACGATCAACCTGCGCGGCTTGTGTAAGGGAGTCAAAATTTAGCGTGCCCCATATTTTTTTAAAATCGGTGTGGCTAAATATTTGTGTTAAAAATGCTTGGCGTTGCTCATCAAAATGACCAAGTAGCTCGTTTTTATCAACCAAAAATTTGTATTTAAAATCGGCGTAATAAGCATATTGCGGCGTTATTGCGCCTTGCATTTCTAGCTGTACAAGTAAGGTTTTAAGTGCAAGTTGCCTAATATTGCTTTCGCTCGACAAGCTGTATTCTTGCATTTCCCATTGCTGGTGGCTTTGGCGAATATCGTTAATTACGTATTCAATACCGCTAAGCTCAGGGGTGTCGCCGTATACAAAATTTTCTACCGTATTTAGGCCGTCTAAATTAGCAAGCGTGTAGCAGTTTGACGGGTTACCATCGCGCCCTGCTCGGCCAATTTCTTGGCTGTAGTTTTCTATCGATTTTGGTAAATCGTAATGTATAACAAAGCGAATGTCCGATTTATCAACGCCCATACCAAAGGCAATGGTTGCCACCACTACGTTAATTTTACCACCCATAAAGTCATCTTGAATTTGCCAGCGTAGCGTATCTTCAAGCCCTGCGTGGTAGGCAACAGCATGAATGCCTTGCGCACTGAGCGTGTTTGCTACTTGCTCGGCGCTTTGCTGCAAAGTTACATACACAATACCAGGGCCACTTTGCGCACGTACAATGTTAGCAAGCTCGGTGTTTTTATCGGCGGTTTTAACACTCAGCACACTTAAATCTAAATTAGCACGGTAAAAGCCCGTTTGCACAATGCACTCAGGGGCAATAGCAAAGCGCTCAGCCATATCGCGTTTTACTTTTTTAGTGGCCGTTGCCGTAAGTAACAACACTAAAGGAATATTAAGCTCTTCGCGGTAACGCGGCAATTTAAGGTAGTCGGGTCTAAAGTTATGGCCCCATTCAGATATACAGTGCGCTTCGTCTACCACCAACATAGAAAGCGCAACTTGGCTTATAAACTCTCTAAAACGCTCGTTTTTAAAGCGCTCAACCGACACCATTAATACTTTAATTTTACCGTTTCGAACATCGTTCATTACCGTGCTGCTTTGCATTTGATCTTGGCTCGAATCAAGGCTGGCAGCGTAAATACCTTTGCTATTTAAAAAGCTAATTTGATCTTTCATCAATGCAAGTAAAGGCGATACAACTAAGGTTAAATTTGGTAAATGCAACGCAGTTAGCTGGTAGCACAACGACTTACCCGAGCCCGTAGGAAATATAGCCAACGACGACTGACCATTTAAAAGCTGCTCAATAGTTTGTTGTTGGCCTGTTCTAAATTGGCTAAAACCAAAGTGCTGCTCAAGTGATTGAATTAGTGGCGTGGTCATAAATGTCCTTTTGGTGTTTTAACAGCAATTTAACTGCACAGCTAAACGATAAAAAAGTGAGTATAACTTATATGCCTTTATTCAGCATTTTTTGCTGACATATCCTTTATTTAGGCGCAAACTAATAGCGTAAAAATAAATAGTCACGTTTGCCAAAAATAACTTTTTGCCATACCCAAGTAACCTCAAAACACTAAAAATAATACAGATTATTTGGGTATATTATTTTTGAGGGCAACGTTATGAATATTACTACACCTAAAATTGTCGTTATTGGCGGTGGTGCTGGCGGATTAGAACTCGCAACGCAATTAGGTCATAAACTAGGAAAGAAAAAACAAGCAGAAATTCTACTAATAGACAAAAACCGTACCCATATATGGAAGCCGTTACTGCACGAAGTAGCGACAGGCTCTATTGACCCTGATTTAGATGGCGTTGTGTATTCAGCCCATGCCGCAAAACATCATTATAACTTTCAACTTGGTACTTTTTGCAACATAGACCAAAGCAATAAAACAATTACCCTTGCACCACTTAACGACGAATTAGGCCACACCATTTTACCTGGGCGTACCGTACGCTACGATCACCTTGTTATTGCCATTGGCAGCGTAAGTAACGACTTTAATACCCCCGGCATAAAAGATCATTGCTACTTTTTAGATTCAAGCCAACAAGCAGAGCGCTTTCAGCACTCATTACTAGATAGCTTTACCCGCCTTCATCAGGACGACAACCAACAGCAATCACTTAATATTGCCATTGTAGGTGGCGGCGCTACGGGTGTTGAACTCTCAGCTGAGCTTTACCATGTGTCTGAGCTATTAAAGCTTTATGGCTTAACAAATATGTCGTCTAAGCGTTTGCATATTCATTTAATTGAAGCCGGACCGCGTATTTTACCTGCATTACCAGAGCGTATTGCCGTTAGTGCCAAACGCGAGCTATTAAAGCTTGGCGTAAACGTGCGCGAGCAAACGCAAATAAAAGAAGGCACCGCACAAGGCTTTATCACCAAAGATGAAGAACACATTGATGCCGATATAATGGTATGGGCAGCAGGTGTAAAAGCACCTGACTTTATAAAAGACTTAGGGGTTTTTGAGCTTACTCGCAGCAATCAAATTCAAGTAAACGAGTTTTTACAAAGCACGGTTGACGAAAGCATTTTTGTATTAGGCGATTGCTGTGCATTTACCCAAGCCGACGGCAAGCAAGTACCACCACGCGCACAATCGGCGCATCAAATGGCGTTATGCGTCGAAAAAAACCTAATAGCCACGTTAAAGCAGCAACCACTACGCGGCTTTAAATACAGCGACCATGGCTCGCTAGTTAACTTATCGAGCTACAGCACGGTAGGTAACTTAATGGGCAACCTAACCAGCAATACCTTTTTTATTGAAGGTAAAATTGCCCGTTTTATGTATATATCTTTATACCGCATGCACCAACGCGCCATACACGGCAGCGCAAAAACCTTTGCATTATGGATAAGCGAAAAAGTACTGCGAGTAGTGCGCCCTAAAATGAAATTGCACTAATCTATATACTAAATTAAAGACAGTAATGCAGTTTTAGCGGTATTACTGTCTTTAATATTTAACATTGTCTGTATAGAGTATTTAAAACAACTAAGGGAATTGGGTTATGACGGGTAAAACGCTAATTTTTAATTTTGATGGTACCGGTAGCGAGCCCCGTGACGCACAGCAATTTAGCTCTGATCATTTTAAAGAAGACTCTAATATTACCAACATTCTAAAATTGCATTTACTGCTTGGCGGTAAATTAGAAGACTCCCTCGTTACTCCTTTTGCTAACCAACTCAGTTTTTATTATCAAGGTATTGGTACCAAAGGCAGCCGCCTTAAACGTATTTTAAACCAAACCCTTGCACCTCGTGGTGACGACGTAGCCAGTATTTTAAATCAAGCGTTAAGCGACTTTAAAGCTCACTACCTAATAGGCGATACCATACTGCTAACAGGTTTTAGCCGAGGCGCTGCGCTTGCCAGACGCTTTGCTAAATGTTTAGAACCCTTAATAAGCAACAACGTGTATGTATGTGTGTTTGATACCGTTGCCTCTATTGGCTTATCAAAAGTAAGTAAAGCCACACGTGGCGCAGAGCACGTTATTTTTGAAAACCACACCATTGCCAACAACATTACTCAGGCGCTGCACTGCGTCGCCCTTGACGAAAAACGCCGCGCCTTTGAACCCACACTCATGAACCATCAAAACAATATTACTGAGCTATGGTTTGCAGGTGCGCATTCAGACATTGGCGGCGGTTACTACCGCGATGGCCTAGCCGATATTAGCTTGCGCTATGCACTTGAATGGTTAATAGAACAACCGCTTAATATATCGTTACTCACTAGCCACGACATAGATTACGAAACCCTGCTCCCCGACAGCAACTTAGTAGCACAAGATGACGTAACCGTAACACCCGACCCACTCGCATTAAGTCATCAACAAAATTACTTTTGGTTTAACCCGTTTTTTAAATTAGTAGATAGAGAATGCTATGTATTAATTGATGACCAAGCCAGCAACCTTAAGCCTTTAGTGCACTACAGCGTAGCCGAACGTATTAATAAGCTAACCAGTTACCGTCCAGAATCGCTTAAAAAACTGCATTACAAAATTAGCTACAACGACAACACCACGCTTATCTTTATTGGTTTAAGCCAACATATAGAGCTCGCTAATCAAAACATGAGTGTGCTGAGCATTAACCAAAGCCAAGATATAGTTGTATTTGCCTCCGAGCAATACAACGCAACCGGCCTCATGCTAGAGCAAGGCGCTACGTACCGCTTTACCCCGTACCCAAATCAATATTGGTTTGACGATGGCATAAAGTGCACGCCATTAGGCTGGAACCGCGACAACGTACAACTTGGCGTAAAAGAAATCCCAATGGCCGTGCTTGAACCATTTAGACGATTTCCTCGCGCGCAATGGTTTTCACTCATTGGTGCTATTAATAAAAACGACGACCACCTTTTTGAAATAGCCGACGGCGCCGACATTAAAATAGATAAATCAGGCGAGTTTTGCCCATTTGCAAACGACCTAAGCCGCTTTTACGGCGCTAATGCCGGAAAAATAAAAGTGAAAGTAACGCGGCTGGGATAAGAGGTAACCGAAACGTTTAAATTGTAGGCGGGAGTTTACCTCGCGCGAAAAGCGAAGCTTTTAAATTGTAGGCGGGAGTTTACCTCGCGCTTTGCCCTCTGGCTCATAATCCCCAATCAACGCTACAAAGCTCACCTAAACACATATTCGCCTCACATAGTGAGGCGAATATGTGTTTAATTGCCTCATTGGGCAACCTTGTAACGTGTACTACGCCCACCTGCGGCGGTTTTTGTTATGAATCCAAGCGTTTGCAAGTCCGATAAATGGCGCGTTGCAGTTGCACGGCTAACCTTAGCCACCTTTTGATACTGACTCGCGCTAATACCCTGTTCAAATTGGCCATCAAGTAACTTATTAAGCATTTTTACTTGCTGCTCACCTAACTTTGTTTGATCTTTACTTGCCCAGTAATTGGTTTTAAAAATTGTTTGCTCAATATTATTAAGCGTATGGTGTATCGCATTATTAAGCGTACGTAAAAACCATTTAACCCACTGCGTAATACAAAGATCTCCACGTTGAGTGGCTTCAAGCACCTCGTAGTAGCTTTTTCTGTCTTCTAAAATAGCCACCGACATAGCGTAAAACCGAATCGACTCAGCATGTTCTTGCGCTAATGCCAGGTCGGTTATAAGCCGTGTAATACGCCCATTACCATCCTCAAGTGGATGTATTGTTACAAACCATAAGTGTGCGATAGCTGCCCGAATAAAAGGATCTATTTGAGGTTCGTTTTGCGTTTTGTTAAACCAGTTAAAAAATAGCAAAAGCTCTTTATTTACTCGCTCTTTAGTAGGCGCCGTAAAATGTAATACCGGTTTATCTAAGCGCCCCGATACCACTTGCATTGGCTCGTCACCACGCAATTGCCCGCCCTCAATTTTAGTAAATAAGCTTTGCTCACCTGCAAATAATAAGCGATGCCAATTAAGCACTCGTTCTAAATTAAGCGGTGAATCTGTGTTATTTATTGCATCAAGCATAATCTCTGCAAGATTATCGCTTTGCACGGTAGTTGGGTAAGGCTGCTCATTAATGTTGAGCTTTTTAGCAAGTGAAGACCGAACCGAAAATGCATTAAGCTTTTCGCCCTCAATAGCACTGGAGTGAATAATATTTGCTAGTAAAGTATCTAGAGCTTGCTGCTTTTGTTGAGCACTTTGCACGCCCATACGCCCTACTAATAAACCTTGATTATATGAAAGCTCCCTTAGTAAAGGAGCAAGCGCCGCAGCATCCCACGTAAAGTTTGGCCAGTTTTGCTGTTGCCATATCCACATAGTCTTTAGTCCTAAAGGTAATTAGCTTCAGTTTATGTTATTTATTTGCCTCATGCAATGAGGCGAATAATAGAGTTAATTGCCTCATTACTTTTAAGGGCTACATAGAACAATAATGCATTTTTCAATGGTGAAAACAATCCATTTTTAAGCGAGGTATAAAACCTCACCTACATCAATGCGAACACCACTCTCATCAAAACCGTAGGTGCGATTTTATATCGCATTTTGGCTTTGAAATAAGGCCAAGCTAAACACCGGTAGGCGCTCAGCTTGCTCGCGCAAAAAGCGAAGCGTTTAAATTGTAGGTGCGATTTTACATCGCGCTTTGGCTTTATAAAAACACCATGCGAGGTATAAAACCTCACCTACAACAATTAAACACCTATTCGCCTCACATGGTGAGGCGAATAACAATTTAATTGCCTCATTTTTGCAGGCATATTATTTACTGGCACAGACACTAAAGCTTTCAGATTGTAGGTGGGAGTTTATATCGCGCTAACACTGGCAATCAAAATACACATGTTTATTTTTTCGAACCTAAATCAACTTAAATAAATGCATCCATATTTGGTAGTTGTATTATTTGCTCACTCAGCTTATTTGCAGCTTTATTAATTATTTTTATGCACAAATCAATGTGTGCTAATTCAGCAGTAGATAAGTTATTTTTAACAGCAGAAACTTTAGCCGCATCAATTGCGGCTAATACAGAGTCAACGGTTTGACTCATAAGTAGTTGCATCCGTGGTAGTGAAATAGCAAATTCATCAGCAAAATCAGCTAACATATAAGCTGTAATCTCATTAGTAAAATTGCCTGCACTTTGCGAATTATGCTCACCCACTGACATAGCATAACACCTTGATATTTTGGGCTGTAGATAGCCCATATCACGGTCAATGCTTCCCTGCTCAATAATAGCCTCTATATTTACCAAGTCGTAAAACGGCGTAAGCTCTAAACCATTTTTACCAACAAAAAAACTAATGTTTTTGCCATGAGCATCGTAATTACGTACTAAAATATTAAATGTCATCCAACGAATAAGCTGAGCCTCATACGCTTGTACATTCGTTGTTTTAACATTAAATAGTTTTGCAAAAGAAACGCCATCTCGAATATAAATACCATCCCCATCATCACCATGCTGACGCTCATATTTATAAGAAGGAGGTAAATTAGTGGCTTGGCAACCATCAATAATATGACGACGTAATACACGGTTTTTATCTTGTGTAACGCGCCTATCAAAGCGATCTATTACAAATACTCTTATATCTGCATAAGTGCGCAACTCAACATGGGGAACATTGAGCCCCGACTCTTTTGCCAAAAGCATGGTAAAAAGTTCATTTACTGCAATGAAAGGAGCGGTACCTGTTTCAAATTTAAAAATTTTATTAGAACATAGCTCCCCTTCACCAAATCCTAATTTACTATCGATTTCGAGTAGGTTTAGTTTATCTTGAACGCCAGCAACAGAGAGCCGAGTTCGGCCATCCCAATGAGTAATTGACTCGCCAACTTGTTTAAAACGTTTAAGTTTTTGGCTTAGCTCATCATGAGTTACTTCCCGAAAAGATGTTTGCTTTGAATCCCCGCCACTTGCTCTAAACGACAAAGCCCCTGATGTTTCCTCGCCAATGACTTTAATCAAACCAAACGTATTATTTTTAGAGATAGTAGTACTACTTATAATCTCATCAAGACCTTTGCCCTCGGGTAATAAGTTTTGTAAATAATTACGCACATCACGCGAGTCAAAATCACCATTGAGCGGTAAGTGTGGTGAAATAGCAAAACCCTTATTAATCCACTCAGGCTCATAGGTAAATGTAATTTCATTTTCAGAGCCTATATCAAGAGTTATCGCACCTATCTTCTGCGTATGCCCAATAAATACATCTAAGCTATTTTTTTTAATACCACTGCTCATCGCTCACCTCATCCTTGTTATTGTGGTGCGACTCGTCATCACTGACAAGGCTAAACGACAACCCCAAGTATGCCATCACTTTGAGTACATTAAAAAACTGCACATTAACATCACCTTTTTCTATTTTTATCAGCGTAGGCTTTGAAATATTAAGTGCTTGCGATACATCAACCAGCGTAAGCTTCATGCCTGTTCGCTTTGAAGTAATCGCTTTAGCGAGTCGCACCGACGAAAACGGCTTTGATAGATCAGGCATTTCAGTGCGCTTAACAACTCTTCCAAGTGTTTTTTTTGCTGGTAATTCACTCATCAAAGGTCAACTATAGTTTACTTATACAATTTATTTTAGGGTAGCCTACTCAAAAGTCAAATATAACTTACTTTTAAGTTTGAATGTATATTCATCAACTATAAGTAAATCTTACTTTACTTATAGGCAGTAAAATAAAACCCAACCCCATAAGTAAAACATAAATCACTTATGGAAAGTTAATGACATTTTGAGCTTAATAGCCAAGCTAAACACCTGTAGGCGCTCAGCTTGCTCGCGCGAAAAGCGAAGCTTTTAAATTGCCTTACTATCGTTTAAGGCTCGCTGCACCACTTGATAGCAAATAGCACGCTGCTGCTCTTGATTTAAGCTAACTTGTCGCATTGAAAGGATAGTTTTAACTATTTGTTTATGAGAAACGATTGGAAAGATTGGTTTCTGCTTTAGTTCCACAAACCAACCAGGAAAGCATAAAACAGGTAAAACCGGAGTATTAAAACCGGTTGATTCATAAAGCCATTTATTCACCCAATTAGCTTGATTTTGAGCTTGCTCTAACGGCTTGCTTTCAAACCAAGAGGGAAATGCTAAATGGTTATTTTCAAATTTAACTTTGTAATTTGTATCGTCTTTTATTCGTTTATGTCTGCCTTTGGTTTCAATAGCAAATATCCCATTTGGCCCAACAACCAAGTGATCTATATTAAAACCATCAGCTTGTATATCATGAAATACTTGGTATCCGTGTGACTGTAACTCTATAAGCTCAGAGGCAACGGCTAGTTCTGCATCACGCCCAAGTTTTAACTTTATTAAGTGATTAGATTTAACCCAAAGCTTACGTGCTACATAGATTAAACCCAATGCAATCGCAATAATTAAGAAGTAATTAAACTTGCCTCTGGCAAACATTTCAGCAATGCCTTTAATAGCAAAAGGCATTGTAACTATTAAAGCAGACAAAGAAATCAGGCCAATTACCTCAACAATCTTGTCATTTACTTGTTCGTTTAATGTTTGCGCTGCAACACGTTTAAGCTTTTTGCGATCAACAGGTAGTTTTGCATTTTTTTGATGAAGCCATATTTTGACAAACAAAACACCTAGTAATGAATAAACACTACCAATAACAAATAAAAGGCTTAAACCTTGGTTTAATAAATCATCCATGATGAGTTCCTATAATCATAATGTTTACTTTATACCTTAAAAAAAGGTACATGTCGCATTATTCAAACTCACGCTACAAATCTCACCCAAACACCTGTAGGCGCTCAGCTTGCTCGCGCGAAAAGCTGTAGGCGGGAGCTTACCTCGCGCTTTTGGTTTGTAATTTAATTTACAAATATCGCGTTGGCGATGGCAACCAAAGAAAGGCAAATGCCGGCCTCTCTTTGGAATCACACGGCGCCCCTCAATTTCACTTATCTTTAAAAACACTAAATTAATATGAACGTAAACGCGATGAACGCACATCCATGTGCAGGCATCGCTTTCCTCGAATCCATGCGAGGTAATTACTCATTAATTATGTGTTTGCAGGTGAAGTAGAAGAGGAGGATTTCTTAGCACCAGCCTTAAAATTTGCTGTAGGCGCGAAGCTTGCTCGCGCGAAAAGCCGTAGGCGGGAGTTTACCTCGCGCTTTTGGTTCTTAATTTAAAAATAATTGACTTAATATCGCATTGGCGATGGCAACCAAGGGGCGGTCTTCTTCAAATAAGCTCTGCTGCTAATAATTCATCCCTGAAGCCGGGTTCCTGTCAGCATCCATGCTTCCACTTCCTCAAGCTGCAAAGCTACGCTTTGGTCATTCGTCACCCACGGCGCCCCTCAATTTCACTTATCCTTAAACAAATAATTAATATGAACGTAAACGCGATGAAAGCACATCCATGTGCAAGCATCGCTTTCCTCGAATCCATGCGAGGTAATTACTCATTAATTATGTGTTTGCAGGTGAAGTTGAAGGGGATAATTTCTTAGCATCATCATTTGATTACTCTCTCGGCTAATACTTAACTCACACGTTTGTACTTAATTACTAGTAACTTAGTCGATTAATACTTGTAGCTGTACCGCATTTAAGTAAACTAACCACTCGCAAACAGGGAGTGGGTTTTATGCAGCAAATTGGTATTTACGAGCAGTTAATTACGCAAGTAATTGAGCAAAACTTAAATCGTGATCAATTTTATGTGGGCGAGCGCCAACTTGAAACGGCCGAAGCCGCAACATGGCTTTCACGTTTTTTAGGTAAGCTTGTTGAGCATGCCATAAATGCCATTCCTAACTCAAACGAGCGCCTACAAGAACAAATTAGCCTAGCTAATAGCCTTGTACTTTGGCTTAAAGATCATATTCGCGATGACGAGCTAATTAACGAAAACCTTATCGACAGCCAAGGCCGAATACTCACTGCGCTGTTTAATACCCAAAACCCTATTGCGGCCAATCTTAAAGATTACTCAAGCGATATATTCCCACTAACAGGGCTCACACAAAGCGAGTTATTTAGCGGTGCTAATGCAGGTATATCGCTCGTAACTGAGCTAAAGCGCGAGATTAAATCGTCCGACACTATTTACTGGCTTGTCTCATTTATAAAATGGACAGGGCTGCGCATTTTTAAAAATGAGCTTGAAGCGTTTACTAAAAGCGGCAATAAACTCAAAGTTATTACCACCTCATATATGGGCGCAACGGATGCTAAAGCCGTTGAGTTTTTAGCAAACCTACCAAATACCGAAGTAAAGCTAAGTTATAATAATCAGCAAGAACGCCTACACGCTAAATCCTACTTATTTATGCGCAATACGGGTTTTCATACAGGGTATATTGGATCGTCTAACTTATCGCATTCGGCGCTTACAAGCGGTCTTGAATGGAACTTAAAAATTACTGCACAAGAAATTCCGCACATAATAGCTAAAACCAAAAGTACCTTTGAAACCTACTGGGAATCAAAAGATTTCGAGCTATTTACAGGCGCAGTTGAGTGTAAAGAAAAGCTCATCAATTCACTTAACGAGCAGCGCGGTGTTGGGCAATCAAGCAGCCAGTTTTATTTTGATATAACACCAAAAACGCATCAGCTCGCTATTTTAGAAAAACTAAGTACTGAGCGCAGCGTACATAATCGTTTTAAAAACTTGGTAGTTGCCGCAACCGGCACAGGTAAAACCATAATATCAGCGTTCGACTTTAAAACCGTTTACGATAAAAACCCAAACGCACACTTTTTGTTTGTAGCCCACCGAGAAGAAATACTAAAACAAGCGCAAAGCGCTTACCGTGGTGTGCTTAAAAATAACGACTTTGGAGAGCTTTGGGTAGGTAACTACAAACCACAACGCTACAACCAATTATTTGCATCAATCCAAACGCTGAACAGCCAAATTGAATCGCTCAATTTAACCAGCGATTACTACGACTACATAGTGATAGACGAAGTACATCACGTAAGCGCTGCAAGTTATCGCGCTATTTTAAGTTACTTTACGCCAACAATATTACTTGGCTTAACCGCTACACCAGAGCGACAAGATGGCGCAAATATACTCGATGATTTTTGTGGCGTAATAGCCGCCGAAATTCGCTTACCAGAGGCAATAAACCAACGCCATTTATGCCCATTTCAATACTTTGGATTAGATGACGACACCGACCTAAGCCAAATAACATGGCGAGGCGGCCGTTACGATGTAAGCGAACTAAGTAACCTTTATACAGGCGAGAACAGCCGCGCTAACAAAATTATATCCAGCCTTGCTGATATCGTAACCAATGTTCACACAATAAAAGCACTCGCGTTTTGTGTAGGCCAAGATCACGCTGTATTTATGGCGGAAAAATTTAACTTGGCAGGCATAAGTGCTGATGTACTGACCAGCAAAAACGCCAATGAGCGTAAACAGAAAAAAGACGCGTTGTGCCGTGGTGAAATACAAATACTTTGCGTGGTTGATATTTTTAACGAAGGGGTCGATATTCCAGAAGTCGATACTTTACTGTTTTTACGCCCAACTGAAAGCTTAACGCTGTTTTTGCAGCAACTCGGCCGTGGTTTGCGTTTACCCGACAACAGCCAAAAGCAGTGCTGTACCGTACTTGATTTTGTAGGGAATGCCCGCCCAGAATACGACTTTGCCAGTAAATTTCGCGCACTCATTGGTAAAAGTAACCAGCCAATAAAAACCGAGATTGAAAACAACTTCCCGCATTTACCACTGGGTTGTCGTATTGAGCTACAAAAGCGCACACAACAAACAATATTAAAAAACATTCAGCAAGCTATAAACTCTAAACGCCGATTACAGCAGCTTATAAATAGCTACTCGCAACACACCAATGACGCGCTTACGCTAAGTAACTTTTTACGTATAAACCCACAAGTTACTCTTGAAGATATTTACAAACCAAAAGATAAAAAACTCGGCGGTTGGCACTGGCTTAAAGGCGATGAAATTCTAGTAGAACAAGCCGATATTTACGCCGCGTATTACCGCGCTATAAACACCCAATTACTCGGCTGCGACTCACTCAGTTACTTATGCTTTTTACGTGATTTATGTAATAACAACTTTAGCTTTATGCCAACAGCGCAAAACCAACAGTACGCGCTTATAGCGCATTACAACTTTTGGGATAACACAGGTACAAGCTTAGGGTTTAAAACCCTTGAACAAAGCTTACAAGCACTTAAACACAAAGAGCTACAGCACGAACTTGCACAAGTGATTACGCTGTTAATAAACCGTATTCACCAGCAAGAAAGCGACTTAGTGTGTTTACCTAATCATGCAATCAAATTACATAGCCGCTACACACGCCAGCAAATACTTTCCGCGTTTGGCGCAAATACGTTTGATAAAAAATCGACCGCCCGCGAAGGCGTTTTAGAATTTAAAAAACAAAACCTAGAGCTGTTATTTGTAACACTCAACAAGTGCGAAAAAACATATTCACCCACCACGCTGTATCACGATTACGCTATCAGCCCTACTTTGTTTCATTGGCAAACGCAAAACAGCGCCCGACCAGAACACGGCCGTGGCCTTAGTTATATTCAGCACCAGCAAACAGGCAAAACCATCCTGTTATTTGTGCGCGAACAAGGCAAAGATGAAAACGGCCGAATTATGGGATTTGTTAACTACGGTGAGGTTAAATACCAAAGCCACAACGGCAGTCAGCCGATGAATATAACGTGGGAGCTAACCAACCCCATGCCAAGTGAAATGTGGCATGAGGCAGGAAAATTAGCGGTTGGGTGAAATTAAACCTTTTAATAACTATATTTTTGAGGTAAGAATAAACTATTGATATAATTGTAAAATGTTAGTAACAACTCAAATGTTGCTCTGAGACGATGTTGTTTGATTTATAAGGAAGTACTCTTGAAAAAAAGCATGCAATTTGCACATAAATACAAACACTCTATCTACACCTCGAGAGCTGAAAATGCTTTATCTCGAAAAGGTAAAAAGTATATTGAAATCAGAAGTAAACAGATTAATAATCTGGGTAACACTAAAATTATAAAAGCTCCTGATCTTTTGTCTATATACTCTATTGATGAAAAATATAAAACGTTTCATCCATTTAAAGAAACTTTAGCCTTCAAAAATAACTTAGTTAGAATAATTGGATCGTATAATTGTATTATTGATTTCAGCAGTACTAAATCATTTACTGCTGGCGCAATGGTCTACTTATTTGCCCAAATTCAATCAATAAAAAACCTTAATAAATTTAAGATTAAAATAGCTTGGTCCAAGGAGTCTAAGCATGTTAATAGAATAATCAAGAGATCTGGTTTACCTAAGTTATGCCGAACGGGTAACCCTATAGAGGATCTTTCTAGTGTTAGATCATTACCCGTCGTTAATGGAGTTGGCATTCAACATTATGCTCAGATTATGGACTTTATTCAACGTCGATACTACAAAGATGAAATGGACCCTGAAATAGAATTTAAAATTGGTGATGCTTTATCTGAAACTTTAAACAATGTTGGTAGACATGCGTATCCAAGACTAGATAATAAAGAAAAAAAATGGTGGATGATTTGCGATGTTATTGGTGATCAGCTCTATTTATGTATCTATGATAGTGGTGTAGGAATACCGAAAACAGTAGTAGAAAAAACATGGTTTTTGACTTCCTACGAGAAAACCTACCCTGTGGAATATGCGACTCTCAAAAAAGAAGTCGGTTCAGTACTTGATAAGGTTAAATTGGTAACATTAAATATGTTTCAAGATCACCAATTGATATATTTGTCTATGATGGGTGATGTGTCTGGTACTAAAGAAAAAAAACATGGTCAAGGTAGTAAAAGTATAAAGGCTTTAGTAAGTGATACCAATGGTGGTAAACTCTGGGTTTATAGTAATAATGGTCTTTATAAATATGAAGATGGGGATAAGTCTCCACAGGTTTACAAGTTACCTAGCGAAATATCTGGAACTTTAATCCAATGGAATATAAAGATAGGATAATTATGAAAACTATTGTTGTAGTAAAAGACTTCCATAAAGAACCTTACGGCCGATACCGTTCAGATGCTGAAGGTTGTGAAAAAAGTTCAGGACAAACTTTTAGGGAAGAGGTATTGGCGCCTGCGCTGAGAGAAAACGAAAGCGTTTTAGTCGATTTAACTGGGTATAACCGATATGGTAGGTCATTCTTAGACGA
This sequence comes from Pseudoalteromonas sp. TP27, assembly GCF_056470645.1. NCBI lineage: Bacteria > Pseudomonadati > Pseudomonadota > Gammaproteobacteria > Alteromonadales > Pseudoalteromonadaceae > Pseudoalteromonas > Pseudoalteromonas sp. TP27. The sequence continues at coordinate 311,853 of NZ_JARDAK010000003.1, read as the reverse complement.
AGCTTTTGGGGGGTTAATTAGAGAAGAAGGGTTCACAGGTGCAGATCTCTCATCAAAATTGAAGTACATACACAGAGATGTAAAAAGTATCATACCGGTTATAGATGAACGTATTGATGCTGCTATACGAGATACTTCATCATAATGAGCTACACACAGTTTTTCTTACAATTATTTGGCTGGGGCTTTATTTTCTACCTTCATAGCCGTAACCTCCGAAGAACTGAGTTGGGACGTTTAAAAGATTCTTTTTTAAGTCAACTTAAGTCTGACTTTGAATGGTTAAATAAAAAAGTTAAACATACAATCGATAATAAAACTGAAACTACTAAATACCAAGCTAGCACTCTACAGATTGAAGAAATCGTAGCATCTAAAATAGCTCAGTTAGAAGAAAAAATTGAACATTTGAATCTTGTATACAAAAGAAAAGCATTCGACCCTGCAATGCTTTCAGAGTTCTATAGCTTAAACATTTTTGACTTAATGAAGGCCGACGACTACGAAAGAAGACTAAACATTATAGAAACAAGCATAGTGACTAAAATTAACACTTACTATACACATAACTTGTATCTTAATAGTAATACCCAAAACTTTTGTAAGGCCTATAAAGAAGAGTTTTTAGGGGCTGTATTTGGAAGCATATTGATATTAATTTGGACTTTAATTTTTATTGTTTGGCTCTAATTGAAATATGAAATATAACTTACTCCGCCATTGCCCTTTAGCTCCCCCCATGATCTCACCCGTAAATTATAAATTGGTAAATCTTCACTACAGGGATGCAATTTAAGCTGTGACTCCACCGCGGATGGCGAAATCGCGTATTCAAATTTTAGCTTGAGGATAAAGTATGACCCTCGGGAGAGCCGTGGGATTTCAAAGAGCGATAGCCGCCCTTTGGTTGCTATCGCCAACGTGATATAAAATCACCTCTGAGTAATTATAATAACCCTTTAAATATTTTTCGCTATTAATTCAGCTTTCAACAAGCCGCCTTTAGTCAATAACTTGGGCGCGAAACTTGGATTACGTTTTGATTTGTAAGCATCAAGTATTAACTTAAGGCCATGTGCTTCGAGTAGTGAAATATTGACCTCTGTATCCATTTCAGCTGATTCAATGAAATCATCAGAAAAGCTAGGGGCTATTATTAATACTTGTGCCACGCGCTTACCTTGATTTTCAGCGCGGGTTACATAGGCTTTTACTTGGCGTGACGTTGTTGAATATTTAGCAAAATCACCATTTTTACAGGTTTTTGCTTCACCAATAATTATGTCGTTATCACTGAGCGAAATTACAATATCGGCTTTATCTTTAGTGGTATTTAAATCTTTTCGTAAGTCTTCATCGATATTGAGCTCTAAAAGTTCAAAAATAGCTTTTGTAACTTCTTCGAATTTAACGCCAATATCAGCTTCTGTTACATCTGCGCCAACTTCTCTTAATGCGTTAATATCACGACGTGCTAGTGCGTCATAGTTCTCTATTAGCTTATCTGTCGCGTTTGCAAAGCTTTCTAAAATAGCAAAACGTGCATTGCCACGCTTAGAAAGCCCCATGCTGTCGCGAACTTCTCTTACTTCATCATTTGATAGTAAATATAAAATATCGTGTGGCGTAATGCTTAACGCACGTAGTTTTTCGGTATCAATAACTTCGTTCGCTTCAAGTTCAAACGCTTCTTTTAACACTGCTTGCATAGTTGGAAAGTGTTCTTCTAGCGTTTTTAAAAGCTGTTTGAAGCCGCTTGCGCTTAGCGAATCAAACTCTTTTTCTGTAGCGCCTGATAATGATGACAGTATTAGACCAATGCGCTCATCTAAAGTAGTGCCTAGTTTTTCTGTATCAATTTCTAAATCTTGTATCAGCTGCTTTAATCTGTCTTTGCGTTGATTTTGGTTATCTTCAACGTTATGAATATCGTCGGATAATAATTTAGCTGCGCTAATTCCTGAATGTATAATTGTTTGAATTTTATCAGTTCGGCTTACGCCTCTAATTTTACGACCATGGGCTTTTAAGGCATTGGAAAGTTCGGCATCTGTTAGCGTTCTAAGTATTCTTAGCACGTATTTATCAGCTAAATCTTTTCCTTGGATCTCATTCAATAGCGTAACTATTTCATCAGGAATGAATACTTCTTGTCGCTTTTTACTGATAAATAATAACCCCATATCTCTGAGGCTATTTAAGGCATCCAGTACTCCATTTTTTGGAATAACATCAACTAAATGCTCTACAGCGGCGCATTCATCAGTAGTTAAATTAAGTTCATTAGCCAGAACGTTGAGAACACTGCGCTCATCATCTGTAACTTTAGCTTCTCGGTTATTTTTTTCATCATTAAAGTATGCTTCTTTCATACAAGCATGGTAAATTTTTAAGGCTCGGTTTCGCTCTAAAACACTTTCCGCTGCGCCTTGCTGGATACACTCTTTGAGCTCTTTTGATAGCTTAGATAACTCAACCCATTCTTTTTCATAAAGTGACTCTATCCAACTAATTCTTGCTACACCATTCCCGTCTCGACTTAAAATATTCACCAATAAGTTAAGTTGAGCGCTACTCATTAATATTTGTTCTTGGACAGAGATTTTGAAGAAGTCACGAACAGTATTGAACAGTTGAGTAATTTCACTACCTGAGGCGTTTTTAATTTGACCGTCGATATTATCGATTGTTTTCGCTAGTTTTTTATTGTTTTTAGCGGCATCAGAACAAAGACGATCGAGGCATGAAATGAATTTTGATTTTTCTACTTGGTTAACAACTGATAAAACTTGGTTGAGTTTCATTTTATAGAGTCCTTTCTAATTATGTTTCAAATAAGGTAACAGTAAATTACTACTAGGGCAATAATCGTTCAGTTAGTGTTAATTTTGACACCCAACAAAAATAGAAAACCTACATTTATAAACACCAATCTACCAACACACTCCAATTCCCCGTGATCACACCTGAAACTTAGTTAATGATGAGTAATTTACAGCATGGATGCTGTAAAAAGCGTAGCTTGGCCATGGATGGCCTATCTACGCTGATTACGTTCACATCATTAACGTAAGTTGAAGATAAAGTGTGCTCCTCGGGTGCGCCGTGGGATTCCAAAGGGCGGTCGGCGGCAGCCGCCCTTTGGTTGCCATCGCCAACGCGATATAACCTCGAATAGAGGTTTTTAATCCTTTAAACCCACATCAAAACACCAATTTATGAACGCGATATAAAATCGCACCTACACATTAATTACACCAAAATTTAAAAGCTGCGCTTTTCGCGCGAGCAAGCTCTGCGCCTACAAGTTAAAGCGCGAGATAAACCCACGCCTAACAACCCAAAGCGCGATGTAAAATCGCGACTACGCTACGGCTACACGTCATACCTTGGCTTTTCTTCCGCTACTAAATCCAGCACAGCACTTGGTTGTTGATATTTAAAACCAGCTGCTTTTTCAAAACTGCCTTTCGCTACCCATAACTTTGCACTATTTGCCTGTGCAACCTGATATGCCCAATCGCTAACCGAAAGCGACTTATCTGAATCGCAATTAAAGTAATTACTAAGTTCACTTGTTAAATACTGGCTATTAGTTACTAAGTTTTGTTCTTGCCAGCGTTCGCGGTGAAGTTGCGCAGCTAAAAAGTCACTTTTACTGTTGTTACAGGTGCTATGTGCTGCCACAAAGTTATGACCTAAATCATTTGCGTAGCGAACAAACGGTATAAAGTGATCAACCTCGGTTTTACTGTTCAATGGTTTTTGACAATAAAAACAATTACCGTGCTGAAGCTCTATTAACACAGGCTTGGCCTTACTCAATGCATTGCGATCAAAGCCGAATAAAAATTCGTGTAATTGGCTTTGTGGGCCAATTAAGGCTTGGTTATGCTTAATACTTTGAATTTTTTGCAGCCATGCGTTTTTTGCTAAATAAACAACTAAGTCGTAAAAACGCCTAAAGCAGCCTGCAATACCTTCATTTAAGGTAATGTATGATTGGCCTTTAATATGGGGATACAAGAAACACTCTTCTTTGCCATTTAATTTTTGTAATAGCCAAAGCGGGCCGTCTTTAATGGTTTGTAATGTTGAGCTGCGTATATTTTTCCAACCGTCGCTCTTTTTTAATTGGCTAATTGAATTAATATTATTTAATTTTGCATCATGAAGCGTAGTTATAATTTTGGCTTGTTTATTAGAGTTGGTATTTTGTAAAAGTAGTTCCTCTCTATTATTACCAATTGCACCAAATGGCGATGCTTGGTGCCAATATAAAGTAATAAATTTGTCGACTAGTTCATCAAATTTTATTTGTAACTGTGCTTGTGGATCAGCGTGATGTTTTTCGATACTTATATCAGCAATTGCATGTAACAATGCATATTTATAAGTAGCTGTGAATTCACCTTCGACCAACATACGTTGTATATAAGCTATAAAGTCGAGCTGTTGCTGCATTGCTCCAATCATAAAACGTGCACTACTTTTATAAGCGCATTTAGCCACACTTCACTTTCGCGCCCTGGGCGCTGATCAACGCTTTGCCATTGTTTAATAGCTTTTAACTGCGTATGGCTAAGTAAATGTGTTAAAGCAGTTTCGTTTAAATCGGTAAATTCACGACCATTGTGCACACGCTCTGTATCGCCATATTTAAACGATACATACAAAACACCATTGGGTTTAAGCGCATTTTGTAGGTTTAAAAACACCTGCGGTAACTCCGCTTTTGGAACATGTAATAAACTAGCGCAGCACCAAATACCGTCGTATTGATTTACACAATTTAGCTCTTGGAATGTTTTAACCGCTACAGGTTGTTGTAAGTAACTGCTTGCCAACTCTGCCAGCTCTGGGCTTGCATCAAACGCACTCACAGTAAAACCCTGTGTTTTAAAAAATGCGGCATCACGCGCACTGCCACAACCGGCATCTAAAATATGCCCATATTGTGCAATATGCGGTAAAAACTCAGCATAAAGCGCCGACATATCAACGTTAAGTGTTGAGTCGCTAAAGGCTTTGGCATTTTGGTTGTAATAAGTAAGTGTAGTGTTTGACACGAGACTCACCGCTCCTTGGCTAATCGTTTAACAGCTAAGACACTGTTAATACTGCATTCATTATTTGTTTAATCTACAGGAACAAGCGCATTAAATATAGGCTTAATAAGTAGAAATTTTTATATTAATACGCTGTTATTATTAAGTGCTTATGTTGAGCACTGAGCGCGATATAAACCACGCTAAACGTTTTTTGTTATTTTTTTCTTAACCAAAAAAGACTCGCGGGAACCGAAATCCACGCTTGTTTACCTAACGAATCAAGATAAACGCCTACCTCTTCTTTACTGCCTGGGCTGTAATATGGCGGCTGTTCTTTTAGTTTTTCTTGCCCTGTGAGTATTTTGGCAAAGTGTTTACTTTGCTGCTGGAGCATTTTTTTGTAATCGTTAGCGGGTTTTGAATCGCCATGTTTTACAAAAGCACTTAGCGCACGGCTTGCTGTTGCGTGTAGCTCTTCACTGTCGGACTTAACCAATAGAGCGTCTAACTTGTCCCATTCTTTATTAATTATTAGGCAATTCATTAATAAAAAGCGATTACCTTGATTGTCGTTTGGGTTTAGCGTTAATAACTCTTCGAGCTCTGACTGTGCTTTTTGGGTATAACCATGCAGTGCGTGTATTTTTGCTCGATGCGCGCGAAGCATCATATAGGGGCGGGTTTCGTGCAAGCCCCAAAAGTGCCCTGTGTTGTCTTTAATAAATTGCTTGGTTATAAGCCCACCTTCCATGATTTCTAGCAACATCTGCATTGGCTCAAGTGCTTTTAGTTCGGTATCGGCAAGTACCAGTTCAAGTAGTTCATCAAGCTTATCTAATTCATTTGATTCTTCGTCTAAAAAGCTGTTGTTAAATTGTGCCTCATCTTCATCACTTAAAGTTAGGTCGTTACTAAAGCGAAGCTCAAAAATAGCGTCGGCCATAAAATAAACATAATTACGTTTATATTCTTGGGCGTTATATTGAGCAAATTCACCAAATACTCTTGCCGCTGCTTTTTCGCTAGTAAACGCTTTTAAAACGCTGCTTATATTATTAAGCGCCTGTTTTTGCCCTGCATCAAGCATACGTTTATTTATATTTTTAAGCGCCTGTAAAACCCCTTTACAGTAACTTGGTAGGGGCATATTCGGCTTTAGTGAATCCCGGTAGTCTTGCTTGGATAGGCTGCATTTTGCTGGCATTTTTAATTCGTTTTGAATTACTTTATCCATGCTTTGGTTATACAGTGCCATTAAGCTTTCGAGATATTTTAGCTCGCTCTCTTTTTGAAGGTTAATATCTCCAAATAAATCAGGCTGCCATTCACTCGGGGTGAGCATTTGGGGTAACACACCTAACCCCATTAAATAACCTTGTATAAAATAGTAATTTGGTTTTTTAGTGCTTAATTCACTGAGTTTTATAACATTGTTGCGAATTTTAGTTGGCGACATAATGTGACCTGCTATGTATAAATTTATTATTAGTGTACCCGTAGATAAGGTTACCAACAATATGACTGTTAAATTCACGCAATAAATACAATTTTAGATTAGGTGACCAATAACTATACCTAGGTTACTTTATCCTCAAGTACATTTTTACGAGCTATTTACATATTCACACAAACCCGCGCCGCTAAAATACAAAAGCTGGTTTATACTGTTGTAATAATGAGCAAAAATAATAACTATGAGGCGCAATGAATAAAATAATAACCATATTTTTATGTGTGCTGTTTACCGCTCCAATAAATGCATTTGCTTGTGACAGAACATTTAGCGTTGCCTCGCACGATGCCTTTTGGCCGCCGTATGTAATGGGCATGAGTAATGTATTTAAAGGTACTGAAGTTGATGCGCTTAACCTTATTTTTAAAGACTCCCCTTTTTGCTTTAAAGTTGAACTACTGCCTAATTCAAAACGCGCTTTCACTGAAATTAGACATGGCCGAATAGATTTAGGCTGGGCTGGTAGCTATACAGATAAACGTGCTAAATACGCTCACTATACTGTTAGCTATCGTACTGAGGTTATGCGTTTATACGAAAACAAAAACAATACGCATGTAGTTAAAAGTTTGGCTGATATTTTTAATCAAGGTTTAACCATAGGCGCTAACTTTGGAAGTTACTACGGCGAAGAGTTTGAAAAATATAAAACAACGCATAAAAAACAAATTGAATACACCAGTGCAACCAGTAAACGCTTTGAAATGCTTAATAAACAACGTATTGATTTTGCTATTGAAGACGAGTTAGTGGGTGCTTATTTTGCAAAAGAAAACTCGAGCATAAAATTAGTCACCAACATTGAGTATGTAAATAAAGACGATATTTATTTAATGTTTAGCAAAAAAACGGTGTCGATTAATGAACTTAAAATAATTAATAAGCACATAAAAAATAACGAAGCAGCGCTCAAAGCAATTTTCGAATAGCAGTTATTGGAGCGAGATGAACGCTTTATTATTGGCATTATTTACTTAACCAATGCAGTGTTTTTTGCTTGTTTTTATTAGCGCAAACGCTTGGTTATAAATTAGCTGCCTTTTATCTTTCATTAGTTGTGGCTGATCTGTATAATTCGCCAGCTAATTTACCCTATTGTCTGGTTCTTGTTTGTGGCGTGTTGCTGCAGCGTATTCCTGTCAGTACTAATCTAGGATTACCCTTTTTGATCTCCACCGCAAATATTACGATGCAGTTTGGCGCAGAGCCGTTGTTTGAAAACATTTCAGCTAAATTTGGTAACGGTAACCGTTACGGTTTAATTGGCGCTAACGGCTGCGGCAAGTCGACTTTCATGAAAATTTTAAGCGGTGCGCTTGTACCAAGTGCGGGCAATGTATCTATTACGCCTGGGCTAAAAGTGGGTAACCTAAGCCAAGACCAGTTTGCTTTTGAAGAGTATAGCGTAGTTGATGCCGTAATTATGGGCGACGTGGAGCTTTGGAAAGTAAAGCAAGAACGCGAACGTATTTATTCGTTGCCAGAAATGAGCGAAGACGACGGTATGAAAGTAGCTGACCTTGAAAGCGTATTTGCTGAAATGGACGGTTACACGGCAGAAAGCCGCGCTGAAGAAATTTTGCTAGAAGCGGGTATCGATAAAGAATTTCATTACGGGTTAATGGCAAACGTAGCACCAGGTTGGAAATTACGTGTGCTTTTAGCACAGGCGTTATTTGCAAACCCTGACATTTTGCTACTTGATGAGCCTACCAATAACTTGGATATTCATACAATTACGTGGCTTGCTAATGAGCTTAACAAACGTAAATGTACAATGATTATTATTTCGCATGACCGTCACTTTTTAAACTCGGTATGTACGCATATGGCCGATATTGATTACGGCGAATTACGTATTTACCCTGGTAACTACGAGAAGTTTTTAGAAGCTGCGGGCTTACAACGCGAGCAACTTTTAGCTGAAAACGCTAAAAAGAGCGCTGAGATTGACGAACTACAAGACTTTGTTAACCGTTTTGGTGCTAACGCGTCAAAAGCTAAACAAGCAAGTTCGCGCGCTAAAAAAATGGATAAAATTAAGCTTGATGAAGTTAAATCGTCGAGTCGTATGAGTCCATCGCTTTCGTTTGACGAAGGTAAAAAAATGTATCGTCAAGCGCTTGAAGTTAACAAGATTGGCCATGGTTTTGATGGCGAAATGTTATTTACTGGCGGCGATTTACTATTAGAAGCCGGTGCTAAGCTTGCTGTAATTGGCGAAAATGGTGTGGGTAAAACCACCTTTTTACGCTGTTTAGTAGACGAGCTTAAAAGTAATGAAGGCGAAATTAAATGGTCTGAAAATGCGACCTTTGGTTATTGCCCGCAAGACAGCACAAAAGATTTTGAAAACGATTTAACGTTGTTTGATTGGATGTCGCAATGGCGTACAGCTAAGCATAACGATTTAATGGTTCGTGGCATGTTAGGCCGTTTGTTATTTACAGCAGACGATTCAAACAAAAAAGCACGTAACTGTTCTGGTGGTGAAAAAAACCGCCTGTTATTTGGTAAGTTAATGATGCAAGACGTTAACGTACTTGTAATGGACGAACCAACAAACCACATGGATATGGAAGCCATTGAAGCTTTAAACAATGCGCTTAAAGACTTTGAAGGTACGCTTATTTTTGTAAGCCATGACCGTGAGTTTGTATCGTCATTAGCTACGCGTATCATTGATATTAAAGATAAAAAAGTAATCGACTTCCAAGGTACGTTTGACGAATACCTTGCAAGCTGTGAAGAGAAAAAAGCGTAAACTTTTTCTAATTACTTGTAAAAACGGTGCTAAATTTAGCGCCGTTTTTTTATGGGTGATTAAGTAATTAGAAGCTACGCTTCTCGCGTGAGCAAGCTCTACGCCTACCACAAAATTTAACGCTGTGGTTTGATTTAACCTGTAGACGCGCTGCTTGCTGGCGTTTAAAAACGCAGTTTTTACAATGGGTGATCGAGTAATTAGAAGCTGCGCTTCTCGCGTGAGCAAGCTCTACGCCTACCACGAAAATTTAAAACTGTGGTTTGATTTAACGTGTAGACGCGCTGCTTGCTGGCGTTTAAAAACACAGTTTTTATAATGAGTGATTAAGTAATTAGAAGCTGCGCTTCTCGCGTGAGCAAGCTCTACGCCTACCCCAAAACTTAACGCTGTGGTTTAATTTAACTTGATGAATACCCTTTTTTATCTATATTTATAAAAACCAATAAATTAAAACCTTTATGTATTCCTCTAAAAAATTATTAGTTGGGCGCCACTCCTCTAAAAATAAATTTTACTCTGTAACAATATGCACAAAACAAAGAATTCCGTTATTTATGAGCTTTGAAAATGCATGTATTGCGGCAAGAGGTTTGGTTTATATGCAAAATAAGGTGGATACAATCTGCTATATCCTAATGCCAGATCATCTCCATTGGTTATTTCAATTGAAAGATTTACCTCTTAATGACGTTGTAAGGCAATATAAAAGTATTACCACGGTGAACATTAATAAGTTTAATTGTTCTAATGGGAAAATTTGGCAGCAAAACTATTTTGAGCATCAGCTCAGAGCAGAAGATGATTTAATTAACCAAGCACGTTATATAATTGCTAACCCTTTACGTGCTGGGCTTGTAAATAAAGCTGAGGAATATCCATTTTGGGATTGTGTTTATCTTTGTGATGATGAGCTTAAGTAATTAGAAGCTGCGCTTCTCGCGCGAGCAAGCTCTGCGCCTACAGGTGGAATTTAACGCTGTGGTTTAATTTAACTTGTAGACGCGCTGCTTGCTGGCGTTTAAAAACGCAGTTTTTACAAGATTATTAAACCACACATGCATTGACTCCTGCTCTTATATACAAGGTAATTAGAAGCTACGCTTCTCGCGTGAGCAAGCTCTACGCCTACCACAAAATTTAACGCTGTGGTTTGATTTAACCTGTAGACGCGCTGCTTGCAGGCGTTTAAAAACGCAGTTTTTACAAGATTATTAAACCACACATGCATTGACTCCTACTCTTATATACAAGGTAATTAGAAGCTGCGCTTCTCGCGTGAGCAAGCTCTACGCCTACCGTAAAAATTTAACGCTGTGGTTTATTTAACTTGTAGACGCGCTGCTTGCTTGAGTAAGTAAACAGCTCTTACAAAAGCCCTATTTGATCGGTGCTATTTAAGCCGCGATTAAATAGGACTCTTGTCCTGAATGTTTGTTGCTGCGTTTAAACGAACCTTTGCCTTTTTTAGCTTTAACCACTTGTGGTTTAAATAATTTAGAGGTGACCATCGCCGCTAGTGCATTGTGGTTTATCACGCCTCGCCCTGTGTCTACCGCGCTGTTGTTTGCGGTTTTTGCTTTAGATTTTTTAGTCATATATTTCCTATAAACTAATGGTTATTTTAAGTTAAACTTGGATTCAAATAATAAATGGGCTTTTATATCAGCCTATTTATGAGATGGCGATTGTAGGCTTAATTTTCAACCGCGCAAGTATTTTTAATGTTCAACAGGTATTTTTTTAATAATAAAAAAGCATAAAAAAAGCGCAGTTAGTAACTGCGCTCAATATTGTTTTAACCTGCTTACAAATTAAAAACTAAAGCTTACTTTTGCATAGTACGTTCTGCCGTCAAAGCCGTATGGCAATGCGCGTACAGGGTATTTAAATGCCCCATTTGTTATGGCATTAAGTACTTCGTCATCACCTAACTCGTCTGGTGTTTCGTCAAATACGTTATCGGCACCTACCGAAAGGGCAAACATGTCGTTAATTTGGTAGCTTACGTTTAAATCAACTAACACAGCAGATTCAACTGTACTCGTTGGCTTAAACGAGCCATCTGTTGCAAGCTCTATATGATCGTTACCAAAGTATTTTACGTCTGTTTCGCCAAAGTAGTTAAAGCGAAGTGTTGATGTATACGCGTCGCGCTCGAAATCAAACGTAAGTGTTGCACGCTCACTAGGTTGTCCGTCTGTAAAAAAGCTACGTTGTAGGTCATCAAATGCAACTGCTTCAGGAATACCGTCTTCTGCATTTACGCCGTCAATTTTAGTGTCGTTTAGGTTACCGGCAAAGGTTACACCTAAATTACCACCGTCAACTTCTGTACGGTACGATGCAATAATATCAACGCCTTGCGTAGTTGAGTCAACCGAGTTTGAGAAGTAGTTAGCTTGTACTGCTCCCGTTGCTTGTAGCGCTGCAACAGCTTCTGAGCTAAACGATACGTCGTCAGCGGTAAGTAAGCTGCCAAGTGTAATGCGGTCTTCAATTTCTACGCGGTAAAAATCAACTGTTAACGAAAGCTCGCTTGTTACATCGTAAACAAAACCTGCACTGTAGTTTGTTGAGGTTTCAAGCTTTAAGCTATCTACACCTAACGCACTTGGAAAAGCGGTACCAGTGTTTGCTGTAAACGACTGCGTTAATGTGCCGTCTGAGCCTAGGTTAGTTGTGAAAGCTGTATAACCACTTTGTTGAAGCGATGGCGCTCTAAAACCAGTAGATACTGCGCCACGTACTGCAAAGTCATCTGAAAATTCATAACGTGTTGCTAATTTACCAATTAAATCGTCACCCGCATCTGAGAAGTCTTCATAGCGTAGCGCACCACTTACATTCCATGCGTCGGTGATCATGGTTTCTACATCTACATATACGGCATAGCTGTTGCGGTCGCTATCGTTAGCCGCCTCTGGGCGTAGGCCGTTATAAGCTTGAAAACCACACTGTGCAAATTGATTCGGATCGTTAACCGATGGGTACGAAGTATCCATATTTGCTAATCCACACGCGTATGATGCTTCATCGCCAGGCACTATTTCGTAGTTTTCTTTACGATACTCAGCGCCTACCGTTACATATAAAGGTTCGCTACGACCAATATCTACAATACCGTTTACATCAAGGTTAACCGTTGTTTGATCAAATCTAAACCCACCTGAATAGCCACCACTTGGGCCTGAATTTGCTGCAATGTCAGCATCGCTTGCACCTGGGTTATTAAATAAATACTCAGCTGCGTAAGAAGCGTTTAATGTATTACGTGATGTAAAGTCGTATTGGTTTTCGCCGTAAACGGCCGATACGTCGTAATTCCAATCGGTATTTATATCGCCTTTAAAACCTACCGCTACTGAAATATCTTGTGCTTCGTTATAAATGCGCGGTAAAAACCCATCGCTGTACACTTGTGTTACGTTTTTAGAGGCTTCGTTAAAGTTACGGTAAAAACCATTACCTAGTGCAGTACGCTCAGAGTAACCACCAAACGAGTAAAGTTCGCCGTCGCCCATTGGTAATGCCATGTTGTAAAATAACGATGTAAATTCGCTTTCTGAATTACCTTGGCCCCAGCGTACATCTTCACTAAGTGTGCCTGGTTCAACATTAAGCGAGCCACCGGTATCGCGCTCTGCACGGTTAGTGCCGTCTGCGTCGCGGTACTCAAGCGATAAGTTAATAAAACCGCCTTCGTTACCTAGTTCAAAACCACGGTTTAAACCTGCTGAAATAGTATCGCCGTCACCTTCACTTGTACCACCGTACTGTACAAAACCAGTTGTAATACCGGTTGAGTTATTAAGTGATAAGTTAATTACGCCTGCAATTGCATCTGAGCCATACTGCGCTGCTGCGCCGTCGCGTAATACTTCAACGCCTTTAAGGGCCGTTAGCGGAATGGCATTCATATCGGTACCCGCAGCACCTGCGCCTACTGTACCGTTAAGACCAAAAATTGATTGGTTATGACGACGTTTGCCATTTACCAATACAAGAGTTTGATCTGGCTGTAAGCCACGAAGTGTTGCAGGTCTAAATAAATCTGAACCATCTGATACTTGTGTACGCGAAAAGTTAAATGAAGGCGCTGTAGCTTGCAGGCTCTGGCCAAGTTCTGTGAAACCACCTTTGGTTAAATCATCAGCGTCAATTAAATCAATTGGAGAAGAAGATTCTGTAGAAGTACGGTTAGATACACGCGACCCCAATACAGAGATTTGCTCAATGTTCTTAGCTGCTTGCACTGGTGCTTCTTGTGCACTAACAATGCTTGGTGCACTAAAGGCAAAAGCAATGGCTACAGCGAGTGTGTTTAAACGGTGTGTTGGCATAGTGACGACCCTGTTTTTTTATGTTCTTATAATATGTGTAAAGCTATGGTACCCATAACCTGTTGCAAACATCCTAGCAACATATGCAAACAAAAAGAAATGAAAAAAACTAAATATTTGGTCTAAGTATGCAAATAAACTTAAAGATAAGGAAAAACCACATCAAATCGCTTAAAATAAGCACTACAAGAGGATTGAATTTCAAAAATTAGAATGGCAACAATTTATTTACATTAAGCTTTTGTTAGTTTATTTATACTTTTAAAGGTAATAGGCAGCGGATGGTCGTACCTGTCCCTAATGTGCTGCTAACTTCTATTTTTCCATCATGATCACGTACCATAGCGTATACAAGTGTCATGCCCATTCCTGTGCCTTTACCCACCTCTTTGGTGGTATAAAATGGGTCGAACATATGCTCAATTGTGTCCTCACTCATCCCGCAGCCATTGTCTTTTACCTCAAGGCAAATATTTGTGTCTATTTCAAAAATATTCACTTCAATAATGCAGGCTTTTTCTAAATCACGCTCACACGCTTGCCATGCGTTCATTAATAGATTTACAAAAATTTGATTAATAGACGATAAATTACACCAAACAAAGGGGAGTGGTTCAAACCGCGTTTTTATTTCGCATAACTTAAGCTTGTTATTTAATAACCTTAAAGCATTGTTAGCACCCGTTGTTACATCGGTTAGCTGTTTATTTTGTGAGGAGGTGGGGTGAGCAAAGTTTAATAGGTCATGCACAATTTGTTTTATTCGTTTGAGGCCTTCAACGCTGTCGTTAACTTGCTCCTGTAAATTGTTATAAAGCCACGCGTACGGATACTGTAAATTGAGTATGTCGATTTCGTGTTTAAAACGGCTCTCTTTAATTTCATTATTTAAATATTGCTCGTTAAGCTTTAACAGCGCAACAAGCAAAGGGCTGGAATTTTGTAGGCTTTCTATATTACTCATTGCATAGGCAAGAGGGGTATTTATTTCGTGTGCAACACCAGCGCTAAGTGTACCTAGGGTCGCCATTTTTTCTGTTTGAACAAATAGGGTTTGTTGGCGTTCTAGGTCGGCTACTTTTTTTTGTAATTCGTTATTTATGGCAACTAAAACGGTGCTTTTATCTTTGAGTAATTGCTCTGCAGCTAAGCGCAATTTTTGCTCGTTTAAAAAAGCTTGTTCAAAATTACCATCTGATCCATCCATTCCTTTCATCCATATAGATAACTTTATACTTAACGTTTAGTCGTCTACATGCAAATTTGCAACTTTAGTGTGAGCATTTATCTACTTATAGATAATAACCACATTAGGTGACTCCTACTCTATATAAAAGGTAAGTATAAACAGGTCACGGATGTTTTTTTAAGCTATTATTTATCCAGAAGTAATTTAAAGGCGACCCAATGACTCAAGTAACACCAAGCACACCGATAAATCAGGTTGATGTACTTTGCATTGATGATGATGAAATAGTACTACGCACGTTAACACGACTACTTGAAGTAAATGGTCTGTCGGTTATTGTTTGCGATAATCCGCAGAGTGCACTATCGCTTTTTAAAAATCATGAATTTGGTTTAATTATTAGCGATATGCGCATGCCAGTCATGAGCGGTGCAGAGTTTTTAGAAAAAGCACGCGCGTTGGCTCCCGACACCCAGCGTATTTTGTTAACCGGTTACGCTGACATACAAACTACGCTAGCGGCTGTTAATCAGGGGCAAATAAATGGTTATATTCAAAAGCCTTGGCAAAACGATTTATTACTTCGTAGCATTAAAGATAGCCTTGAAAAATTTGCACTAAAAAAACAAAACCAAAAATTAGAAGCACAAGTTAAATTGCAAAACCAAGAGCTGCTAGAGCTTAATAACACGCTAGAGCAACGAGTAGAAAAACGCACAGTGCAAATCAAACAGGTTTTAAAAAAGCTTGAAGACGCTAACGAGCGCGAAAAACAAGAGCATAAATCGACCGTAGAGCTGCTTTATAATTTTATTAACGCAAACCCTTATTTAGATGGCAATAAAGCACAAAACATTGCTGATACCTGCACACAAATTGCGCTTTATTTAAACCTGTCGCAAAAAAGCATTGATCTGGCCCCTATGGCAGGTTATTTGGCACAAATAGGTTTGCTTGCTATGGACCCCGATCTTTACAAAAAGCCAGTAAATCGCTTAAATGAGCAACAACGCAAAACATTTTATACTCACCCAAGCACTGCACAATTAATGTTAATGCCGGCAATACATTTACATGACTTGTCGGATGCTATTTATTATCAGTTTGAACGCTTTAATGGTAATGGTATGCCCAAAGGCCTTGCCGGAAACGACATACCTATAGGTGCTATGGTGCTGGGTTTAGCGCGCGATTATTGGGATGCGTTTGAACAAAGTAATGCCAGTGATGAAAAGCAGCGCCACGATGACGCGCTCGAAAGTGTAAAGCTTTATAGCGGATCGTTTTATCATCCTAAAATTGTACGTGCACTTGAAGCAAGCCATGCAAAACTAAACGAGAAAAAAAGTACCGCCGGATCAATACTAATTTGTAATGCCCAAGAGCTCAAAGAGCAAATGATACTTGGCCATGCCCTACACAGCCATGCGGGTATAATGTTGCTGCCTAAAGGCCATGTATTTAGCTCTAAATCGATAGATAAACTGCAGCAGCTAGAGTCAAAAAAACCAACCCCATTTAGAATAATGGTTAAAACAGCTAAATGATTGATCTAAACAGCAGTTTTTTTCGTTACAATAGGCTTAAAATAAACTAATAAATTTGCTTGAAGGAGCACTCTGTGTCGCGATTTTCTGCAGTTACCGACAACCCCCACGACGGACGTTTTAATCAAAAGACGGGAATACTGCTTACTAACTTAGGTAGCCCAGATGCACCAACAGCTGCTGCGCTTCGTACATATTTGCGCGAGTTTTTATCAGATCCTCGTATAGTAGAAATACCACGCCTAGTATGGATGATAATACTTCACGGTATTATTTTGCGTGTGCGTCCTAAACGTTCAGCTAAATTATATAAAAGCATATGGACCGAAAACGGCTCGCCGCTTACGCATATTACTCGCCAACAAAGCGTTAAGTTAAATACCTTACTAAAAGAGCAAGGTTATACTAATACTGAAGTAGTTATGGCTATGCGTTATGGTAACCCGTCAATAGAGGCTGGCCTTGAAGAGCTTCGTGATAAAGGCTTAACGCGCATAATTATATTGCCAATGTATCCGCAATATTCAAGCCCAACAACGGGTTCAACGTTTGATGCCGTGTCGAGCGTACTACGTAAATGGCGCTGGGTGCCAGAGCTTCATTTTATTAATGGCTATCATAAAAACCCCCGTTATATAGAATCCCTTGCTAATAGTATTAGTGAGGATTTAGAAGCGAATGGTATGCCACAAAAAATTGTTTTTTCGTATCACGGAATGCCCAAGTTATTTTTAGAGCGAGGCGACCCGTACCATTGCTTATGTTTACAAACCACGCGTTTAGTTGTCGAAAAACTAGGCCTTGATAAAGACAAAGTTATTAGTACTTTTCAAAGTCGATTTGGTAAAGCCGAGTGGTTAAAGCCTTATACCGACGCGACCCTTGAAGCCCTGCCTGATGAGGGTATTACTGATGTAGCTATTATCAGCCCTGCTTTTAGCGCCGATTGCCTAGAAACACTTGAAGAGCTAGAAGGCGAAAACCGTGAAATATTCGAAAATGCAGGCGGCAAAAAATACCGTTACATAGCGGCACTAAACGACAGAGACGATCACATAGACGCAGTGTTTGATGTTATAAAACCGATGTTGTAAATCTGGTTTATAAAAGCGTATAGCTATAAATAATTCGTATTAAGCGGTGTTAAAATTAACACCGCTTTTTTGTTTTAAGGTTTTAAGGCTTTAAGGTTTTAGATTAAGTAATTAGAAGCTGCACTTCTCGTGCGAGCAAGCTCTGCGCCTACGCGGAAAACTTGGCGCTGTGGTTTGATTTGACTTGTAGACGCGCTGCTTGCAGGCGTTTAAAAACGTAGTTTTTAAGATGAGTGATTAAGGAATTAGAAGCTACGCTTCTCGCGCGAGCAAGCTCTGCGCCTACGTGGCAAACTTAACACTGTGTTTAATTTAACTTGTAGACGCGCTGCTTGCAGGCGTTTAAAAACGTAGTTTTTAAGATGAGTGATTAAGGAATTAGAAGCTACGCTTCGCGCGCGAGCAAGCTCTGCGCCTACGCGGAAAGCTTAACACCGTGTTTAATTTAACCTGTAGACGCGCTGCTTGCAGGCGCTTAAAAACGCAGTTTTTAAGATGAGTGATTAAGAAATTAGAAGCTTCGCTTCTCGCGTGAGCAAGCTCTGCGCCTACCACAAAACTTAACACTGTGTTTAATTTAACCTGTAGACGCGCTGCTTGCAGGCGTTTAAAAGCAACGCTTTTACAAAATAATTAAACCACACATACATTAACTCCTACTTCTATATACAAAGTAATTAGAAGCTACGCTTCTCGCGTGAGCAAGCTCTACGCCTACGCGGAAAACTTAACACTGTGTTTAATTTAACTTGTAGACGCGCTGCTTGCAGGCGTTTAAAAACGTAGTTTTTAATAAATACTTACGATTAAAATAGTTTTGGGGAATACCTAAGCAATAGTAATTAGACGCTATCGCTTAAAGTATAAATCAATGGCTTTGCTGAGGAGCTCATCGAGCTGTTCTTCAAATTTTTCTATATCAATATCAAAATGCTTTAAGTACGCACTAGCCTGAGCAAGTGATAAATTACGGCTGTTAACGCTGTATTGTCGCTCGTCTATGGTTTTATCGTAACGAGGTAAAAATACAAATTGGCCATAAAAGGGAGATTTAATATGCTTGTTTGCAAAACGACAAAAATCTTCAATATACTCACCCCCTTCAGGACCGAGGCAACCGGGCTCAATGCGATACATTAAGCGAATTTTTTTGTCGTCATTTATTTGCATGTAAATCCTTTATCTAAAAAACAGTACTCTTACTATTTTTCCGTCTTTAATTTGGTAACTCGAAATCAGTTCTGAGCGTTTATCAACTACTTTTTCGTCAGTTGAGCAGGTTTCTGATAGTTCGTGATCAATCACTATATCACCGTGCACTATGCGTTTAATTGGTGATGAGTGTATACACTTTAACTTTTTAAACATTAGCCCGTAACGTTCTATTAGTTTTTCTTTACCTTTAAATAATAACTCATTAGGGAAAATATAAAACTCAACATCTTCGGCATATACACGAAGAAACTCTTCAATGTTACGTGCGTTATATGCTTTAACTAACTGCTCTACTACCGCAAGTGATTCGCGCGATTGTTTAGCTTTAGTTTGCTGCTTAACTGTTAGCGCTTCTTTTGCTTGCGTAACTGCTTTTTCAGCTTCGGCTACAGCGACTGCTTTTTCTATTTTATTTTTAGGCTTTTCAGCAGGTTTAATTTGCTCGTTACCTAATACTTTTGAATCGTCTGGTTTAGTCGTATCGATAACTGGCTTTTTAAGCTCTGGCGCTTTGTATTCAAGCGTATTTACTTTGTCGTCAGTGTTGGGCTGAGCCACTGGTTGCTCAGTTTCAACTTTTGGTTTTTCGACGTTTGCTTGAGCTTCAACTTGCGGCTCTTTTTGCTCAGGCTCGCTTTGTTCTGCAGCATAAGTAATAAGCGCGACGGTAGTGATTAATGAGGCAAAAATAATAGATAACGGTTTCATAACTTTCCTAAAATGAACACTAAACACGTGTAATACCAATTGCATTAAATAAGTGATCTATTATAGCGTCAAGAAAATAGCACAATAACAAGGCGAAAATTGTGACATATAGTTGTTCTATATGAATAATTTTTAACACAGTTAGTGAGTCATTTAATGCGATAGAATGATCATATTTTTGATAAAATTGGTATAAGGGTGCAACATAGCAAATTTTAACGTTATCGGGTAGTTAATACCACTACTGTAGCTTACCAGTACTGCTCTACGGTAATATTGCCGGGATTTTTACGACGGTTGCGCGTGAAGTTTTTATCGAGAAGTAGCGCGGTTGTGTCTTTTACCATTTGTGGGTTTCCACAAATCATAAATTGCGCGTTACTAGGAGCTGGGTTTAATTTTACATGTTCAAACAAGCTATTATTTTCAACAGCGTTTGTGATTCGCCCGCTTAAACCTTGTAATGGCTCTTCTCTACTAACAACGGGAATATAATTGAGCTGCTCGGGGTAAACTCTTAATAGCTCGTTAATAAGTGCCTGATAGCTTAAATCGTTATTAAAACGCACACCATGCACTAAGTTTATGCTTTTGTATTTTTTCCATACATCGGGTTGTTGTAATATCGATAAAAAAGGCCCTATGGCGGTACCTGTTCCTAACATCCAAAGCTGATCACTTTGTGGTATTTCATCAAGAGTAAAAAAGCCTGTAGCGTGTTGCTCTATAAGTACGGTTTCGCCGGGCTGTAATTTAGCTAAACACGGGGATAGTAAACCGTCAATAACGTTAATTAGATAAAACTCAAGATCGGGATTTTCAGGAGCATTTACATAGGAGTAAGCTCGAGCAATACGTTTGTCGCCATCCATTATCGAAAGCTTTGTAAACTGCCCTGCTTTAAATGGCTCTACGTTTGCATTTACGGTTAGGCTAAAGAGCGTTTCGCTCCACCACGTTACGCTTTTTACTGTTGCTTCAACCCAGTTTGACATATTTACCCCCGTGGTTTAGCTAGTTATACCAACTCGCAATAATACCTAATCAATTTGAGGGATTAAACCGCACGTTAACTTCGTTAAAAACTTCTCATATAGAACAACTAAATAGCGAAATTTTTGCCTTGTTATCGACACGGTTTTCTTACTTCAAAATAGACAACTTAATTAAGCGAATTGGTATTAAGTTTTAAATGACTCACTCAAAGTGAATTTTATTTATAAACATTAGCATTAAGTGACAAAGACTTACAGCTTTACGTGTCAGTAAAAAGTTGTGCTTATAAGTTAGATTTTATAATAGCTAGTGTGTGATGTTGTGAGCGCAAAGCTGACTCATCCAAGAAGTGTAATTTTTTGATTATTTAACCATTTTAAAAACGGCGTTTTTAAACGTCTGTATGCCGTAGGTTATAAAATCCTACGGCTACTTTATTGATTTTGTTTAAAACTAAAACTTTATGTTGCCGCGTAGCGCTTTGTTTTGGCCATGTTTGGTTTTTTTATCCATACGTTTGCGCTGTGAATTACGGCTAGGCTTGGTGGCGCGGCGCGCCTTATTGACAACCGTGGCACTAAGAATTAAATCTTTTAAACGTTTAAGCGCATCTTCGCGGTTTAGCTCTTGCGTGCGATGGCTTTGCGCTTTAATTATTAAAACGCCCTCTTTGGTGATTCTTGAATCGTTTAAGGCTAGCAAACGCTCTTTGTAAAAATCAGGCAATTTAGAGCGGTTAATATCAAAGCGTAAATGAATGGCACTTGCGACTTTGTTAACATTTTGACCACCGGCACCTTGCGAACGAATAGCCGTAAGCTCTAGTTCCCATTCATCGATAGTGACAGTATTTGAAATTGTTAACATTGTGTTCAGCTCTATTTGTCAAAAATGTATTATATCATCTGTACATTGACTTGTGGTGAATCAACTAAAATCTTAGAACTTAAGTAAATTCTCATAACTTGTACTATAAAATCCGCTAATACACTGTTTTGTGTTGGCAAGCGCCGTTAATTAGTTTTTAATTGGCGCAACTTTAATACTAGGAAATGCCCAATGAAAAAAATACTTGTATCACTTAGCTTATTAGCAATGAGTTTCTCAAGCCTCGCAGAAGATATTAATGAAGGCCAACTTCAAAGCTACATGAAAGCTCTGCCAGCTGTAACGAGCTGGGCAAGCAGCCAAGAGTCTTTAAAAGACTTAGACTTAGCAAGTATGCTAGGCGGCTCTGCTGATCAAAGTGTTGGTGAGCAAAGCTCGCTCGCTAATAGCGCATTAAGCATGATTAAAGAGCAAGAGCTGTACAAAAGCTTCGCGGATGTTACAAACAGTTATGGTTTTACACCAGAGCAACTAGTAACTGTAGGTTCTGAAGTATCAATGGCTTATATCGAAAATCTTAAATCGGGCCTTTCTGCTGATAACCAAGAAACTGCAACTAAAGTAATGGGCGGCCTGCAAAGCCTTAAAAGTGCTAAAGATAGTGGCGCTAGCTCGTTAATGGGTTCGTTTGGTAAATCATCAAGCGCAGCTGCGGAGTCTACGGATTCTTTAGTAAGCGAAAGCAACCTTGAACTTGTGAGCGAATACATGCCACAACTACAAAAGCTTTTTGCACTTCTATAAGTTTTATTGTTTTACAAAAAAGGTGGCTGTTGCCACCTTTTTTAATGCCTAATTTATATTTCATACCAATCTGCATAAATCTTTGATCAATTTAACGAATTAAATTTCACTATAGCGTCGTTAAAAAAATTATTTATAACAACTAGATACAAAATTTTTGCCTAGTTCTAGCGTAATTTTCTTAACGTTAAATAGACCCCGTATATAAGCAGACTGGTATTATAAAATCACGACATTTTACGAATTGTACTTAACGGCGCTATACGTAAAATCCAATGTAAAAAAGACCACGGCCACGTTGGCACAAAGCTGTTGGCTTTTTCTTTATTGATGGCTTTTACTAATGCTTTACAGCCTGTTTCGGTATCGACAATAAAGGGCACTGTTTTTACTTTTTCGTTTATTTCACTTCTAATAAAACCAGGATGTACACAACTTACTTTTATTGGTGTATTCATTACATCGATACGTATACCTTCGCTTAATGAGGTAATAGCTGCTTTAGTGGCAGCATAAACTGTCATCGCTCGTCTAAAACCACGCACAGCACTAATTGACGAAATAGTGACTAAATGTCCATGATTTTGTGCTCTAAAAATTTCCATTGCGGCTTCGGCCTGTGCAAGTGCTGCTATAAAGTTAGTTTCGGCGGTTTGCTTATTGGCATTAAAATAGCCGGTACCAATAGAGGCGCCTTTACCCATACCCGCATTTATAATAACTCGGTCAAGGCCGTTAAGCTCTTCGTTAAAGGCTTTAAATACACTAAACACTTGCTCGTGGTTGTTAACGTCGAGTACTTTTATACTAATGGTTATATTAGGATTTACTTGCTCAAGTTCTGCCTTTAGCTGCTCTAATAATTCAAAGCGGCGAGCGCATAAAGCAAGATTACACCCTTGTTTAGCAAACTCTTTCGCCATCCCTTTGCCTAAGCCTGAACTTGCACCTGTTATAAGTATATTTTTGCGCATTGTATTTGCTCCTTAGGTATAGGTAATTAGTTTTTGTTGTGGATATTGCTCTAAAAAGTGATGTTCGTTTAAGCTGCTTATGCCCAGCTTACGATTTTCACCTTTGCCGCGCGCGACCACTTTAGTAACACCTGCATTTACTAGGCTCCAATTAATATCAATAAAGCGATCAAGCTTTAGCCCCATTAAATGGCTGGTAATAATGCTAATAGGCCCGCCTGAAGTATAAATAATCACTTTTTTGCCATCACGCTGTTTGGCTATTTGTTCAAGCGCGCCGAGTACTCGGGCACTAAAGGCATTAAAGCTTTCGTTATAGAGAGTGCTGTCGGGATTAAGTACCCATTGCTCTATGGCGCTAATAAATACCGTTTTAAAATACTCCATGGGGTCGGCTTGTTTGCTAAGTACCGCACGTAGTTGGCTTGGAGTTGCAAGGTTTGGGTTATAAACCGCTAAAATATGCTCGTGATCGTACTCATTTAAGCGCGCATCATTTACTACAACAGGTGCATTGTTAAGGGCAGCTAAACTCAGTTCGGCAGTTTGATTATGGCGTAGCATTGTGCCTGCAATAATAGCATCAGGCGTTAGCTGTTTTTGCGCTAAATATTCGCCAAGTAAGCTCGCTTGCTGTTGCCCTTTTACCGATAGCTTGTCGTAGTCATCAGCCGAAAAGCTGGCCTGTCCGTGGCGTACTAAATATAAAATGCACATTAGGCTTTGCCTTGATTTTTAATCGCTTTATTACAACGCCATAAAAGGTAATGTACAAATACCCAAAAGTTTTTAAACGCAGGGTTTTTAGTTTGTCCGTGGTGATAACGATAATAAATTTGCTGCACTATGCCGGCGAGTCTAAATAAGCCATACACTTCGTAAAAGGTAAAATCGTCTACCGTTATATCCATTTTTTTACAGTAATAAGCGACAACTTCTTTATGGGTAAGCATGCCTTTTAAATGAGTTGGTTGGCGCCGTGTAGCTTGTGCTAAAAAGTCATCTCCGGGTTCTACCCAGTAAGCAAGTGTATTGCCTAAATCCATTAATGGGTCGCCAAGCGTTGCAAGCTCCCAATCTAAAATGCCCAGTACTTTTGTGTAGTCGTTGGCATCGAGTACGACGTTATCAAACCTAAAATCGTTATGGGTTATACAAATGCGCTCATGGCTTGGCATGTTGTTTTCAAGCCATTTAATGACTTTTTTACCACTTGGTACATTCCATGTTTTAGCTTTTGTAAAACGCTCGCTCCACCCACTAATTTGGCGCTGTGTGTAACCCTCGCCTTTACCTAAGTGACTTAAATTAGCGTGCTTATAATCTACCTTATGTAGCTCAACTAGGCAGTCGAGTACATTTTCGCAAAGCTGTTTTGTGCGCTCGGGCGTTACAGTTAAGTCGCGCGGTAAGTTTTTACGCGGGATAATGCCAGTGAGTTTTTCCATAACGTAAAAGTCGGTACCGAGTATGCTTTCATCGTCGCAAAAAGCTTCCATGCGAGGCACATAACTGTAAACCGGTTTTAGCGCATGTTGTAGTTTGTATTCGCGGCCCATATCGTGCGCACCTTTGGCTTTAGTGCCTTTTGGCGCGCGGCGTAAAATAAGTGATTGCTCTGGGTAGTCTAGGCAATAAGTCCAGTTTGACGCGCCACCTGCATATTGGGTAACACTTGGCTCGCCAGTTAAATGTGTAATGTGCTGTTTAAGCCAGGCATCTACTTTTTGTGTGTCGAGCTCTTCGCCTTGGCGCACGCTTTTGGCTTGATCTAATAATTGTGTGTTCATTGTTTGCCTTTATTATTTTGATTTTAAACGTTGCATAGAGCGTGTTTTTTTCAGCATACTTTTAATGTACCACTCAACGGGAAGAAGCTTTTTCATTAAAAAGGCTTGTTTACCTAATTTATGGGTCAAAATTAAAAACGGGCGCTTAAGCGATTGCTTATGAATAATATCAGCAACTTGCTCTGCGGTAATTGGCGAGCGCTCAAACGCGCGGTTTAGCATTGTTTGCATAGCTGGTTCGCTGGTGCGCATTGATTCATCAAGATTAGTTTTAAAAAAGCTGGGGCACACTACACTTACATCTATATTGTCGTAGGCAAGTTCGAGCTTTAAGGTTTCACTAAAACTGACAACCGCTGCTTTTACCGCATTGTAGCTACTCATAAAGGGAATAGGAGTAAGCCCTGCTTGTGAGGCAATATTAATAAAGTAGCCTTTGCCTTGCTGTTTAAATACCGGATAAAACGTTTTGCACACCCGCACCATTGAGAGCAAATTAATATCCATAATCCACTGCCATTGCTCAAGTGACTCCCCTTCAAGCGAACCGCCAGTAGCAACGCCTGCATTGTTTACAACTATATCAACCCCTTGCCACTTGGTTTGAATGATATCGCAAAGGCTTTCTAGATCAGTTTGCTTTGTTATATCGCAGGCATAAAAAAAGGCATCAGCTTTTAATGCTTGCAGCTCGGCAATTGTGACGGCTGCGCGCTCGGCGTTTATATCGGCAATGCAAATTTGTAAATTGGCACCTAGGTTATTGGCGTAACTAAGTGCTAATGCTTTGCCAAGCCCTGTGGCTCCACCTGTTATTATTAGTCTTGTTTTCATGTGGTGGCCTTAGCGGTATTTGTTAAGTTCGAGGCGCGAAACCATGCCCATATGTACTTCGTCGGGGCCATCGGCAAGGCGTAAAATGCGTCCCATTGCATTAAACGATGCAATAGGAAAGTCGCTCGACACTCCTGCACCGCCAAATACTTGCATTGCCATATCTGACACCATTTGCAGCATATTGGGCACCACTACTTTTATACTCGATATTTCGGTCATTGCGTGTTTAACGCCTTGAGTATCTATTTTCCATGCCGCATGTAGGGTTAATAATCGCGCTTGATCTATCGCCATTCGCGCTTGCGCTACGCGCTCTAAATTGCCCCCTAATTTAAGTAGTGGTTTACCAAAGGCGCTGCGCGATAGTCCGCGCTTAATCATAAGTTCTAAACAACGCTCTGCAGCACCAATTGCGCGCATGCAATGATGAATACGCCCTGGCCCTAAACGCCCTTGAGCAATGGCAAAGCCTTTACCTAAACCTAAAATAAGATTTTGCTTTGGCACTCGTACATTATTAAATTCCATTTCACCGTGGCCGTACGGCGCATCAAAATCACCACAAGCACTTAGCATGCGTTTAATATTTACCCCTGTTGTACTTAATGGCACTAACACCATTGAATGTTGACTGTGTTTATCGTTTTCAGGATTAGAAAGCCCCATAAAAATAGCCACTTGCGCATTAGGATGACCAAGGCCTGTGGTCCACCACTTTTTACCGTTTAAAATAAGCTCGTCGCCATCAACATCTATGGTAGCTTGCATATTGGTTGCATCTGAGGAGGCAACGTCGGGTTCGGTCATGGCAAATACAGAGCGTATTTCACCGTTTAGTAATGGGGTTAGCCACTGTTGTTTTTGCTCATCGTTTGCAAAATGATACAGCACTTCCATGTTACCGGTGTCGGGGGCGTTGCAGTTAAATACTTCTGAGGCAAATAGACATTTACCCATTTGCTCAGCAATAGGTGCGTACTCTAAACAGCTTAAACCTTGTGCTAAATGCTCATCAGGTAAAAATAAATTCCATAACCCGGCCTCTTTTGCTTTAGCTTTTAATGGCTCAATGTGTTCACTTAGCTGCCAAGTGGTCCAATCGCTTGAGTTATTTTTAGCATGGTTATGCTCAACAACGGCTTGCTCAATAGGCAATACGTGTTCATCCATAAAGGCTGTTACGCGCTTTAGGTAGTCTTGGCTTTTTTTGCTTGGTTCAAAGTTCATGGGGTAACCTGTTTATTTTTATTTAACCCAGCATAAAACATTCGCCTCAATGAATTAAATGAAATATATTACCAATCAAGTGTGAATATAATTCATAGTATAAGCGGGTAATAATGATAGAAGCTAAACACATTCAGCAACTCGATTTAAATTTACTTAAAATTTTTGAGTGTTTGTACTTTGAAAAAAACATGAGCGAAACAGCAAAAGTACTGTACATAACGCCTTCTGCAGTAAGCCATGCCATTAAACGCCTGCGCAGTGTATTGAACGATCCATTATTTGAGCGCCAAGGGCAGTTAATGCTACCCACCCCTGCATGCCAGCGCATGGCACCTGCGCTAATAGATTTACTTGAAAAGTTACGACAAGTATTGCAAGCCTGTGGCGACTTTGATTTAACCACTACCGCACAAACGTTTAAAATAGCGCTGCACGATGCTATTGAGCCAATAGTGCTGCCTAAATTGCAATTAATACTGGCAAAACATGCCCCAAAGGCAAACCTTGCGAGCGTTAAGTTAAACCGCGACGATATGCACAAGCAACTGGCTAATCATCAAATTGATATGGCGATAGATGTAGCACGGCCAATAAAAGCGCCCATTAGCCATGCTGTGCTTTCGAGTGATCATTTTTGTGTATTAATGAAAAAAGATCACCCGCTTAAAAACCAATTAAATATTGATAATTACTTAAGCGCCAAACATGTAGCGGTTTCAAACAGAGCAACGGGGACAGTAATTGAAGATATTGCATTGCTGCAATTGAGCTTAAACCGAGAAGTGGCGATACGCTGCCAAACCTATTTTGCAGCAAAAGAGGTTATAAAAAACTCGCCATTCTTACTTACTCTACCTTCAATGATAGCGAGTCAGTTACTTGATGAAACATTAATAGCTCGCCCTGTGCCAACCACCATGCCTGCTATTTACCAGCATTTATATTGGCACCAAAACACCGATAAAGACGATGCCTTAATGTGGTTACGCAACCAAGTAGAGGGTATATTTAAGCGTTAGCCGAAGGGTTTTATTTGAAGTTCAGTAATTAGAAGCTGCACTTCTCGCGCGAGCAAGCTCTGCGCCTACGTGGAAAACTTAACGCTGTGGTTTAATTTAACCTGTAGACGCGCTGCTTGCAGGCGTTTAAAAACGCAGTTTTTAGGATGTTAGGTTCAATAATTAGAAGCGCTTCTCGCGGAAGCTCTGCGCCTACGCGGAAAACTTAACGCTGTGGTTTAATCTAACTTGTAAACGCGCTGCTTGCTGGCGTTTAAAAACGCAGTTTTTAAGATGAGTGATTAAGGAATTAGAAGCTGCGCTTCTCACGGAAGCTCTGCGCCTACGTGGCAAACTTAACGCTGTAGTTTAATTTAACTTGTAGACGCGCTGCTTGCAGGCGTTTAAAAACGCAGTTTTTAAGATGGTTTTAGGTTAAGTAATTAGAAGCTGTGCTTCTAGCGGAAGCTCTGCGCTTATCTCAAATAATTTATAACCAATATTAAATTTATAAAAAAGGGGGAGTAAATTATTACTCCCCCTTTTATTATGACCGTGTAGATTATTTAAGATCGAACCTATCGGCGTTCATTACTTTTACCCATGCATTTACAAAGTCATGTACGAAACGTTCTTTGTTGTCGTCTTGTGCATAAAACTCAGCCAATGCGCGTAATATAGAGTTTGAACCAAATACTAAATCAACGCGAGTCGCAGTCCATTTAGTAGTGCCACTTTTACGCTCTACTATATTGTATAAGCCTTTTTGAGTTGGCTCCCAACGGTTTGACATGTCAGTTAAGTTTACAAAGAAGTCGTTGGTTAATGAGCCAACGTTATTTGTAAATACGCCATGTTCGCTACCTGCATAGTTAGTTCCTAGTACGCGCATACCACCAATAAGCACCGACATTTCTGGTGCACTTAACCCCATTAACTGGCTGCGCTCTAGTAATAACTCTTCAGCTGATACTGCGTAATCTTTTTTCAGCCAGTTTCTAAAACCATCGTGAATGGGTTCTAGTACATCAAACGATTCTGCATCAGTCATTTCATCTGTTGCATCTCCTCGACCTGATGCAAACGGCACGTTTACATCAACACCGGATTGTTTCGCAGCTTGCTCAACAGCAGCTGTACCACCTAAAACAATTAAGTCGGCGATGCTAACAGGTTTACTCAAGCCAGCTTGCACTTTTTCAAGCGCACTAAGTACTGATGCTAAGCGCTCAGGCTCATTACCTTGCCAATTTTTTTGCGGTGCTAAACGAATGCGTGCACCATTTGCGCCACCGCGTTTATCAGAACCACGATAAGTACGTGCGCTATCCCAAGCTGTATTTATTAAATCAGCGGCACTAACACCACAATTTAATAATGTCGTTTTTAAATTGCTAATTTCGTCGTCTGTTAATGTGTAATCAACGGTTGGAATTGGATCTTGCCAAATTAAGTCTTCGCTTGGTACGTCGGCACCTAAGTAACATGATTTAGGACCTAAATCGCGGTGAGTTAGTTTAAACCAGGCACGTGCAAACACATCTGAAAAGTATTCAAAGTCGTTATTAAAACGCTCAATAATTTTACGGTACGTTGGGTCCACTTTCATCGCCATATCGGCATCAGTCATCATTGGGTTTAAACGAATTGATGAATCTTCTACATCAACAGGTTTGTCTTCTTCTTTAATATTAATAGGCTCCCACTGATGAGCGCCTGCTGGGCTTTTAGTGAGTTCCCATTCGTAGGTTAATAAAAGCTTACAGTATTCGTTATCCCATTGTGTTGGGTGCGTAGTCCATGCGCCTTCTACGCCTGATGTAACTGTATCGCGGCCAATACCACGTGTTGTAGTGTTATTCCAACCAAGGCCTTGTTCGTGTACGTCAGCAGCTTCTGGCTCTGGGCCTAAGTTTTCTGCTTTGCCATTACCATGTGCTTTACCTACTGTGTGCCCGCCTACCGTTAATGCAGCGGTTTCTTCGTCATCCATTGCCATACGTGCAAAAGTTTCGCGAATTTGAGCCGCTGTTTTAAGTGGATCGGGTATACCGTTAACACCTTCAGGGTTTACATAAATTAAGCCCATTTGTACTGCGGCTAATGGGTTTTCCATGGTGTCTGGTTTATCCACGCTACTGTAACGTTCGTCACTTGGCGCTAACCATTCTTTTTCGGCTCCCCAGTAAACGTCTTTTTCAGGATGCCAAATATCTTCTCGGCCTCCGGCAAAACCAAAGGTTTTTAAGCCCATTGATTCGTATGCCATGGTGCCTGCTAAAATAATTAAGTCGGCCCATGAAAGCTTGTTACCGTATTTTTTCTTTATTGGCCAAAGTAAGCGACGTGCTTTGTCGAGGTTACCGTTATCTGGCCATGAATTTAGTGGCGCAAAACGTTGATTACCTGTACCACCGCCCCCTCTACCATCGGCTAAACGGTAAGAGCCCGCTGAATGCCATGCTAAACGAATCATTAAACCGCCGTAATGCCCCCAATCGGCTGGCCACCAATCTTGGCTGTCGGTCATTAAGCTTTTTACGTCTGTTTTTAGCGCGTCAAGATCGATTGATTTGAATGCTTCGGCATAATTGAAGTCGCTGCTATATGGGTTTGATTTAGTGTCGTGCTGATGAAGGATGTCTAAGTTAAGTGAGTTTGGCCACCAATCTGTATTACTTTTAGAAGTAACAGTATTACTGCCATGCATTACAGGGCACTGGCCCGCTTTTGGGTTGCTCATTCTGGAATCCTTATAATAGAAAAGTAAAATACTTAATCAATCAGTATTGTTGTTTATGTATTTATAACTTTTTAAAAAGTAACGGTTATTTTTATTTAATCGGCTTACTTATTATTTAGTGTGCCTGCCTAAACACTTATGTATCCTTAATATAGGCGCATAAATTATGCTACGCCAGCCTCAACGTACTATTTAAAACGATTGCTTCGATTTATATTTTTAATTGGTCGGTCTTTAGCTAATTATGTATTTAAAAATAGGTTTACAGTCACGTTTTAAATAATAGTAAAACTAAATTTGATGACGCTCGTATAAAGTATTGCGTAGGCTAAAAATGTAAAATCAAAAAAGTTAACCTTAATCTTTTTACTAGACCTGTGATCGAATTGAAAAATTTCGCCGTAATGGTATGTGAAGGGTTTGAAAGTGGCTTTAATTTATTCAAAGCGCACATTGGAATACCCCCCTTCACCATGAAATTGTAGTTATATAGTTATAAAGGTGCATTACTTAAGCCCAATGCACCTTTACTTTATAACGAATACCCTGAGTATTCTTATATTTTTAACTGATTGAATTGAGTTAAGTATTTGTTCAGAAAGATTCAGTTAGTATGAAGTTGTTCTCCTGTGAATCCCTACGACATATTGTTGTTTTAAGCAGTTTTAGCCAGCTCATTTTGAGCTGGTTTTTTTTGCCTCTTTTTTGCTTAAACTAACTTTTGTGTAAACCTAGTGCCTTTAAGCCCTGCATGTTAAAGTTATTGCAGTAATTAATTTAATTAGGCGTACCAATGCGTTATTACCTATCTACACTTTTTGTTTGTTTAACTTTTTTTTCGGGCATAGTAAATTCTGCTGAACAAAAACCTGCAGCTCCTACACCGCAACAAGAACAACAAGCCCTTGGACAACTTAAAGAGTCTATGTATAAACCGCTGATGGAGCGCTACATACTCGACGAGCTAAAAGCGGTAAGACAAGATCAACAAAAACTCCGTGAGGATGTAACTAAGCAAGTTACCCATGCGCAACTTGATACCGCCGATCGTGCATTAACGTACACAACAGACACTATTAACAATGTATTTTTTATAATTACCGCTACAGCATCTATTTTGGTTTTAGTAGGTTGGAACTCGCTACGCGATGTTAAAAACAAAGTAGAAGATATTGTAAATACGCGTGTAAGTGTAATTACTGACGAGTATGAAGACCGATTAAAAATTCTTGAAGAAAAGCTACGCGTACGCTCTGAAGAAATACTCAGTAACCAAGAACGTATCTCAGTTACCAACGAGGTTCATTCGTTATGGATGCGTGCCAATTTAGAAAGTGATTTTGCTAATAAAATTGAAATATTTGATGAAATCTTAAAACGTAAGCCAGAAGATGTTGAAGCCATTGCTTATAAAGCCGATGCGTTACTAGAAATAAACGAAACAGCACAAGCCATTGAGCTGTGTAATCAAGCCATTGATATAGATAGTGATTACGGTTATGCCTACTGGCAACGAGCATGTGCTTACGCACTTACACATAAGCATGCTGATGCATTAGCCGACATTAAAATGGCTCTTGATTATTCACCTAACTTACGTAACGAGCTATTACATGAGAGTGCATTTGCAAGCCTACATGACAACGACAGCTTTAATACAATAGTGGCTGGTGAAGTAGTTTAAGCACTAAGTATTTGGCCTGTTTGATTAGGCACAACATCATAAAAAGGGCCTTGGCCCTTTTTTTGTTTTTAAAGGTTAAGTTTGTTGTGTAATTAAGTAATTAGAAGCTTCGCTTCTCGCGCGAGCAAGCTCTGCGCCTACGCGGGGAAACTTAACGCTTTGGGTTAAATTTACTTACTGACCGCGCTGCTTGCAGGCGTTTAAAAACGCAGTTTTTAAGATGGTGGTAAAGTAATTAGAAGCTTCGCTTCTCACGGAAGCTCTGCGCCTACGCGGGGAAACTTAACGCTGTGGGTTAAATTCACTTGTAGACGCGCTGCTTGCAGGCGTTTAAAAACGCAGTTTTTAAGATGGTGGTAAAGTGATTAGAAGCTTCGCTTCTCACGGAAGCTCTGCGCCTACGTGGGGAAACTTAACGCTGTGGGTTAAATTCACTTGTAGACGCGCTGCTTGCAGGCGTTTAAAAACGCAGTTTTTAAGATGGTGGTAAAGTGATTAGAAGCTTCGCTTCTCGCGTGAGCAAGCTCTCCGCCTACGTGGCAAACTTAACGCTGTGGGTTAAATTCACTTGTAGACGCGCTGCTTGCAGGCGTTTAAAAGCATAGCTTTTAGAATGGGTGATTAAGTAATTAGAAGCTGCGCTTCTCGCGCGAGCAAGCTCTGCGCCTACGCGGGGGAACTTAACGCTGTGGGTTAAATTTACTTGTAGACGCGCTGCTTGCAGGCGTTTAAAAACGAAGTTTTTAAAATTAGTGATTAGGTAATTAGAAGCTTTGCTTCTCGCGTGAGCAAGCTCTTCGCCTACCCACAAACTTAACTCAGTGGTTTAATTTAACCTGTAGACGCGCTGCTTGCAGGCGTTTAAAAACGTAGTTTTTAGGATGAGTAATTAAGTAATTAGAAGCTACGCTTTTCGCGCGAGCAAGCTCTGCGCCTACGCGGGGAAACTTAACGCTGTGGTTTGATTTAACTTGTAGACGCGCTGCTTGCAGGCGTTTAAAAACGTAGTTTTTAGGATGAGTAATTAAGTAATTAGAAGCTTCGCTTCTCGCGCGAGCAAGCTCTGCGCCTACGCGGGGGAACTTAACGCTTTGGGTTAAATTTACTTACTGACCGCGCTGCTTGCAGGCGTTTAAAAACGCAGTTTTTAAGATGGTGGTAAAGTAATTAGAAGCTACGCTTCTCGCGCGAGCAAGCTCTGCGCCTACGCCGGGAAACTTAACGCTGTGGGTTAAATTCACTTACTGACGCGCTGCTTGCAGGCGTTTAAAAACGTAGTTTTTAGGATGGGTGATTAAGTAATGAGAAGCTTCGCCTCTCGCGTGAGCAAGCTCTCCGCCTACAACAAAACTTTAACCCCGCGGTTTAATTTAACCAGTTGACGCACTGCTTTCTGGCGTTTAAAAATGTAGTTTTTAGGATGGGTAATTAAATAATGAGAAGCTTCGCCTCTCGCGCGAGCAAGCTCTGCGCCTACAACACAGCGGATCACGTCAAAATGCGATGCAATATTGTATGGTGGCTCATTTCCTTCAGGCATAAAAAAAGCCGCATAAAATGCGGCTTTGGAGGTTTAGTCTCACTTCACTTTGGGCGTGTCTCCAAAACTTAGTGAATACGTTACCAAGGAACTGTTTTATTGATTAGATAGACTCTAATGCAATTTTAACCATTTCGTTAAACGTACTTTGACGCTCATCAGCAGGAGTTGCTTCGCCAGTAATTACGTGGTCACTTACTGTAAATAATGCCATTGCGTTTGCGCCGTATTCAGCTGCAACGCCATATAAACCGGCTGTTTCCATATCTACTGCTAACATGCCTAACTTGTCTAAGTCTTTATAGAACGAGTCATCTGCTTGATAGAATGTGTCGGTGGTAAATACGTTACCTACTTTTGCTTTAATGCCTAGCTCTTTAGCAGCGTTTACGCCGTTTAAAAGTAGGTCAAAGTTAGCAATAGCAGCAAAATCGTAGCCACGTACACGTGCACGGTTTACGTTTGAATCTGTGCTTGCACCTTGTGCAAAAATTACGTCACGGATTTTAATGTCGGTACCGATACCGCCACACGTACCAATACGTATAATATTTTTAACGCCAAAGCTTACAATTAGCTCACGTGCATAAATAGACATTGATGGAATGCCCATGCCTGAACCCATAATGCTTACTGGCTTACCTTTGTAAGTACCAGTGAAACCATACATGTTACGAACGCCTGTAACTTGTACTGCATCATCTAAAAAGTTTTCAGCAATATATTGCGCACGTAGCGGATCGCCTGGCATTAATACTGTTTCGGCGAAATCACCAACGTTTGCACTGATATGCGGAGTACTCATTAATTGTTTTCCTTTTTATTTGGCGTTGTTAGCTCATTTAAAAAGCTGTCGCCGTAATCAAGTGCAGATAAGTTAAACCACTGTGCCAGTGTTTGACCTATATCTGCAAAGCTGTTGCGTTCACCTAATGGTGTGTTACTCATACCCGGTTGGTATGCAATAACTGGTACGTATTCACGAGTGTGCTCAGAACCTGGAAAGGTCGGGTCACAGCCATGATCTGCAGTGATCATTAATACATCATCTGCGTTTAACTGATTTAGTATAGTTGGTAAATAGTCATCAAATTCTTTTAATGCTTTTGCGTATCCTACTGGATTACGGCGATGACCAAATTTTTCATCAAAATCAACTAGGTTAGTAAATATTAAGCTACGATCTGGCGCACTTTCCATTACTTCGCTGGTTTTTTCTAGCAAGTTCATAAGCCCAGGTGCTTTGTGCTTTTGAGTTATGCCCTGATGCGCGTAAATATCTGATATTTTACCAATACTAATTACTTCGCCGCCGTCTTTTGCTAGTACATCTAACAATGTTGGTGCTGGCGGAAGTACTGAATAGTCACGACGATTACCCGTTCGAGCAAAGTCTTGACTATTTGAACCCAAAAATGGCCGCGCAATCACTCGTCCTATATTCATTTCATCAAGTAGCGCCCGTGCGATTTCGCAAACTTGATAAAGCTTCTCTAGGCCGAATGACTCTTCATGCGCGGCTATTTGAAACACGCTATCAGCTGAGGTGTAACAGATTGGTTTACCTGTTTTTACGTGCTCTTCACCTAGCTGTTCTAAAATGGTTGTTCCTGATGCATGGCAATTGCCCAAAATACCAGGAATACCTGTACGAGCAATAAACTCGTCTATAAATTCTTGTGGGAAACTTGGCTGTGTTTTTGGAAAATATCCCCAATCAAATAACACTGGTACGCCTGCCATTTCCCAATGACCTGATGGCGTGTCTTTTCCGCTAGATATTTCTTTAGCGTAACCCCATGCGCCTTGAGGCGCTTGGCGGTCTGAAATTAAACACGGTTCGCCACCGGCAGCTTCACATGCGTCCACTAACCCAAGTTTTGACAGGTTTGGAAGCGACAATGCTGAGCCTGTTTCGTCATAATATGCTTTTAGTAAGTGAGCGAATGTATTAGCCCCAAGATCGCCGAATTTATCTGCATCTGGTGCTGCACCGATTCCTAGGCTATCTGCCATTAAGATAATTGCTCTTGCCATTTTGACCTCACTTTGATTCTAGGCGGTTACTTTATCTGCTGATCGAATTTTTCGTACAGGACAAAAGTCCTGTTTCATAAAACCTAAACATTATAAATTTGCACTCCTGAGCGAAGCAAAAGAGATTAATCGTGTCTTTTTTGCTATTGTGATCTACCAACAATATATCTTTCTGTGTGGATGAGAACTTTAGTGACACGAACTACTATTATAGCCATTGCGGGCGCATCAGCGTCGGGAAAATCTCTTTTTAGCCAAACTATTTACAATGAACTGGTTAACGAGCTTGAACCAGGCGCTATCGCCATTATTGAAGAAGATGCTTATTACAAGGATCAGTCGCATTTGCCGATGGCTCATCGTACGCAAACAAACTACGACCATCCAGATGCATTTGAACACGCGCTAATGCTTGAGCATTTAACGCAACTTCGTTGTGGTAACTCTGTAGAAGTACCAACGTATGATTATGCACAGCACACGCGTAGTGCAACCACACGCCGAGTGCCTGCTGCTAAAATACTGATTGTTGAAGGTATTTTACTATTGAGTGATAAAGCGCTTAATAAAGAATTTGATATTAAGGTGTTTATAGACACACCTTTAGATATTTGCTTAATGCGCCGTATGCAACGTGATATGGAACAAAGAGGCAGAACGTTACAATCTGTTGTTGAGCAATATCAGGCAACTGTTAGACCGATGTTTTATCAATTTATTGAGCCTTCGAAACATAACGCCGATTTGGTTGTGACTCGAGGCGGTATGAACCGCGTTGCGATTGATATAATAAAAAGTAAGATAAAATATTTACTACAAGAATAACAACGGGAAACATTTGTATGACAACATTTATGAGCTTAGTGGGCATGTGTGTGCTACTAAGCATTG
The DNA here is from genome assembly GCF_056470645.1 of Pseudoalteromonas sp. TP27. Lineage (NCBI taxonomy): Bacteria > Pseudomonadati > Pseudomonadota > Gammaproteobacteria > Alteromonadales > Pseudoalteromonadaceae > Pseudoalteromonas > Pseudoalteromonas sp. TP27. The sequence goes on along the minus strand of NZ_JARDAK010000003.1, from coordinate 275,077 downwards.
CCTTTGCTGCGTCTACTAATCGCAAGGCAATTAATTTAAGAACCGTTGGTATAGCATTTGCGATGCAAATTGTTATTGGTGGTTTTGTACTGTTTTTCGAAGCAGGTAAAAATGTGTTAACTAGCATGTCATCAGCCGTTTCATCGGTTATTGGTTATGCAAACGACGGCATTGGATTTTTATTCGGTCCACTTGCCTCACAAGACACATTAGGTTTTATTTTTGCGATTCAAGTTTTGCCGGTTATCGTGTTTTTCTCAGCACTTGTTGCTGTGTTATATCACCTTGGCATTATGGATTGGATAATTAGGATTTTAGGCGGCGGTTTACAAAAATTATTGAAAACCTCTCGTACAGAATCGCTTTCAGCAACAGCAAATATTTTTGTTGGACAAACTGAAGCACCGTTAATAGTTAAGCCCTTTATAGCAACAATGACAAAATCGGAGTTGTTTGCAGTAATGGTGGGTGGCTTAGCCACTGTAGCGGGCTCTGTAATGGCCGGTTACGTAATTATTGGCGTAGATCTTAAGTATCTTATTGCGGCAAGTTTTATGGCCGCTCCGGGTGGTTTTTTAATGGCCAAGATGATTGTGCCAGAAACTGAAACGCCTAAAGATAACTTAGCTGATTTAGATTTAGATGACGACGATAAGCCTGTTAACGTAATTGATGCAGCTGCATCAGGTGCCGCAAACGGTATGCATTTAGCACTTAATGTAGGTGCAATGTTACTTGCTTTTGTAGCACTAATTGCATTATTAAACGGTTTATTAGGCGGTATTGGCGGGTGGTTTGATTACCCAACATTAACGCTACAAGAAATATTAGGTTATTTATTTGCTCCTGTTGCATGGTTACTCGGTGTACCGTGGGATGAAGCAATTATAGCCGGCAGCTTTATTGGTCAAAAGATAGTAGTAAACGAGTTTGTTGCTTACTTAGACTTTATAAATTATCGCGATACGTTAAGCGCTCATACGCAAGCAATTGTTACTTTTGCATTGTGTGGATTTGCTAACTTATCATCGATAGCCATTTTACTAGGTGGGTTAGGCGGTATGGCGCCTAGCAGGCGGAAGGATATCGCACGCTTAGGGCTCAGAGCAGTGTTAGCAGGATCTATGGCTAACCTTATGAGCGCAGCAATTGCTGGGTTTTTCCTCTCGCTAGCTTAGAAACTTATTGAGATGAACACCGGTGTTGCAAAACAAGAGGATAGCGCTTTAAGGGGTTAAAGCTCTATCTGACTTGAACGATACTTCACCAAGGGCCGCAAGGCCCTTTTATCGTTTTAGGGCTTTAATTTTTTAGCCTCAACTACTTCAAACCTCAAGCCACTTATCTACCTAACATCCTTTATAGTTATACATAACTCAAATAAACCAATACTTTAATTAGTACTTTTTGCGTCTCACCTTTTGTGTTTTTTATATTTTAAGCCACACTTGATATTACTCGTATTAATTGAATGATGACTCTCTAACGTGAAATACCTTCTTTATCTTTTATGCTTAATAAGCTCTGTATTTATTCATGCTAAAGAGAGCTTATTAGTAGTTACTGAATTAGCACCACCGAACCAAGTATTAATTAATGGAGAAGTTACCGGCGTAGGTACTGAGTTTATTAGAGATATATTTAAAGAAGCAAAGCTTACGCCTAATATTCAAATGTACCCGTGGGCACGCGCTTATAAGATTGCGAGTGAACTCAAAAACACCTTTATATACAGCCTTGCTCGCACTGTAGAGCGAGAAAACAAATTTTATTGGATTGCACCAGTTGGTAAGTTTCATTTAGGCTTTATTAGCCTCGCAGGCCGCTGCGACATAATTATTAATAATACCGAACAAGCAAAAAACTACAAAATAGCAATGCAACGAAATGACTTTTCTACTCAAACACTTTCAAAACTTGGTTTTGAAGTTGTGTTAACTAGTGATATTCAAAAGTCATATGATCTGTTACTTGCTAAAAAAGTAGATTTAATTGTGGACGATCCTCTTTATATGCAACAAATGAGTGACTACTTAAAGCTTGAAAAAGGGTACTTAAACTTTATTTATAAAATAGACGAGTTAACTGTTGATGCCTATTTAGCCGCTAATAAAGAAACGAACTCTGATTTAATTGAAAAATTACAAGCTGCTTTTTTAAAAGTAAAAGAGGATAAAGGGCTCCCTTACGGAAAATAAATTAGTGTGGGTAACAATATTTTTAGACGTTAAAATTATCTTTCATTTTTAACTTTATATATTCTTCATAAAATCGCTTTATAACACGCTCAGCTACTGACTTATTAAATGCTATATAATTGCCAGCAAACTTAGGAAGAGGCAATTCTTGCACTTCACAACTTCATTTGCTCTATATCCAAAGAGCTCTAGCTATACTTTATTGTAACTTTTGAGCCTAAAATTAGATCAATTTTTCTTTTTAAAAACAAATCTATATATTGTTTTTAGTCTTCAAAAATTAGTAAGTTCTCACCCGCTTTAAAAACGATTTCATTCACTAATGATTCGTATATATCCCCTATTACTATTCCTAAAGAAAACTGCTTCGCATCTTTTAGATTATTTATACCAATCCCAATAAATAGCTTATCTATTTTACTTGCTAAAACAACCCATTTCTTTGTTGTCAATTTCGCAAAGGGAACAACCATTTACGCCTAGAACTGAATTGTTTTTTCGGCGTAAAATTTAGACCGCATACTTAATGGAATTGGTATAACTTGCTTATTAGCTTTGAGCTTATAGAAGAAAGTTTGACTGGATGCCAGCGGCCCAGCCCAATAAAATGGTGGGTCACGTTCGATGTTTTTAATTATTGAAACAATGCCACAGTAAGGGGCTTTTAAACTAAGTTATAAGCACGCTTCCAAAGTAGCAATTTAAACTCGCAGGTTATATCACTAGTTGTACAAATATCTTTTACAATATCGGGGTTAATACCAACAAGCTGATCTTTGTCATTTTTAAAGTTATAAGGGGAGAAATGATCGGTATAAATTACAAGCTTAAACTCACTTGCATTAGCGCATTGGCTTAGAAGAATGACTTAGAAGAATAGAAAAACGAATATTAGGAGGAGCTAAATAATAGCAATATCATTTAGTTAATTTACATTGATAATGGGCGTTGCTTGGTTTGAGTCAAATTTCAGACACAAAAAAAGCGCCTTAAGCGCTTTTTTTCATTTTACTTAAAAAGTAAAATTATACAGCTGTGATGTTATCAGCTTGTGGACCTTTTTGACCTTGTGAAAGAGTAAACTCTACACGTTGGCCTTCAGCTAAAGTTTTGAAACCTTCGCTTTTGATTGCTGAGAAATGTGCGAAAACGTCTGGGCCATTTTCTTGCTCGATGAAACCAAAACCTTTAGACTCGTTAAACCACTTAACTGTACCTGATACGATGTTAGACATTGTAATATCCTGAAATAAAAATAAAAATATGCTCATAAGAGCGGGTGTAGCAAAAAATGAGATGGTACTTTAAAAACTTCAGGACGGTACTACAAGTATTACTTATATCGAAATGGAGATTTATAGCTTACATGCTTTCTTTCTAGCTGCGGCTTACTATATAGAGTTTAAATAATATGTCAAGTACACATTTATGATCGGAGTGATAAACAACCAAAACTGCTTTTATTTGTTATTAAAATTCAAATTCTAATGCGAGCCTAAAACTATGATTTTTTTCTGATTGGCTTATTTCAGTGATGAAGCCCGCTTCCCATTTTAATTGTTTTTGTCCATCAAAACGTTGCAAACCTATAAAGCCAGGGCCTATGCCAATAAAGTCTTCACCTACGTAAACCTCTATAGAAGGCTGAAAAGCAGAACGATACCGGTAGCGATATTGTGCTCTAAACTCACTTTCCCATTCATTTTTAATGTCTTGCCCCCACTCGTACACTAAAAAGGCATTCATAGTTAAGCTTGTTTTTCCAAATTCTTTTTCGATCACAAAACCCGAAGTTGCCTCATACACATCTTCGTTATGCTTTTTTTCAAGCTCAAATAACGCGCCCCAATCAGCCCATAATTTACCTTGTTCAATTAATTGCCAACGTAGCTCAAGCTCATAAGCTTCTATACCAAAATCGCCGTTATCGTCTCGCTCACCAACTATGTAACCTTCTAGCGCCATTGTATCGTTAATAGCACCGCCACCACCCAAACGCTGCGCTAATATATTGCCACTATCTGTTTGGTGCGACACTAATCGCCACTCAAACTCACGCTCAAAAGGCAAAACATAGGGGTGATATACCTTATCAACAACAATACCATCGGCCTTTGCTTGGATTGAGAATACCAACAAACAAAGAGCGGTAAAACTAAGCGCTAAATATAGGTTGAGTGCTTTCATACACGTTCCTTAGTTATTGAAGCTGGAATAACGTAACAAAGTAATAAAAATAACACGCTGCTTGTACTATATATAAGTACACTCATTAAATCAGGAGTGGCCTCGTAACCAACAAGCGCACGCAGTACGCGCCCAAGCTCAGAGTTTTCACTTAGCACATCACGTAAATCCCACACGGTTGCGGTGTTTGTAATTAAATCTATTTGGCTTGCCAAATCCAGTGCAACTAATAACTTAGCCGCGCTGTTAAAAGCAAGCAAAGTAAAAAGCGGATACATACTAAAGCGGTACTTAATTGTATTCATTAAAAAGTACAGCAATACGCTAAAACTTAAGCAAATCCCACTGCCTAATAAAGTGCCAATAAATAAGCTTTGCCCTGCATCACTATTTTGCCAAAAACTGGTGAGGTAAATAATATAGTGGCTTAAATAGAGCGTTATTGTGCTTATAACTGCGATATAAAATGCCGCTGACTTTTGCTTTAGTGCAAATACCAACACAGCAATAAATATAGTAATACATAGCCCTATCTGTGAGTACTCTAACCCTTGGTGTTCAAACCACTGGCTCACCCATGATGCGCTTTGCATGTACAGAAACGACATTACCGCGCCAATTAACACAGCAGAGCATATTCGCAAAGAGCTCTGTTTTTTTACTACTTGTAGCAGCACTAATAAAATAGCCACAGGTAGTAATTGATTAAGGCTCATGACTAAACTAGTTATTAACATGCTGCCCCCCTTTATCGCTAACTATAACAACGCCCCTAGCTGTATTTGGCGAAAACTCACCAAAAAACTCGTAATGCCCTTTACTAAGTGGCCCTATATAAATAATGCTTTTACGATTTGGGTAGAGCACTTTTTCTCTGTTTAGATCAAAGCTATCAAACTCTTCTGGTGTGCTATCTTGGTTTTCTATTAATAGTTTTACTTTTTTATTTGCGGGAATAATTATTTGCGAGGGATAGAACAAGTGATCTTTTAAAATAATAAGGTACTCTTTACTCACCGCGTTAAACGATAAAAACAGTAAACAACAAAGGCATTGATTGAATAAACGTTTAGTCACTTTTTACTCCTGTAAAAGTAACCTTAACGGTTAGTCCACCTAAAGAGCTATTCGCTAGATGAATACTTGCGTCATAAATAGCAATAATGTGCTGAACAATCGCCATACCTAAACCGGCACCTTGCTCGCCTGATGGATGCTGATCGCCCCCCACGCGATAAAAGCGATTGAATATTCGCTCTTTTTGCTCATCAGTCATGCCTGCACCAGAATCATCTATTTGCCAACTATAGTCATTATTACTTGATGCTAATTTAATTATAATTTGACCGTTACTAGGTGTGTATTTAATCGCATTACTGAGCAAGTTAGAGATAAGGGTCGTTAATGTAAACTCATCACCATTAATTACAAAACCATCACCTTCGAGGCTAATCGTTTGGTTTTTTTCGTCTATTTTATCGTATTGCTCCGACACAGCTTGTTGAGTAATAGTTAGCAATGACTGTTCACTAAACTGCTTTTGCCACTGTTCTGGCTGGGTGCGCCCTAAAATTAGCATTTGTTCAACAATATTACTTAAGCGATTAATGCCTTGTGACATTGCTTGGAGTTCTTGATTATTTTGCGAGTTACTTTGCTTATTAGCTAAATTATGTACATTAATTTTTAAGCTACTGAGCGGGGTACGTAATTCGTGAGCTGCATCTGAGGCAAAAAAGCGCTCTCGTAAGTAAGCGGTTTCTACTCGTTTAAATAAGTCGTTTAAACGATTAATAACAGGTTTAATTTCTTCGTCGGTTACTTGCCAGTTAATTGGCGTAAAATCGTTTGCTTGGCGAGAAGCCAACTGCCTAGATAGTCGGGTAAGAGGGGCTAATGCGTATTTAACAAAAAAGCTTATAAAAATAGCAAGCAGGGGAACTGCCCATAACATAGGTAACATTGCCGATAAAATAACGGCTTCAGCTAATTCAAACCGCTTTGCTATAGGTTCAGCAATGATGACTTTACGAGTATTTTTGCTCATTACAAACACTCGCATACGCTGCCCTGCTAAATTTGCAGTTTGAAAGCCCTCGCTAAAACTAATTTGGTTATTTGTTAAACTAGATGAACCACTAAGTAAATGATTATTTTGCCAAATTTGATACAACAACTGAGCACTATTATTGCTTACTTGTACTGCATTTGTGCTCAGTGTCAATGGTTGCTCAATTAAAACGCCAGCCACTATTTTAAGTTCATTATCAAGCAAGTTTTCGCCGTGGTGCATGCTTTTTTGATAGCCTTTTACTAATGCTAAAAAACAAGTAAGCACCATCATTGAAAGTAAAATTAAGGTCAGACGTTTACGAATAGACATTTTCAACCTCGAAAAACAAACACACTCTAACGCTTACCAACCACGTAGCCAATGCCACGTAAGGTTTTAATAAAATCGCTAGGGAATTTTTTACGAAGATGATGAATATGCACCTCTATGGCATTAGAGCCAACTTCTTCACCCCATTGGTAAAGTTTGTTTTCGAGTTGTTGTTTTGATTGCACCCTTCCCTGATTTTCCATCAGCGCTTTTAAAAGCATGTATTCTTTTCGTGGTAGCGTAAGTGATTGCCCACTTAGTGTAACTGTATGAGCAGATGTATCCATTACCACATCACCACAGCGTAATAAGCTTGATTGTGTTTGGTTAATACGCCGACTTGCTACACGTAAACGGGCAAATAACTCAGCGGGGTCAAACGGCTTTGCAAGGTAATCGTCTGCCCCCATATCAAGCCCTTGGACTTTGTCGTCAATACTACCGCGAGCAGTTAAAATAACCACCGGAATAACTTTTTTTTGCGATTTAATATGCTTTAAAACTTGCGAACCATCGCCATCAGGTAATCCTAAATCGAGAATAACAAGCTCAATTTCACCACTAGAAAGGCACTTTAAGGCGTGCTTAACTGTGCCACTATGCTCTACGCTGTAGCCCTCTTGACGCAAAGAGCGAATAAGCCCTTGCGCCACTAAATGATCGTCCTCAACGAGTAATAAATGCATTATGTGTTTATCTTTTTAGTTTTTTATCTACTTTTACCAATAGCTGGCTTATTGCTTGTTGACGATATTTATCTGCTTTTGCACGAGTATCACGAATGCCCGCGGCTTGTGCTACAAGTAGTCGTGCTTTAGCTTGTTTATAATCGCCTTCGTCATACAAGTATTCACCGTATAAGTAATTAGTATCAATGCCTTCGAGATTAAAAGCGAGCGCTTGTTTAAATAATTTTTCAGCTTTGTCGTCATCACCAAAACCAATTGGCCAACCAGGTACTTTACTGTAAAGCGTTGCAAGGCTTGCGTAAGCTGACCCATTTAATGCAGTACCATCTATTGAGAGTGCATTTTCAAGTGACACTTTTGCCTCTTTTGCTAAACCAAGTGCACCCAAGCCCCCTTTTGCACCTGCAAAGCTAGCTAACACAATGCCATTCCAAATATGTGTTTGTGCTGAGCTTGGGTAGTTTTTAACAAATAACGCGCTTTGCTCACTTAGTTGCGTAAACGCGTCTATTTGCGCATCGTCTTCAAGTTCGTAGTTGGCAATTGCCCACTTTTGTTGAATTGAGGTTAAGTCTTGCGCTTCATCTGCCTGTACTGCGGTAGTAAATACAGCCGTTAATATTAAATATAATGCGAGTGTAAATTTATACATAATTTTGCCCTTGTGTGTGTTTGTTAACTTAAAAATCGTTTGATTTTAGGAAGTTGTTTTGCAATCGTATTATCAACAACGCTTGGGAATGCGCCATTTATGCGTGCAAATAATTTTTCAGGAAAACCAATAAAGCGCCTTGTTTGGTTCGAACTTATAAGTGCTAATAACTCTTGAGCAACTAATTCTGGCGAGTCCATTTTATTACCGAGCTCTTTATTCATTGCCCGCGCTTTACTGCTATTAATAGAGGTATCTGTTGCTCTTGGTGCTAAATAGGTCACTTTAACGCCTGAACCATTCAACTCACGAGATAATGCTTCTGTAAAACCACGTAAACCAAATTTACTGGCGCAATAAAGTGTTTGAAACGGGTAACCAATACTGCCAAACGATGATCCCACGTTAACAATGGTGCCTTTGGTATACTGTAACTGCCCTAAAAATAGCTGGCATAATTTAATAGGCACCGACAAATTAGTAGTCAGCATATTATCTATTTGCTCAGAACTTGTGTGCTCAAGGCTTTGCATCGTATTTATACCTGCGTTATTAATAAGTAATTTAACGCCGCCGAGTTGCTTGGCTTTTATTGCTAAGTTAATGCGTGTTGTATCGTCGGTTAAATCGCCAGTAAATGTTTCACTGTCTGGGCACTCACGGCTCAGTTTTTCAAGAGCTTGCGCATTACGCCCTACAAGCAGTAACTTCCACCCTTTTGCATATAGGGCTTTAGCAATTGCTTGCCCTATTCCGCCTGTTGCGCCAGTGAGCACACATAAAGAGCTACTCATGCCAATTTGCCTTGTGCACTTGCTTTAAAAAATGGTTCGTCATCGAGTCCACGAAATATATCGCCGTATAAACGATAAAAGCGCTTTGCACCATGAAGTATGGCTTGCTGATCCGCCTCATCTGTTATTTGGTTCATTAGGTTTTCAAAAAACTTTACATGCTCTATATCAAGCGCGCCGTGAGAGGTTAAATAACTAAATGCTTTTTTAGGTAAACCCACAGCATTAGCAATGTTTGAAGCCGCGCCATCAGCAAGCGCTATCGAAGTGCCTTCAAGTACATGCACCATGCCAAAAAAGCTCAAAGGATTTTTACGTGCAATGGAGTCGTACGCATACGACACCATCATCTCGGTAGCAAATTGCGGCTGACTGCACCTTACTGCTTCTTTATTAAAACCACAGGCTGCAATATCGTTAAGTATCCACTCTTGATGACCTATTTCTTCTTCAATGTATTCTGCCACTGCTTCGCGCAGCCACTCTTGATCGTCAGTTAATCGTGCACCAACCGACATCATTAATGGCACTGTGTGCTTAACATGGTGATACGCTTGTGCTAAAAACGAGGCGTATTCTTCAAGTGATGCTTCGCCTTTAAAAACACGCTGAATAATAGGTGCTGCAAGCAGATAGTTTTGCTCTTGTTTAGTTTGCTCTTTAAGGGTGTTAAAAAAATCACTCATTAATTACTTCTCCAAGTCGGTAAAATTGCTCAAACACAGCATGGTACTGCTTACTTATGGCATCTCGGTTTGGGCGATTATTTGTGGTTAATAATCCTTGTTGCACACTTAATGGGGCAGTTAAACGATGCCATTTTTGAATTCGTGCATAGTCGGGTAGTTGTTTATTAATTGCGTTAATGTATTGCGCTAACGCTGGGTTAATTAGCTTTGTATCGGCGTAAATAATGGCGGTTAAAAAAGGTTGCCCCTCACCAAATACAACCGCTTGTAAAATACCACTTTGACTAAGTAAGAGTGATTCAGGCCACTCGGCACTGATATTGCGCCCCATGCTGGTAATAATTAGGTTTTTTAGGCGGCCTTTAATAAATAAGGTATTTTGATGCTGTTCGACCAGATCGCCGGTTGCATACCACTGGTTTTTGTCGTGTGGTTGATGATTTAAGTAACCTAAAAACAAATCGCCTTTTATAAAAAGCTGACCATTTTCAATTTTGGTTTGAATATGAGGTAATACAGAGCCGGCACTGTGGAGGTTATCGTTTATGGGTGTATTTAAACTAACGACAGATGCCGCTTCAGAAAGGCCATAGCCTTGGTATACCGGTAAGTTTAAGCTACGCGCTTTGGTTAATAGTATTTCGCTGACAAGCGCACCACCTACTGCAATAAACTGTAACGAACTAGGCGGTTGCCACCCATCTTCTGCAAAAGTAACTAAGCATGCTAATAGTTCTGGCACTAAAATAAGCGTATTTGGCTTAACTTTATCAATCGCAGCAATAAGTTGTGCGGGCTGCTTTAATGCAGTTCCAACAAAGCCTAATTCATTTAATGGCATTAAGTGTACTGTACCGCCACTTTTTAAAGGGGCATACACGCCAGCTATATTTTCAAGCAATACAGCAAGGGGCAATAAACATAAATGCACAGGCTTTTTAATATTAATCTTATCGCAAAGAGATTGAGCTACCTGCATTTGGCTCTTTGCAGATAAGCACACGCCTTTTGGTTGCCCAGTCGAGCCTGATGTAAACGTTACTTTTTGAGTTTCTGGAAAATAACTGACGGGTTTAGCTACAACAATTTCGTAAATATATAATGTGTAACACTCAAATAAATTGATTGATGCGGTCGGCTCCCCAAATAAAGGGTTTAGCGTGTCGCTCATAAATACATTAGCGCCGCATTGCGCTAGTACATATTGAGTTTGTTGTTCACTAAAAAAGTGAGCAATTGGCACAGCCACTTTATTAGAAACCGCAGTAGCGGCATCAATAACAAGCCAAGCTGGCGTATTATCGAGCTTATAAGCGACACATTTGCCGTTAAAGCTTTGTAGTATTTTTACTATTTTTTGTATTTGCTGGTTAAACTCATCACCGTTAATTTCACGTGTTAGATCTTTATTATGGGCAATAATTAATGGCGATACTGAATGAGTATTATAGTAGTTCATACATTCACCAATGCGTTTACCAAAGAATTGATATTTGAGTGGTTTTGCTGCATCAAACTATAAAGCATTGGGGTATTTAATACTTGTTGGTGAGCTTGCTCTAGGCTCACAATACACACTGTTGGTTGGTTAGCGTAATAGCTGCCCCACTTTAATGGGTTCTCAACTACAAAACTGCTCGCAAGTGCAATTTCGGTACACGTAACACCAAGTAAGCGTAATAAAGCACGCACTTTGTTGGTTGCACAAAACACCAAATGTTTTGCCCCCACACTTTGCAGAGCTTCGTTAACAATAATAAAATGTGCAAGTGTTGCTCTTCGATTTGTAGAGCAGAGATTACCAAGTTCAAAAATTTTATTGCGAGAAATGCTCTCACCTAAAAAATCTTCAACGGGTGATGCTAAATATTGCTCAATAAACAATGGCGAAGTTGCTTGCCTTAGCCCTAACGTGCACTTTCCTTGCTCGGTAACGTATTGGCAAAGTAGTGGCATAAAAGAAGTAAGCTTAGCGTTATAAGCAACTAAAAAACCTTCTTTAACTGTGTTCTCGAGATTTTTCCGATGCACATCATCAATACGAGCACTAATAAACTGACTATTATTTTGTGTTAAATCTAATGATGTAGAAGTGTGGGCTAATTGCATAAGCTCGCTCGTTTAAACCTGTTTATATTTCAGGGTTTAAATTTAACGAGTGAAACTTAAAGAAAACTTAAGAAATTTAATTTAAATGAAAAAAGCGCCTTAACCACTACATTAAGACGCTTTTGGATGAAAACTTTAATTTGCTAGCTATTAAAACTTATAAGCTAACGACATTTTAAATTGAGTTGGCGCACCTGGGTAAACCCATAAAGCGTTGTAGCTGCTTTCGGCGTAATCTTCATTAAAAATATTATTAACGCTGATATTAAGCTCAGTTTTTTCAGTTAAGTTTAACTGTCCGAATACGCCCACCAATTGATAGCTTGGCAACCTAAAACTTAAATCGGCGGCATCACCTAAACGGCTGCTTGTGTATTGGTAACTTGCACCAAACTCTAGCTCTTTGCCCATTAATGCTGTTTGGTGGCTAAGCGTAAGGTTTAAGTTGTTTTTGGGTACATTTACCAGCGGGCTGCCTTTTTCAATTGGTACGCCCCAATCGGCATTAATAATGTCGTTTGCTGTGGTGGCATCTATATAGGCGTACGATAAGTTAAACGCCGTTGCATCAGTAATATAGGTATTTAAATCAAGCTCAAAACCTTTACTATCGGCTTTACCAATAGGCGCTGAAAAACCAACGTTTACAGGGTCTGCCACTAACATATTACTTTTTGATGCATCAAAAAATGCTACAGTACCGTTTACGCCTTTGTATTCAAATTTAGCGCCAACTTCAAACGAGTCGCTGTATTCAAAACCAAACGGGTCACCGCTTGCATCAGTACCGCTTAGTGGTAAAAAGCCTTCTGAGTAACTACTGTAAAAGGTTAGTGCATTATTTAGCTCGTACACTACGCCAACACGTGGGCTTATTTGACTCTCAGAGCTTGTTGAAAACACGCCGCTGTTAGTTTCTAAAATGTCTTGGTCAACGCTGTCAAACCTTAGGCCAACTAATAGCTTAAATTTATCGGTAATATCCATTTGGTCTTGAACATAAATACCGTATGCGTTTTGCTCTTCGTCGTTTTCGTAAAGTAGGCTTACTTCTGGGCGCTCAACATCGTAATTTGGCTCAAAAATATCAACAATATAAGTACCATTACCGCCACGGTAGCGTGAAAGCGCTGTACGTAAGTCGTATTTATACGCATCGGCACCTATTAATAAATGATGCGTAATGCCAGCTGTATCTAAGCTTCCGCTAACTTCGAATTTAACGCTTGTGTCTTCTACTTCGTAGTCGCGATAGCGCTGCTGACGGGTAAGTGTGCGGCCATCGTCAAATAACGATTGGCGCGATGGCGAAAGTTCAGCATCCGACGAAAACCCAGTTAATGTAGAGCTGCGGTAGTTTGCACCCACTACTATTGCCCAATCATCATTAATATCGTGGTTTAAAGTTATTTGGTGACCACGAGAATAAACCTGCGTATCGCCATCGTTTGGATTACCCAAGTAGCGTGAACTTGGCACTGTATCAAAGTCGTTATCAAGTACTACAACGCCACGGTCGAATAACTGGGCTAAATCTACGTATTCAAACTCGTAAGTGACACTGGTCGATGCGTTTATTTGATGATAAATAGATGGCGTAATTACTTTCTTATTGGTGTAAACCTCATCGCGGTAGCTATCGCTATCTTGCCATGCGCCATTTATTCTAAATGCAGTGGTATCGTTAATACCTTGAGTATAATCGCCTTCAACACGATTAAAGCTGTCGCTATCTAGGCTCAGCTTTAGCTCGCCTTGTGGCTCAAATTGTGGTTTTTTAGTAACAATATTAACAGTGCCACCGGGCTCCGAGCGCCCATAAAGTGCAGAACCTGGGCCTTTTAATACTTCTATGTATTCAATGTTTGATACATCGCGCGGGCCGCTAAAACCACGCCCACCACTAAAGCCATTAATTAAATAGCCCGACGGCATATTTTCGTTACCCGAAAGGCCACGAATAGAAAAGCTATCCCATAATGCGCCACTGTTATTCTTGCGCGAAATACTCGCTGAAAAATCAAGCGCGTCTTGTAATTCGGTAATGCCTTTTTGATCAAGTGCAGCGCTGCTAACACTTACAATAGACTGCGGCATTTGCTTTTGAGGAATGTCGCCACGGTATGCTTGTTTATAAGTAACCGATATTTTTTCAATTTCGTCGGTTTGCTCTTGCGCAAGTGTTTGCGCACTAATGCCTAAACAGGCTAAATAAATTAAAGAGTACTTCATAATGATAGGGAAATTAATTAAATGTTATACTATAACGATAAGTTTACCATGTGTTACTTTATAACAAAACCACTTATTTGAATTTAAAAATTGCATTAGCAGCTTTGTATACATCACGTTAGTATGGTGATCTCTTTAGGTTACATAACGATAATTACATGAGTATCAAAACAAACGCGTTAATTTACTTTTTAGCCTTTTGCAGTGGCTTTTGCATTATGGGAATTGAGCTTTTAGGAGGGCGTATTCTAGCGCCTTTTTTTGGCAGTAGCGTACATATTTGGGGCAGTATAATCACTGTATTTATGCTTAGCCTTTCTTTTGGGTATTTGCTTGGCGGTAAACTCAGCACTAAAAATGCCTCCCTTACCAAATATGGTTTAATATTTTTAATTGCCAGCTTTATGGTTGTGCCTATTACATTGTTTTCGCAGCCAATAATGGAATTTATATTTACCCATATTGAAGATAGCCGTTACGGCTCACTGTTAGCGTCAACCGCATTATTTTTTATACCTACCGTTATTTTAGGCATGATTTCGCCTTACTCTGTACGATTACTGGTAACCGATAGCGACAAAAGTGGGCAAGTGGCTGGGCGTTTATACTTTGTAAGTACGCTTGGCAGTGCCCTAGGCACCATTATTACCTCGTTTTACTTTGTACTCGCGTTTGACGTAAACACGATTATTAGCACCTTTGCTTTAACGCTTGGCTCACTAGGCTTAGTCGCTATAGCTATTAATACCTTGGTCAATAATAAGGAGCTTGCCCATGCTTAAATATTTATTGTTAGCTGCAAGCGTCTTTTCGGGCGCAGTAATGAGCGAGGTCATTCATGAAGAACGCTCGCTTTATCGCAATATTATTGTTGAAGAGACTCGCGACCTACGCTGCCTTAAATTTAATACTAAAAGTAGCCAAACAAGCCAAAGCTGTATGTATAAAAGCAATCCCGACAAACTTGTTTTTAATTACACAAAATTGACTTTTGCGAGCCTTTTAGTAGCCGACAACCCTAAAAGGGTACTTATTATAGGGTTAGGTGGCGGCACGCTTTCTAACGTTATCCATGAGCTATACCCCACTGCAAAAATTCATAATGTTGAAATAGATCCCGCAGTAACTAAAGTGGCACGCGATTACTTTAACTTTATAGAAAACGATTTAGTGACATCAAGCGTGCAAGATGGCCGTATTTTTATAAAGCGCGCCGCTATTAAAAAGCAAAAGTACGATTGGATTATTTTAGATGCATTTAACGGCGACTATATTCCGGAGCATTTGCTCACTAAAGAGTTTTTTGAAGAAGTACAAAGCGTATTAGCCGAAGGCGGCGTTATAGCTGCAAATACGTTTTCTAGTAGTAAACTTTATGAACATGAGTCGGCAACTTACCACGCTGTATTTGGCGATTTTATAAATGTAAGCCGCGAAAATCGTAGTAATCGTATTATTTTAGCGGGACTTAAATCAATACCAACTAATGAGCAAATTAACGCGCGAGTAAAATTACTAGCACCGCGATTAGCCAAATATGATGTCGATATAAAAGCCATAAGTGAGTTTATGGAGTTTACAAAAGATGGTCAAGATTGGCCTGCTGATACTAAAGTACTGACTGACCAATATTCACCAGCTAATTTATTAAACTTTTAGAGCGATTGTATAACAGCCGTAAATGAGAAATTAATTACATAAGCACGATATAAAATCGCATCTACGGTTTTGTTGAGTGCGGTGTTTAAGCCCGCGTAGGTGAGGTTTTAATGAATTGAATAATACATTAAAGCCACGTTACATGAGCGCGATATAAAATCGCACCTACAAGTACGTTATTTATTTTGGTATCCCCCGCTTTGTTATACTTTTACTACCAACCTTAAATTCATTTTTTACTATTTTATTTACTTAGCCAGCTAACCAATGATAAAATAGTTAGCTTGCTAACTACTTTGGGCTGGTTATGGTCAAAAATATTCCTTTTCACGAAACTCTCGATTTAACCATTATTGGCACTATGGGGCGAGTACATCGTATATGCCGTGAGGCAATTACAGTTGCTGTTGAGCCATTAGGGTTAACACAATCTCGTTGGATGGTCTTAATGCACATTAATATAAATCGAGAAGGGTTAACTCAACTAGAGCTTGCCAATAGCTTAGGTATAGAAATGCCTTCGTTAACCCGTACGCTCAAACAGTTAGAAGAGCAGTCGCTTATTACGCGTCGTATAGATGAGCATGATAAGCGCAGTAAACAAATCTATTTTACTAAGCAAGGTCTTGCAACGTTAGATTCATTAACCGAGATAATTTCTCATATTAAGGCTCAGTTATATGACGGCTTTACTGACGAGCAATTAGACGCGATGGCTTATGGTTTAGTTAAAATGGAAAAAAACGCACATCATTGTATTAAATTTCAAACTAAGGCTAAAAATGACACCTGATCAAAAATTTGCGCATTACGTGAGATTGTCCCTCGTCGGATTTTTTTTCGTATTTATTTATTATTTAGTGGCTGATATTTTCTTACCTGTAACGCCACAAGCGCGCGTATACCATCCTGTTGTGCAAATTTCACCACAAATTAGTGGTCGAGTAACCAATGTATTGGTAGGTAATAACCAACACGTAAAGGCAGGCGATGTATTGTTTAGTATCGACCAAGGACCTTATGATTTAGCGTTTGATCAAGCTCAACTGGCGCTCGATGACGCTAAATTACAAAACAAACGGCTCGATACCAATGTTAAAGCACTTGAGGCACAAATAAGTGCAGCTAAAGCAAAACAACATGAGCAAAAGCTATTAAAAAGCAGAGGCGAAAAGCTTTACAAGCAAAACTCTATTTCAGAGCAAGAGCTTGAAAGCATTCGTGCAAACTATGAGGCAAGTAAGGCTAACGTGGGCGCCTATGAGGCGCAGTTGGCTGAAGCAATTTTGGCGCGTGGTGAATCAGGCGATCAAAATTTAGCAATGCGACACGCAGCTAATCAACTAGCGCAAGCAAATCTTAATTTATCATACACACAAATACGTGCATTAAGCGACGGTATTGTCACTAATTTACAATTATTAAATGGTGCTTACGCAGTAGCAGGACAACCATTGTTAGCAATAGTGGCAAAAAAAGCAGATTTAGTCGCTGACTTTAGAGAGAAGTCTTTATTGCATATGAAGCCGGGTAGCTCAGCGCGAGTTGTTTTTGATAGCCGTCCTGGTGAAGTGTTTGATGCACAAATTACAGCTTTTGAAGCAGGTGTAAGCAGTGGTCAATTAAGCGCAAATGGTTTGCTAAGCACCACAGAGACAAGTAATCGTTGGGTACGCGATGCACAACGACAACGTATTCATTTAAAGCTGCTAGATGATGCAAATTTAATTGCCAATATGCCAAGTGGTGCACGTGCCACAGTACAGCTTTTACCAGACTCTGTGATTGGTCAATGGGCTGGTGCTGCACAAATTAGGTTTATTAGTTGGTTACACTACATTTATTAATGGAGATCTTATGACTCAAGTTGTTAGCCAAGGGCCACAATTAGACTCAAATGGTCTGCGTCAAGCGCTGCGCATTGCAGGCGGTTGCACTCTTGGCTTTGCTATAAATAAGCTTATGAATTGGCCTTATGGCATCTTTTTTACGGTTTATCCTATGCTGCTATTAGGGTTAGTCCCTACATTAAGCAGAAGCGTTGTGCGTCAATTTTTTGCAGCTGCTGGTTTTAGTGCCTTTGTAGTGTTAATTATACAGGGATTATTTTCGCATTTGCCTGTAATAATGGGGCTACTAGTATTTGGCGCATTTTGTCTTTTATTTTATAAAATGAGTACCGGAGGTGCATTTTTATTTGGCGCGTTAGGGGTTGTTGGGTTATCTGTGCAACTACACTTTTCAAGCTATGTTACCGGCACTGGTAGTGTATATCCGCTTATTTTAAGTAATGGGTATGCGACGTTATTATCTGTAATACTCGCTGTTTTAATGCACGCTGTATTTCCTGATGTTACAGCTCGCCCAGCGCGTGCAATGCCCTCAAAAGCAAAAGAAAGTATTCGCCATGAAGTGTTGCTTTGCTCTACGGTGGCAACACTCTCGTTTGTGGTTTTTCAGGTTTTAGATTTACAAGATTCTATTTCGGCGCAAGCTGCATCTGTGCTTATTTTATTTTCGTTATGTTGGAAAGCGGCTGGAATGGCTGGTTGGTATCGTGCTATTGGTACTCTTATTGGGTGTAACATAGCGCTTTTATCACAGCTAGTTTTGTATAATAATTCTGACTTTTTACTTTTTCCTGTATTAATTTTGTGGATCTTATCGTTTGTTTTTTCGCGTTATCATATTTTAGGAGGCGGCGCGCCGGGTATTGGTTTTGGTGTGTTAACTACCTTTGGTATTTTATTTGGGCAATCACTTGGTCCTGGGCAAGATATTATTTACAGTGCCTTATACCGTTTTAGTTCGGTATCTGTAGCGATTATTTTAAGTTTATGTGCGGTATACGTTATGCACCATTTTCTTAATCGGTTTAGCATAACTCGCCATCATACTTATGATTAGATAAACCCTGTTTTGTAAAACTAAAGGCTGCAGTTACAGCCTTTAATTTTATTTTTTAAACCTTATTTTTAAAGCAATAGTCACCTTAGTCTTTTCGGGTGATCATTACCGTAAATACACCTGCTATAATCCCCCAAAAAGCAGACCCCACAGAGAGCAATGTTAAGTTAGATGCAGTTACTAAAAAAGTGACTATTGCGGCCTCAGTATATTCAGTACTACCAAGGGCTTGCTGCAAACTATTAGCAATAGTGCCAAATAGCGCAATGCCCGCCAAAGCTAAAATAAGTGCCTGTGGTAAACTTGCTACCAACCCAACTAATGAAGCTGCGCACAGCGCCATTAAAATATAAAACACACCACCGGCAATACTTGCCCAATAACGTTTGTCAGGATTTTTATCAGCCTCATCACTCATACAAATAGCTGCAGTAATAGCGGCTAAATTAATAGAGTACGCGCCAAATGGCGCTGTGAATATATTCACAAAACCAGTCACGTTTAAGGTAACCGATATAGGCGCTTTATATTTATGCGCTTTTAAAACAGCAATGCCCGGTAAATTTTGCGAAGTCATGGTAACTATATAAAGAGGGAAACCTATGC
Source organism: Pseudoalteromonas sp. TP27 (assembly GCF_056470645.1). NCBI lineage: Bacteria > Pseudomonadati > Pseudomonadota > Gammaproteobacteria > Alteromonadales > Pseudoalteromonadaceae > Pseudoalteromonas > Pseudoalteromonas sp. TP27. The sequence goes on along the minus strand of NZ_JARDAK010000003.1, from coordinate 255,972 downwards.
TAATACATGCCTGCAAGTGAAATACAGGTTCAATATAAGTAAATTCACTCATTTTCCAGTGCAGTGCACTGGTATCAATATGGCCCATTTGCCAAGCAAGTAGTACACCTATAATAAGTACACTTAACATTGCAAAACGAGCAAAAAAGCGTTTACCAATAAAGTACATAACAACCATTAAGCCAATCACTAACGGCATGTCGTTCATAAAATTAAACACGTCTATGCCAAAGGTAACAAGTACACCTGCCAACATGGCACACGCAAGCTCACTTGGAATACGGTTCATTATTTTTTCAAACCAGCCCGTCACCCCCGACAAAAACACCAGCAATGCGCTAAGCATAAATGCGCCAATGGCCTCATTTAAGTTATAGCCCTGCGCACTTGAAATAAGTAATGCCGCTCCGGTGGTAGACCACGCAATTAAAATAGGTACTTTGTAATAGTACGATAAGCCAATTGACGTTATACCCATTACTAAACCGAGCATTAAAATCCAACTAGCCACTAAATCTGGCGTACCGCCAAGGGTTATCACTACCTGATAAATCAGTGCAATAGAACTAGAAAAACCAATAATGACAGCCACAAGTCCTGCTGTAATTCGGTTAAGCAACTGATCAGACACCTTCATAAATTCCTCGTAATGCATTTATGCAGCACACAACATACGTGCCCGATAATTACATTGCAATTAGCGATTGGTTTACAAAAGGTGAAATAAATTCACTTTTTATTTTTCATTGTAATTAACGTTAATAAGTCACTTTTAACCATTGTATTTAACTAAACAAACAAGTACCCACAAACGCGCCAAACCCCGTATAAACCCTACAAATAACCAATACTAAAAAGAGTAAAAAACATGCCAAAAATAAATATCCCTATACTTTATAAGGAATTATGATATTTATGATTAATCCTTTTCGGTTACATTTATTATCTTGATCTAATCTATTTAATAATATAAAACGTAACAAATAGTTAACCAAAAACACTAAAAGAGAAACGAATGAAGAGATCTGTCGTCTTACTAATTGCTATACCATTATCGGCATTTGCAGTTTATGGGCTATTTTTTGATACAGATAAAGCGGTAGAGCCTATAGCGCCCGTTGCAATTGATTTTGTTCCTATTGATTTACAAAAAACACGCAATACACACGCCCCAGCCCCTATTGATATGAGCAAAGATCCAATTACTGTTAAACACATTGTTACCCCTGACAACAACTTACCGTTTGAAGAATTTGATGCCGTAAATCGCCTATCCGACAAAGCAAAGCAAGTGCTTATAAACGCAAAAGTTTTACCTACCGACTTACATAACGAAGCCTATATTGAGTTTGATTTAAATTCTTTGCAGGCGTTAGAGACTGGCGAAAACTTTGATTTAGCTATTCCTCAAACAGCCGAAACATTCACCGCCGAAGTGACTAATGTGGTTGAATCTGAAAATGGCGATAAGAGCATATTTGGCAAAATAGTGGGTGTTGATGGGCGTATGCACAATACTGTTTTAACAGTAGGTAAAGATGCCGTATATGGCCAATTTACTGCGCCCTCTGGCAACTATGTATTCGAAAGTAAAGGTAAATACGGATGGATTGCAGCAAAGCGCGATTTATACAAAAGCCATATAGAGCATGAAGTAACAGCCCCAAAACCCAAATCAGATAAAAACATCGATATATTTGCACCAAAAATTGATGGCTAACCAAAAAATATAAAAAACAACCAAAGCCGCACTATAGGGCAGCGTTAGTGTGTCTGCTTTTCAGACAACCAAGCAAATTAAAAACAAGTTCCAACCACAACAAGAGTAAGGAAATACAACAATGAAAAAAGTAATTACTACAACCGCACTGGCTGCGGCATTATGTGCAGCAAGTATTGCTCAAGCAGAAACCATCGATATCGGTATTTTGTATACCGATCAATCAGCGGCTGCAACTAGCAATATTGATACTAAAATCAATCAACTAATTGCCTTTAGTAACCAGGTATATAGCCAAAATGGCGTTGATATAACACTACGCTTAGCTGGTAAGCAAAACCTAGGTGACTACGCAGTAACGCCGTCTGAAGATTGGTTAGATTCAATTACAAATAGTAGCTACGTAGATGGTTTGCGCAGCGATTGGAAAGCCGACATGGTTGCCGTATTAGGCACTGGTCAAAGTGCTGGTAATGGGCTTATTTCATGTGGTTTAGCATGGGTTGGTCAAGGTACTAATGGCAACCTATACAGCTCAATGAGCAGTCGTATGTACTCAATTACCGCTATTGATTGTGGTGCAACTACCTTCGTACACGAACTTGGTCATAACCAAGGTTTAGCGCATTCACGCAAACAAGGTGATACGTCTGGTGGTGTATATGTTGATGGTATGGGCCATGGCGTACAAAATGAGTTTGCAAGTATTATGGCTTACCCGCACGTTTACGGTAGCGCAACTCAGTACGATTACTTCTCGAATCCTAATTGGAGCGTAAACGGTATTGCATTTGGTATTACAAACCAAGCGCATGCAATTCGCACGGTTACTGCGACAAAAACAAGTATTGCTAACTTTAAATAAGCTGCCCAATAAAAATGTGGGTTAAATAGCTCGCTTTAAAGTTTTAACATGTTCTTCCCTGCAGAGCGCTTACGCGCTCTTTTTTATAACATTAACAAAAATTAATGTTCTGTCCACCTTCTTGATATACATGGTTAAGTATACTGGCTCCATCAACAATAGTTATTAACTTGGAGTTCCCTATGACCAACCAATCAATTAAAAATACAGCAAAACTAATCTCATTAAGTGCTATTACACTTGCGTTAAGCGCATGCGGAAGTAGTTCGTCAAAAAACGACAGCAACGAGCTAGCTGCTACAGCTAACTTACCAAGTGTGATCATTGGGCAAGTAACAGGTGTAACGTCGGATTCAATAACCGTGAACGATCATACTATTACAGCAAGTTCAGCTGAGATAGAAGTAGATGGCAATAACGCTACCCTTGCAAACATCAAACAAGGCATGATGGTAGAAGTAGAAACAAATGGTACAAGCGCAACCGAAATAGAGTATGACCCTGTATTTAAAGGCCCTATTAATATACAAAATGGCCAGGTGAGTATTGCAGGTGTGACGCTTAGTAACTTAAACAGCAGCGACTTTAGTCAAGGGCAATTATTTGAAATTAGTGGCTACAGTCATTCATTAAACTCATTAACGGTTACCTACCAAGCCCCTATTACTAACAGCCAATCAGAGCTTGAAGTGCAAGGCAGTATCACCAATTTAAACCAGCAGTTGCGCACATTTAATTTAGGTGATTTAGTTATTAACTACCAACAAGCTGATATAGACGGCACGCTGAGTAATGGTCAACTTGTTGAGGTTGAAGGTTTTTATAATAATGCAATATTTACCGCAACCGAGGTTGATGCAGAGCAAAGCCTTAGTTTCACCGATAATATAGACACCGAACTTGAAGGCGTAATCACCTTTGTAAATAACAATATGAGCTTAATAACACTAAACTCGCAGTGGCAAGTTAGCATTAATGATCAAACTCAATTTGAAGATGGCACCACCGCTAATCTTGTTGTTGGTCAAGTTGTTGAGGTCGATGGTGTATGGCAGCAAGCCAACAATAAATTACTCGCTCAAGAAATAGAATTTGAATCAACAAACATCAACTCAAATACAACTAATCAGCAGTTTTCGGTAGCCGGCGTTGTTAGTTACGAGCAAAATATAGCGACAATAAATGGCATTGAATTTACATTTAATAGCCAAACTGTATTTGAAGATGGATTATCGGTTAATACCCTTGATGGTCAGTGGGTTGAGCTTGAAGGCACTTATAACAATGAGCAAAACAGCGTAAGCGAAGTTGAACTAGAAGACGATACAAGTGAGATTAACTTAACCGGCTTAGTGTCAGCAAATCAAAATCAGCAAGCAACACTTTGGGGTTACATAAGTGAAGATAACTCATTAACGCAATATTTAAATCAAACGGTAGAATTAGAATGCCAATGGGTTGCAAGCAACCAAGTAAGAGCATGCGTTTTAGATGACTAATCCCCATAAGCAATATAAAGCGCTGATATAAAGAATAAATCATACGACTAAATAAATGTGTTTAGCCCTCTTATTTGGTAGGCTAAACACATTCAAACAAGAGCATACTTACATGAAACATTTTTTTTTGAGCGCCTTATTTTTTTTCAGCGGGTTATGCCATGCAAGCAGCTCTGCAATTTTTGACAAACTTAATAATGCAAACGAGCCATCACCACAAAGTATTTTAAAAAATATAGAAACCGAATACCTAAATACAGCCGTTATTGTAGAGTTTGAGCTAGAGTTCGAAAAAGGACAAACCACCTACGAGGTAACACTTTTTGAGCAAAAACATAATCGCTTTATTGAATTATTAGTTGATGTAAAAGGTAAACTAATTGAACTTGAATATGCCCCGCCAGAGCTTGATGAAGACGACGAAGTAGCAGCCGCTAAATTAATGCGTAAAAAAGATTACCGCATGTATCAACTTGTCGAGTCGTTAGATTCAACGCAAACACAATACTTAATAGAAGCTCAACTTGAGCAAGATATGGGCGTAACTTATATGGTTGCCACGTTTGTATCGTTAAAAGGGCGTCATAAAAAAGCCATTGACCTTGCCACAGGTAAAAACCTACCACTACTGCGTTGGGGCAATTAATGAAATTACTTTTGGTTGAAGACGACAAACAAAACCGCGAGTTTTTATACAAAGCCTTTAGCGAGCTAGGCTACACCGTAGATACCGCACAAGACGGCCAACAAGCATTATTAATTGCTACATGCGAAGAACACGACGTTATTGTATTAGATAGAATGCTACCAAAGTTAGATGGTTTGCAAGTACTTGCTGCACTTAGAGCAACAGGTAAAACAACACCTGTACTAATACTCTCGGCGCTTGATAAAGTAGACGACCGAGTTGCAGGGCTAAAAGCCGGTGGAGACGACTACCTTATAAAACCCTTTGCCTTTTCAGAATTAGCCATTCGTGTAGAAAACATAATTAAGCGCCCTTTTCATAACCAACCACCGCAAACCGCATTAAGTTTAGCAAACGTAAACCTCGATTTTCGTCATCATAAAGCAGATGTAGCTGGGCAAACACTTAACTTACAACCTAAAGAATTTAAACTTTTACACTTTTTGCTCGATCATAAAAACAAACTCGTTACGCGCACTTTGTTGTTTGAGTCGGTATGGGAATATAATTTTGATCCTGGCACAAATGTAATAGATGTACACATAGCAAGGTTACGTAAAAAACTATCATTGCTTGGTGCAAAAGTACAAATAGAAACAATACGAGGCGTTGGCTACCGATTACAAGTAGAGCAAAATAATGATTGCTAACAGCAACCTTTGGCAACAATTTAACCCGCGTTTTAGTTCTGTATGGCGACTTACACTCGCCTTTGCCACTATTACATCAATTGTTTTAGTGCTGTGCGTTGTACTTATATATCAGCTGTTATTAGGCGAGCAAACACGCCAAGTAGAAAGGCGCTTAAACGCCGAGCAAGTACGCATTGAAGGACTCGCGAATGAGTTTGATAAAACGTCTTTTTTTCAGCAATTAGCGGTATTTCGTAACGAAGGCGATATTTTAATATTTTGGCAAAGCGATGATGAGCAATTTCAACAATTAAGTTTTTTACCAAACGACATACCAAAGCTGCCTAACACGCTTGAATTTCCGGTACTCGACACGCAACGAGGGCAAATTAGATTACTTACTACCGGTATTGTGAATACTCAACATGGCAATGTTGTTATTGCCACAGCCACCGAGCATTTAAGTCGCTTAATTACTGAATTTAAAACCATTGCAACGTGGGCTTGCTTGGTCAGTTTGTTACTTACCTGTGTGTTTGGCTATATTTTTGCGCGCAGGCATTTAAGACGTGTAAATTATTTTAATGATGTAGTAGAACAAGTTCAAAAAGGTGATTTGTCGGCGCGAGTAATACATAAACAACAAGGCGATGAGTTTGTAAAACTAGCCAAACACATTAATACCATGCTCGACACCATCGAAGAAAACTTTGCCTTAGTGCAAGGCATTACCGATAACATAGCGCACGATTTAAAAACCCCACTTACTCGATTGCGCTTGCAACTAGAGCGCCAAGTAGTGCAACAACCAGAGCTTGGGCTTGAAATAGAGCAGCTTGATACCGTATTACATACCTTTGATGCCATGCTTAAATTGACTCGCCTTGAGCACGGGCAATTTCCGTTAAAGTTAGAGCCTATAAACTGCCAAACACTTATTAACGATCTAATAGAAATACTAGAGCCAAGTGCACAGCAAAATCAGCAGCATATAAGTGTAATTAATCAGGGTAACTTAGTACTTCAAGGCGACAAAAACCTACTTTTTCAGGCTTTATTTAACCTAATCGAAAACGCTATAAAATATGCAGGTAATGGCGCAGCGATACATATTACACTTACCAGTAATCATATAAATATTAGCGATAATGGCAACGGCGTAAAAACCGCGCAATTATCACAACTCACCAAGCGTTTTTATAGAGGCGATCCGGCGAGGCAAAAAGAAGGGTTTGGATTAGGCTTGGCAACCGTAAAAGCAATATGCGAACGCCATCAACTTGTGCTTACTTTGCAAAGCGACGAGCTCGGTTTTACTAGTGCTATAAGTAAGGGGAGAGAGTAAATAACTAATCGATTAAACATAAAAAGCGGCTAAGTAGCCGCTTTGAACATCACAATAAAAACTACTTAGTGAACAACTATTTTTTGCTTAATTGCTGGCATTAATGTTTTACCATCGCCATCTACTTTGTTTAATAATTTTAGCCCCATCACCTTTGCAAGTACTGGGTAAATATCAAGGTTACTTACTTCCTTAAGGCTTACACCTTGCTTAAACGCAGGACCAACCGCAATAAATGATGCTGCCATATCATCAGTATATGCATAACCGTGAGTGCCTAAATAGGTTGGCTTTTTACCATTAGTAAATACCGCTGGCGCTGTAGTTTGCACCACAATATCGCCTACACGCGTACCTTTATTGTAATGGTACGCTGCTAATTGCTCGTCAGTTAATACTGTATAACGACCGTTTGACGCATCTCGTAAACGCGCTTTGTAACCTTCAATATCAGCGTTTTTAGCATCAGGCTGAGTATAAATAAGTAAACGTGGGCCTGTATTTTTAACTAAAAAGTTTTCATCTTCAGGGAGTGTGGTTACATCAATACTTTTATCTGGATCTATACTCGCCATACCGTGATCCGACACAATAACTAAGTTTACTTCTTGCTCTAATTTACTTAAGCGAGCTTGTAATTGTCCCATTAATTCATCAAGTTGTTTAACAGCATCACGTGTTTGTGGTGCGTCTGGCCCAAACTCATGGCCCATGCTGTCAACTAGCGAAAAGTAACTCGCAATAAAACGCGGGCGCTGTGCTTTAGGTAAACTTAACCACTGAAGAATTTGATCAACACGGTTTTGGTAATCGCTGTATTTAGAATAGTGATAAAAATAATCTGGTGTCATGCCGTTAAAGCGCGCATCCGACTCAGGCCAAAAATAAGTAGCTGATTTAAGCCCCTGCATTTTTGCTAAATTCCAAAGCGGAATACCCTTTACCCATGTGCTATCGCCCAATGCTTTGCCCATGCTGTAACAGTCGTTTTTACGCGCTTTATCACAAAAGTTATTATCTACAATGCCATGATTTACCGGCAATAAGCCCGTAATAATAGAAATATGATTAGGAAATGTTTTAGTTGGATAAACAGGTATTAGCTTTTGTGCGCGAACACCGCGCTCCGCCATTGCTTTTAAATTTGGCGCGCCGTGTTTTTCAATATAATCCCAACGCAGGCCATCAATTGATATAAGCACCACTGTTTGCTCTTTTGCAGCAAACGCATTGTTCATCCCTAATAATAGGCAAATTGAGACTGCCTTTAAAATCCACTGCTTCATTATAAACACCTATAAATGCACAACAATTACTCAAAAAATTATTTTAAAGCAAGTTGTTACTTTATGATACAAACTGATAGATTAAACCCTGTATATTAAAGACGAATAACAGCCGGTTACAAAAACGAATGACGATGTGCTAAAAATTATGCCAGTCATCAATGTAAACAAGGATAAAAACAAAGATGACCATAGATTTTAGTAAAAAAATAACGCCAGCACGTATGTATCGCACCACCTCTAACTTACAGATGGCGCTTGAAAGCGACCGCGGCCGTATTATTAACAGTGCCGCTATTCGCAGGCTGCAGCAAAAAACTCAAGTGTTTCCACTTGAACGCAATGCAGCCGTACGCTCGCGCCTTACCCATTCGCTTGAAGTACAACAAGTTGGCCGTTTTATAGTGCAACGTATTTTTGCCAACTTAAATTATCAACAACAAAAAGATTACGGCTTAACCGACCTAGAACGCCCGCTAGAAAGCCTAGTAGAAATGGCCTGCCTAATGCACGACATAGGCAACCCACCCTTTGGACATTTTGGCGAAGCGGCTATTAACCACTGGTTTAATAATAACCTAGTAAGCGTAACACCCGAGCGCTGTAAAGAGCCAAACACTGGTATAGGTGTTGTATTTAAACACCTCGCGCTTGATATTTGTAACTTTGAAGGCAACGCCCAAGGCATACGTATAATTCATTCTTTGCAAACGCTTAATTTAACGTATAGCCAAAGTGCCGGTATTTTAAAATACACCCGCCCAGCAGGGCTTGATACAAAAGATATTCCGCAAAATAAAAATTACTTAATGAAAAAAGTAGGTTACTACTACAGCGAAAAAGCCTTTGTTGAAGCACTCCAAAATGAGCTCACTATTGAGCCTTACTGCCGCCATCCGGCAAGTTATATTATGGAAGCCGCCGACGACATTTCGTACTGCTTAGCCGACATAGAAGACGCCGTTGAAAAAGACATAATAAGCACCGAGCAATTATGCCAAGCTCTTAAAAGCCATTATAAAAAAGCATTAATAAACCTAACAATAGACGATACAGAACATCTAAACTTTGTAGATAAAGCCGTAGATTACGCGCTCGATCGCGCCAAAGCACAGCCATATAATTTTAACAGTGAGTTTTTTATCTACCTACGCGTAGCACTTTTACACCCATTGGTTAATCATGCTGCTAAGCGCTTTATCGAAAATATAGAGTCTATTTATCATGGCGATTTTAACCACGCACTTTTAGAAGACAGAAGCCACTTACACGCTGTAACCAAAACGCTAAAACAGGTGGCGCTTGAGCATGTTTTTTCAAATAAAGAAGTCGAAAAACTAGAGCTACAAGGCTATCGAATAATCAACGGCTTACTCGATTGCTACAAACCACTACTGCAATTAAACAGCGATGACTTTAAGCGCGCACTCAATGGCGACTCACGCCTGTTAATAGAGTCGCGCCTTGTTAAAAAGCTCTCTAAAAAACATTTAAATAGCTACCAACACGCAATAGATGCCATGCAAGAAGAGCCCGATCACTTTGCTGCATACGAGTTTTATTATCGTTGTAGATTAATCCAAGATTATATAAGCGGTATGACCGACCAATTTGCTTACGATGAATATCGCAGTTTAATGGTCATTGATTAGTGGTACTTAAGTTAACTTGCTCTAGATAATTTTTAATTTTGCGCTTAAAATCAAACTATTAATATTTAAGCGCACATAACTTTATGATATCAAAATTAATTAGATTTACCCTTTGCTTTGCCTTATTTTATAGTGCGCAAAGTGCTGCATACAACGAAGCTATGTGCATTTTAATTAAACAAGAAATGCAGCAAAATAGTAATAATAAAGCGAGTCAAAAATATCGTAAGGCAGTGCGTGATTACAAAAATAACTGTAATAAGCCAAAAGAGATTCAAGCACAACCTAAACCACAAGTAATAGAGCCTGAGCCCACTATTGTTATTCAGCCACAAACTAAAATTGTTGAACCTACCCCCGTTATTGAACCTACTGAAGAAGCTGTTAAAGAAAGCATCAACGAGCAAACGCTTAATTTAACTAATGATCAAAAACAACAAATAAACGATCAGCTAAATACCAACAGTAACGAAATAGTAATTGATGCAGAGCCAACAAAAGCAGCACCTGAGCAAGTAATTACAGGGCAAAAAAACGAAGCAACAGTAGAGCAAGTAAAACCGGCGACGCCAGAGCAAAACGTTCAACCTACGCCTGTAAAGCCAGCACCTGTGTTAACTAAACCAGCGCCAGTAATTGCGCCACAACCTGTAGCACAGAGCCCAAGCTCGTTACTTTTACCCACTTTAATACTTGTTATAGTGGTACTTATTGGCGCTATGGTAGTCGTGCGCCTGCGCCGTGCAAAGCAAAGTAAAGCAACGGCAGCACCCGTTATCGTGGCTCAACCTGAAGTTAAATCAGAAAAAATTACTACGCCAGCTAAAGCGGAAATTAAAACAACTGCACCTGTAAAAACAACAGAAGAGATTGATGCTGAGCCTGCTGAAATTAATAAAGTAACCCAAGTAGATAAGATAGTTGAAAGCAACATAGCAGCAAACAAAGAGTCAGAGCCTACGGATATGGCGCAAAATGTTGATGCTGATGTTGATGTTAAAAGTACAGCTACACCAAGTACAAATGAGCCAAACACCTTAACAACTCAAGCGCAAGCAAGCGAAAGTGAGCCTACACCTCTTAACCCAACTGATATCTCAGAGCAAGCAAGCGGAGCTACATTTAACAAAGTAAAACAAAAACCTGAGCCTAACACTGCCGAGTTTGAAGCCGCCGCTAAAACAACCTTAGAGCGTATTAAAAATGCCAGCAGCTTTAATGAGCCAGAGGTACGCGACTTTGATCCCGATGCAAAGCCAGTAAAAAAACAACGTAAACACCATGCAGCCCAAATAACGGAGCATGAGCCAATAGAGGCCGAACATAACACTGTAGAGCCAGTTATTAGCACTCCTGAGCCAGTAACAGCGAGTGAACCGGTTGTAGATTTACATACGCCAGAGCAAATATCTGACGCTCAATCGACTTTGTATACAACTGAGCAAGATTTTAAAGAACCAGAAGTGCGTACATTTAATCCAAACGCACCATTACCTGGTGAAAAGCCAATGCCTAAAAAAGAAGACGCGATACCTGAGCAAGCACAAACAGCACAGCAAATTGATGAGCCACAAAATGACCCTAAAAAAGCAGACAGTAGCAACCCATTTGCTAACTTATCGCTAGATTCAAGTTGGGATCCTGACTCGACTGAAAAGCCAAAAATAGAAGAGAAAAAACGCGCCCCTAAATCGCAAGCATTGATAGATGCAGAAGAGCGCGCTAAAAATATGCAAACCAAAGAGTAAATTTACTGTAGCGCCTTACAAAGTAAGGCGCTGTTTTAGTAACTAAATAATTAACTGCTTTTTCACCCCGTATTACTTATTACCTTTGTGCCATCCTTAAATGCGCTTTAGCAATTAGAAGCTTCGCTTCTCGCGCGAGCAATCTCAGCGCCTACCGTAACGTTTTAGCTTGCGAGCCAAGCTTATAACTTGTTTATGTGGTGGGCGTAGCTCGTAAATCATTAAGGCCATTTAGAAAGTAGTATGAGACCCATCTTAATTTTTAAGTATTTGGAGTGGATGTCCTCCTAACCCTCCTCCTAACCCATGACCTGCCTCAGAGCATTTTATTAGCTACTTTATATCCCGAAATGCAATTCTCGATGGCAATTAGGGCAAAGTGCAATAGTATTTTCTAAAACATCTAATCCTCCATGACCTAATTGTTTTTTATGGTGCACTTCAAGGTAGGGAGTATTGTCTTTGGCGCGTAAGAACGGCGCTTTTTTATTACATCTTTCACAAGTACCATTTGCAGTATTTAACCGCTCAGCTACAACATGCTGATTACGTTGATAGACAGTTGAGCTTACCAATATTTTTTTTGGAATAGGATTACTAGCTCTTATTTTGTTCAATCTCTCATAACTTGTTAACTTAAGAGATTCCGCAACACTTTGCTCAAGTTGCTGATAAATAGAATCGGTTGTTAAATTTTGTTCTATGCCTTTTAAATAGTAATTTGCAATTTTTCTCATTGATAAAGCATTGGTTTTATAATGCGACTCCCAATATTCAATATGTTTATACAGCGCATTTAATGCATTTTCTTGGCGCTCTATGGAAAAATCTGTAGTTATACTGCTCATAAAAAAATCCATCGCACTACTACTCATTGCCCTTTGAAAAACCCTTCCTTCCATCAAACATTTAAAACAATTTATAAAATCACCAGCACTCGCTTTATTTAAATGATAGGTGTTAGATAATAATTCAATACCTTCAGCTCTTTTTATCTTTTTGGAAAAAATATTTTTACTCACTTGATAAGCCGCCGAAATTTGCTCTGCTGTAACTTTTGCCAATTCACTCTCCAAAATAAAAATAACGTTGACACTCTCTCTTACTTTTTCAAAATAATTAGAAAGGATGCCATCCTAATTCTAATGTTTTCACCCCGTATTACTCACACTCTTGTGCCACCCTGAAATGCGCTTTAGCAATTAGAAACTTCGCTTCTCGCGCGAGCAAGCTCTGCGCCTACCATAACGTTTGAGCTTGAGAGTCTTTATAGGCAAAATAATGTAACACCCACCCTAATTTTTATTCTAGGTCAGAGTTTTATTTATTTAAAATAGTCGCTATTCGCTTATCAAGTTCTGGTAGTACGTCTTGTTCAAACCATGGATTCTTTTTAAGCCAAATATTATTACGCGGACTGGGGTGTGGAAGCACTAAATAATTTGGCCAATACTCACGCCACGATTTTACCAACTCAGTAAGTGGCATTTTTTTAGTGTCTGGTAAGTGATACGCCTGCGCGTATTTACCAAGCACTATTGTCAGCTCAATATTTGGTAGTGCAGCTAATAATTGCTCACGCCATGCCGGTGCACATTCTTTTCTAGGTGGTAAATCACCCGACTTACCCCTACCCGGATAGCAAAAGCCCATTGGCAAAATGGCTATATTATTGGCGTTATAAAACTCATCACGTGTTAGCCCAAGCCATTCTCGTAGCCGGTTGCCGCTTGCATCGTTAAATGGCACTCCGGTTTCGTGAACTTTTATACCAGGTGCTTGGCCCGCAATTAAAATACGTGCGTTTGGGCTAAATTGTATTACTGGGCGAGCACCCAAAGGTAAATGAGGTTCACAGATCACGCATTTACTAACTTGATCCATTAATTGGTGACTATTCATGTTTATTTGGCCTTAAATGCTTAATATTCATCCTAAATGGCCATTTAGGATAAATGAGTTGGTAAAAAATCGGTTTATTTTAATTAAAACGAGCGTTAGTTAGTAAAATCGTGATCTTTAAACTAAATCGAGCTACACCCCTCATAAAACCTAATGCTTGTCTGCCCATACAGCAAACTCGTTCCCGCTTGGCTCTGCAAAATGAAACCGACAACCACCCGGAAATTCAAAAATAGGCTTTAATATTGTGCCGCCATGCAGTTCTATTTTTTTGTAGGTAACGTGAATGTCGTTACTATAAAAAACTAAGAGCGCAGCCCCGTTTTGAGTAAGCGATTTAAGCGGTGCGTTAAAAAATCCACCATCGAGCCCTTGGCCGCTAAACGCCGTGTATTCTGGGCCGTAGTCAGTAAACTGCCAATTAAATACATGACTAAAAAAAGCTTTAGTAGCAGGTAAGTCACATGCAGGAAGCTCAACGTAATTTAGTTTTTCGTGATCACTCTTTATTTTTACTCTTTATTTTTACTCAGTTTATTAACCTTAAGCTTTACATACAGTCTGTGCAATATCATTAAATAATAACAGATCAGTATTTTACTAGGGTCTGTTGATCTTTGCGGATTAAAATTTGTTCAAACTAGGGGTTATTTAATCGCGGCGCGAGATTTGTAACCTAGTGGGCTAAGTCAAAACCGAGCAACAAAGAGTAAATAGCCCCTAGGAAGAACCCTTTGGGCAGCGCCTGTTTGGCATTAATGCTACGTTATCGCCTATTTATGGGGAATAACCACACTGTATAGGCTCTGCCTTGCCTAAATACCAAACAGACTGCTGCAAATTTAACCTTGAAAGATCAACAGACCCTAAGTAAGGTGAAATAATTTACTTGAATATTAATATTACAAATGAGAATAGCTATCTTTTGTATTTGTAACATATATAATAGCGCCTCTGTTTTGTCCTCAGCTTTAAATAAAGGATTAATTAACTATGCAGGCACCTTTGCACAGTGCGTCATTCGATAAAATTAACGTGATTGCGCTTATAGTAAAAAGCGTAAGCAGTTATCGAGTTTTGATATTTTTACGGTTTTTTATTGCCATCATTGGTGGCTATGCCTTTACGTCTGCAAGTACTGCTTTATTGTGCTTTTTAATGCCAATAGCTAAGCAAGACGCAGTACTGTTTAGTGTTTCAATCAGTATTTTAATTTATGCCGTCGTATTTATTTATGCCTTTAGCGTTAAATCATTTAAAACAGTGTGGATCAGTATTTTACTAAGTACAGGTATTTTCGCCGGGTTGCTTGCGTTGCTAAAGGATTGGGTATGAAAGACAGCTTTTTCAGATCAATGACTTGGTTACACACTTGGGTTGGATTACTTGTTTGTTGGTTATTATATTTAATATTTTTTGCCGGAACACTTAGCTTTTTTAGAGACGAAATAACGTTATGGAATCAACCTGCCATACATAATGTGCAAGCCCAAACACAGCGTATAGAAGCACAAAAACAACAAATAATTACCGGATTTGATTACCTAGCAAACCATGGGGCTAACTCACCAAGCTGGCGTATTACGTTGCCCGAGCCGCGTATTCCTTACCTAGTTTATGGCTATGCAAAACCAAAAGAACCTGGCCAGCGCCGCAGTCAATTTAAAAACACCCAGCTAAACCCTAATACTATGCAAGAGCTTGAGCCCTTTGTAGATACTAAAGGCGGTAACTTTTTTTACCGATTGCATTTTGACCTACATTATATGGATGCAATAACAGCGCGTTGGGTTATATGCTTTGCTAGCTTTTTTATGCTGATTGCCATTATATCGGGCGTGGTTATTCATAAACGTATTTTTAAAGATATGTTTAGCTTTAGGCGTAACAAAGGTAGCCGCACGTGGTTAGATGCCCACAATTTAAGCTCTGTGCTTGCCCTTCCTTTTCATTTAATGATTACTTACACGGGCATGATTACGCTCATATTTATGTTGTTCCCCTACCCTGCGCAAACAGCTTACGATAACGGTATGCGTGGCTTTTTTAACGATGTAACCCCTCGTAACACCATGACCGATAAAGCCAAAGGCGAATCATCAATGGTGCCGATTCAAAGTATTTTAGATCAGGTTTATACTAAGTGGCCTCATGCAGATATTACCCGTGTACAAGTTAACCAACCCAATATGGCAGCTTCAACAATTACCGTATTAGTAAGCGCAGGTAAAACACTACGAGACCAAGCACCACGCTTAATATTTAGTGGTGCTACAGGGCAAATGGTCGCTAAAACTGATGACGAACTAACTAATAGCAAAGCGCTTTACGAGTCACTAAATTCAATGCATACAGGCAGATTAGCTACGTGGTTATTGCGCTGGTTATACGTATTAGGTGGTATTGCAGGCTGTGTAATGATTGGCTCTGGTTGCATAATGTGGGCTAAACGAATTCGCGAGCGAACTAAAAATAACGCTAAACCTTCGTTTGGTTTAAAACTAGTTGAAGGGTTAAACCTAGCCACGATTATGGGATTACCTCTGGCAACGTGTGCATTTTTTATTGCTAACAGACTACTTAACCCAACTACCGCAGAGCGCGCCGATAAAGAAATACTCGCGTTCTTTTTAACATGGTTAGCAGTGGCTGTTATTGCCCTTTTAAAGCGCGATACACTGCAATGGCGAGTTATGGCTGCTATAAATACTGTTGCATGCTTAAGCGTACCGGTTATTAATGCCCTTACAACCAACGGTAATATAGTTAGCTATTTGATGCACAAACAGTGGGCTTTATTTACTTTTGATGCACTGTTTTTATTGTTTAGTATATTGTTTTTTATACAAACCGAAAAATTACGTACTGCTAAAAACACCTCAAAAATAATTAGCCCTAACCAATCTGATAATCTTAAAAGGCAAAAATCATGATTGATTTACTTGGTTTTAGCCTGTGTTTGTTTGGTTTTAATGGTTTTGCACTGGCTAAGTTTAATCATTTTAAAGATGTATTTAAAAAACGCCCTACAGAATTACAAAGTAAAAGCCTTCTATTTATTGCTTGGATCAGTATTTTACTAAGCTTAGTACTTTGCGTAGCAACTCAAAGTGGTTATGGCGCATTACTTTTTTGTGGGTTTATGTCGCTAAGTGTACTGATTATAGTGGTTTTTTATAATTTTTTAATAGGTTACGTAAAGTGGTTTAGTGTTTTAAGCGCCTTATTAATTGTACTTAGCGGGCAATTTTTAGCGTTAAACTAGCCTTAGTTAGTAAAAACGTGATCCGTTATTTTCCCATAGATTAGGCAAAAAAAATGGCAAGCTATATAGCTTGCCAACAATAGGGGATATTCAGTGTTCCTAATACTTACTGTCTCACTGTAAGTGCTAGCAATATAGCGTTTATATATTTAAGTTACTTTACAGTTAGATGACGTTTTTATTACCACTTTAAAAGCGCGTACAGCTAACTGTAAACCCCCTTTACATACTCTCTTGATTTACCCAAATAATCTGATCGGTAGCAAAGCCCAACTCTTTCGCTTTAGTTAAAAAGTGCTCTTTAAGCTCTTTGCTAACCGTTGGTGTACGCGACAAGAACCACAAGTAATCTTTGTTGTAACTGGTTATAAAAGCATATTGGTAATCGCCTTGGTCAAGCTCAAAAATCACGTAAGCGCCATAAAATGGACCAAAAAACGAGACTTTAAAATGCCCTGTATCTGTGTTTTCAACAAACTTAGCTAAGCCCTCAGCTTCATCCCACTTTTGCTCTTCAGTTAAATAGCCTTTGTTAAGGACCTTTACTGAGCCATCGTCGTTAATAGAATAC
The DNA here is from genome assembly GCF_056470645.1 of Pseudoalteromonas sp. TP27. Taxonomy (NCBI): domain Bacteria; kingdom Pseudomonadati; phylum Pseudomonadota; class Gammaproteobacteria; order Alteromonadales; family Pseudoalteromonadaceae; genus Pseudoalteromonas; species Pseudoalteromonas sp. TP27. The sequence continues at coordinate 238,799 of NZ_JARDAK010000003.1, read as the reverse complement.
GTAGCGGTAACTTGCTCCATACCTTCTTCAAATGAGTGATTGAGCCGCGCTATTTCAAACCATTTGCCTTTATACTTTTGTATATCAAAGTTTTTAACGGGTGTTATTCCCTCAGGAGGGCTGGTACAAGCACTAAGAAAAAATAGCCCAGTAATAAGTAAACCGTATTTTATAGCCTTCATGTAAGCTCCTTTTCAATTATGTAATTTATACTATTTCACAAGAATAATATTTGCTATAGGATCGTCTTAATTCTAAAGCAATAAAAATGACCATAGCATGAAAATTTGGGTAGATGCAGACGCGTGTCCTGTCGTTATAAAAGAAATACTTTTTAGAGCTGCAGAGCGTATGAAAATCGACACTATTTTAGTGGCTAATCACGCAATGCGTATTCCGCCGTCAAAATACATAAGCCGTGTTCAAGTATCGTCAGGCTTTGATGTAGCCGATGACGAAATAGTGAAACGTATTGAAAAAGGCGATTTAGTTATTACTGGCGATATACCGCTAGCAAGTGAAGTAATTGATAACGGTGGGCAGGCGCTCAACCCGCGTGGCGAGCTTTACACCACGGAGAATATTCGCTCAATACTTAACGTACGCGACTTTATGGATACCATGCGCTCAAGTGGCGTAGAAATGAGTGGCGGGCCGCCTCCGCTTAGCCAAACCGACCGTCAAAATTTTGCTAATAATCTCGATCGTATTTTAGCGCAAAACAAGGCTAACTAACTTGAACACACAATTAGTTGGCTTAGGCGATACGCAATTTAGCGTAGCAGTGTACATAGCAAAAGCGCCACCAATGCCGTTTTTTGAAACACTTAATAGTATTGAACCTGTAGTAAATGAACAAATAAATACCATAAACCAGCACTGTGGTAATGGTTGGCGAAAAGTATTTAACGTATACGCCAAAGTATTGTTTGCTCTACCAAGTGAGCATTATTCATTTGCAAAACAAGCGCCTACTTGGCAGCAATATCGCGATGAGTTTTTACTGCAAAAAAGTAGTAAAACCGCCCTGCTATTTAGCGCGCCTAACTTTACTCTTACTGGAACGGATAAAGCTTCAAATAATAAAAACCAGTTACACATAATTGCTGGGCGTACGCACGCTAAAAGCTTACTCCAACAAGGTAAGCTTAATGCGCAATTTGAGTGGCTCGACGACGAATTTGCAATAGATACAGCCAACAATATTATAGTATGCCCGTATTTTGATTACAGGCAGCTAAGTAATATAAAAATAGCGCGCTTAAGCGAGCTAGTAGCGCAGCTAAAAATGACTAAATAACCTGAACTCTGGATAATAAATCTATCTCAAGCAGCTATTTTCAGCGCTAACTGCGTTGAATTTACTTGCAATAGGCCAGCTATTGACGCGTAAATTCGCCTTGCTTTCACTGAAAATCTCTGGCTAGAGAAAATAAATTTAAATATCAAAATAATTCAATGTGTGAGTAAATATCTTAACCAGAGTTCAGGTTAAATAACACATTGTAAGAAACGACCATGGCCGGAATTTTAGAGTTAAACCAATTATTAAAATCAATGCAGCCAGAGCTTAAGCAAGGCGAGTATATTTTTTGTTGCTTGGCAGGAAAGCTCGCTGATTATATTCATTTAGAGCCACTTGCTACTTATGTAGAAGAAGAAGGGCTAACTCTTATATTAAAAGCTGAAACCGCCGACAAAGCAGGTATTACCTTTGAGAGTAAATATAATTTAATTACTCTTAACGTGCATTCGAGCCTTGAGGCAGTCGGTTTAACCGCTGCGGTATCGGCTAAATTAACCGAGCATAATATTAGTGCCAATGTAGTAGCAGCGTTTTATCACGACCATATTTTTGTACAAACAGATAAAGCACAAGCCGCTATGAAAGCACTTGGTGAGATTGGTTAAGGGTAATTGATATGATAACGAAATTACATTATCAATTTTGTCTAATTGTGTGTGGTTGATTTATTTTATTTAATCAAGTACCTTATTTGGAAATAATTTTTTAAAGGAATAAAAAATGTCTTTCTCTATAAATAATCTTCCATATAATTTACCAAGTAATTTAAATGAGCAACTAAGAATATTAGCGAATATAGTTGATATCCCCTACTCTTTTGTTAAAGATGGTGGCGAAGATGAGGTGGAAGCAATTTGCGGTGCAATGCTCTACAGGCACCTCGATAGACATCAAAGAATGGAAGTAATGACTAAAATTCGTGCTTTACCTAATCGAGCACTAACCGGTAAATTGATTTCTGTTGCAATAGAACCAACTTTTATTAATAAAGATTTAGGTATATGGTCATTTACTGAGGAAGAGTTAATCGCCGATAAATACTTTCATAGTCAAATAGATACTTTTGCATCATATGTCGGTGTAGGTGCATCAGTACTTAGTGGCAAAGATCTATTAAAACAAGTTTGGAAGCAGCGAAAAATAACTCGGGGAGGAGTTGTAACTCTCGTTATATGGGGGACTGTGTTGTTTAACAAAAGCGAACTTGCCAAAGTCAATGACGAGATAAAACGTCGCAGTTCTATTAGAACAATCTCACTCAAACCAGTGCAATGAAAGTCTTAATTAAGCATGTAGCCATCACGTTCATATCTACGGCTTTAATGATATTATTATGGGAGAAAGCTACGACTAGTGAATATGAAGGCTACGTATTTTTTGGCTCGTTACTGTTTATATTTGCTTATTTAAACTTTCTATCTTTTTCAAAGAAAAAATATTTATCGAAACTTTAATATGAAAAAAAACATTATTGCACTTATGCTTCTTTTATTTACATTAATTATCGTCTCTCCTTTTGCTTCGGCAGAGTGCAAATTCGAAAGTTTTAATAAGCCAATCTATTCAAAAATAGTTAACATAGGTGGTTTTGACTCTAATTTAAGTGTATGGGTATTGAGTAAAGAGCGATTAGAAAAATCGGATATAAACTATAGCGATGAGCCCTATAGTATTTATGAGAGCTTACTCGATGCTTACCAGAAAGATACATTAGAGACAATGTTGTTTTATAAGACTGAAATTATGTACGAACATAGCACTTTTGAAAGTAGCCGAAAAATAATTAAAGCAGAATTTCCTGAAAGTACTAATTTAGATGTTTTTTTTATCGAAATAGATAGCAATAGCGGAGATTACTTAATGAAAACCCTTATAACTAGTAATATAGGGGTTAATAAGTTAAACGCTTTTAAAGAAGCTCTTGTTAACCGGTCGGAGGATATTTTTGATGTTTGTAAATAAGCAAAAAATTAAAATGATTCTACTTAATTCACTTATTTACTCACTGATATTCATCGCAATTTTTTTTAACTGGGAGTTTTCAAGCGAAGACACAAGAGCTGCTATGTTTTACGGTTTAATAACTATATTTCCAATAATTTCATTACGTTCCATATTTATTATACATAAGACTGGTAAATAATTAAGCAATATTTAATATTTCACTTCGAATATTAAGTTTATTTTACCCTGAATAGGGTAAAACGTTGCTAAATAATTTAGCAACCAATAATGAAAAACATAAAGAGTTTATCGTCCAGTGTAATTTTACTGTGGGGAAAACTCGGTATGTTAATTGGCTGCAAAATGTACCCTCTTGCTATTAGTACAATTCTGATAGGCTACTGGCTCAAGTTTTACTTTATCGCCTGCAACTACAACTACACATTGAGCGTTTTTATTGAGTTTTTGTTTTTGAATTACAGTAAACTCGCCTTCGTTTGCAGCGTATAAATTATATTGATACGCATCGTTACCGCCTTCAAATAATGCGGTAAATAGTCCTCCAACTAACCCACCGATTATTGCTCCGCCTACCATTTCTTCGGTGTTACCATCTAAATTATCTACAAAGCCAAATCCGGCGCCTGCTGCTATGCCTGTACCCACTTCTGATGAAAGTGTTACACGTTGCATAGATTCTACCGAGGCGTAATAGCGTTTAATTATTTGATTTTGATTGTTACGGTCAACACCTTGTGATGCGCAACCCGAGAGGAGTAATACCACTATAAGATACTTTTTCATGCTGATTTCCCTTTTAATCATTTTAATAGGGAAATAATAAGTATCAGAGCATAAAAAATATGTGAGAACTTTGTTTGTATCTGTCAGAAGTTGTAAGCGTGTGTAGTGAAATTAAACACACACTTTTTCACTCAACAATCAGCTTCGATACTACCCATTTATGAAGCGGGTTTTTATTGTAGCGCGGATGCCATGCGGCTATTACGTCAAACGGCGCAGGTAACTGTAGCAGCTCTATTTTTACTAGCTCTGAGCTTACTGCGCGTGAGGGTAAAAATGCAATAGAGTCGGTTGTTTCTAGGTACATCGGCACAATAGAAAAACACGGTGCCGACACCACTACGTTACGGGTTAAATCAAAGCTTTTAAACCAATCGTCAATAGACCCTTTAAAATTTGGACGCGAAGGCGAGGCAATAATACTTGGATAACTGGCGATTTCAGCAAGGCTTGGCTTAGTTCCTGCTATTGATGAATTCGGCGAGGTAACGCAAATATGTTGCTCTTCAAACAATTTAATAATGGGATAAGTACTTGGGATATAGTCAGGAAATGCAATAGCAAGGTTTACTTTGCCGCTTTCCATTAAATCGTGCAGGCTGTCTATCTCGAAGTCTCTTATTATAAGCTTTAAATTTGGCGCTTGTGCCCGGAGTACTTTAACTAATGCTGGTAAAACGACTTGCTGTGCGTAGTCGGTAGCGGCTATTACAAACTCATCATTAACTGTTTTTGGGTCAAATATTTTAGGTGCTAATAATGCCTGAAAGTCGTTTAATAGTTTGTCTATATCTACCGATAGCTCTTCAGCGTAGGGCGTGGGCACAAAGCCATTGGTTTTTCTTAAAAACAAATGATCGTCAAATACATCACGTAGCTTTTTTAGTTGCTCACTCACTGCTTGTTGGGTTAAGCCCAATTTACTCGCTGCTTTTGAGGCATTTTTTTCGCGAATGAGCGCTTGGAAAATACGTAATTGTTTTATATCTAATCGGTCTAACTTGCTCATGCTGCTGCCAGTGTTATTTAGTAATAATATTTAACTTACCACATAACCAAATTATCTTGTATCTCTTACATAAAAGGGTTGTTTCTAATTGTTGAGATACCCCCTTACTATGCTCCTACACACTAAAGTGAACAGATGATTGGAGCAAACAATGAAAACAGTAATATTAATAGGCGCACTAGGAAAAATGGGTCAAGCGGCATTAACCGGTTTATCTAAGCATAAAGTAATTACAGCGGGTCGTTCGGGCGATGTGGATCATATTGTTGATATTACCAGCGAGCAATCAATTACTGAGCTGTATGAAAAAGTAGGCCATTTTGATGCCGTAGTTAATACCGTAGGTTTATGTGAGTACGAAACGTTTGCAGATATGAGCGAAGCCCAGTGGATGAGCACTATTATGAGCAAAATGATGGGGCAAATTAACCTTGTACGCATTGGTCAAAAGTACATTGCCGATGGCGGCTCATTTACGCTAATTAGCGGTATTTTAAACGTTAAACCTATTCCGTTTGCGATTGCCGATGCAACAACTAGCGGCGCAATAGATACGTTTGCAAAATGCGTATCGCTTGAAATGCCACGCGGCACTCGCATTAATGTGGTTAACCCTACCGTACTTGAAGAAGCATGGGACGTATACGGCGAGATGATGCCAGGTTTTCAACCAGTACCAGGCAAGCTTGTAGGTAAAGCGTTTGAGCGTTCGGTTGATGGCTTTATTACAGGCGAAGTTATTTTTGTAGATGCATAACTACCCGCCATATTGGTGAGAGATGCTAGCAAACTAATAAGCGCTTTGTATTTACAGTAACTGCAAAGCGCTTTAAAACATATTTTAATAGGTGATGAAATGAAAAAATTAATACCCGTATTTGCTATATTATTGGCTGCAGGTTGTGCCAATGTAGCGCCAAGCTCGCAATATGTTAGCGAGCCAGGAGCTAATTCTGATAAAGAATGTAAAACGATACCGCGCCATAAGCACACAGTTCAGTGGTGTAAGCCACATTCATCTAAATAGATAGATAAATTAAACTACATACCCACTAAAACCTAGCGCTTTAAAATACAGCTTTGGAATACCAAATTTGCACTCATTTAGCAGTTCGCTAAAGCGCATTCTATCGAGTGGGTAAAACTCATTTTCTAGGTCGTGTCCCATTTGTGTTTTACCGGTTTCGGTTAAACCTAATTGCGCACATGTGGTAAGTTGGGCTTCGCGCTCAAACGTCGTTTCGGGGCGCATTAAATCAGCAATATAAAGGAGTGCATCTTTTTTAAGATTGCCCTTCATTGCTTTTAATAGCTGCTTTTTATCGCCATTGTCTTGTACAAAATGCATCACTAATAAACATAAAATGGCATCAGCTTTAACCGATAATTTATCAACAGGACCATTGTGAATCGTTACGCGACTAGTTATGCCCTGCTCATCAAATTGCTGCTGTGCGATAGCAAGCATGTCGGCTGATGTATCTTGCGCGGTAAATTGCCATGTTGGGTTTAATGCAGCCAGTGCGAGCACTTCTTTACCTGTGCCTGCCCCTACTACTAGAACATGTGCATTGTCGCTTAGCGTTGCTTGTAGCTGTGCGTTAGTTAGTTGGTGTAATAACTCATAACCTGGGACTAAACGAGTAATGCGGCTATCGTATTGTGTTGCTTGTTCGCCTGTAAATGTTGGCATTTTTAAACTCCCTAATAGCTATATAACTTCAACTGTGGAATATCCACCTGGCTTTTTGGCTACATGCACTTGAGTGGCTACGCGCTCGCTCATTTGTGTTACGTGCGATATAACGCCTACTTTTCTACCTTGTGCTTGTAATGAATCAAGAGCGTCCATTGCAATGCTGAGGGTTTCACTATCTAACGTACCAAACCCTTCGTCAATAAACAAAGAATTGATTTGTACTTTGTTTGACGAGAGCGATGCTAAGCCAAGTGCCAGCGCAAGTGATACTAAAAATGACTCCCCACCCGAGAGCGTATTAACAGAGCGTTGCTCGTCGGCCATGTCGCGGTCAATAATCGCAATGTCGAGCGTTTGTGCTATTGCCGTTAATTCGTAGCGTTTGTTGAGTGTTTTTAAATGGCTGTTGGCATAGTGCAGTAATATTTTTAACGTTTGCGTTTGTGCCAAATTACGCATGGTTTTACCTGTTGCATCACCTAGTACTTTATTAAGCAAGTGCCACTGTTCAACCTGCGTTTTAAGCGTAGTTAACTCAGCTTGTTTGCCTTCAAGCGCCTTTGTATTTTGGTTATGCTGCTCAATGGCAGTATTAGTCGCTAGTAATGAACTTTGCAGCTGCGTTTGTTGCTCGTTTAAGCTACTTAATTGGGTATTTAAAGCCTCTGCACTTTGCGTTGGTTTATCGCTACTGTTGTGTTTTTCAAGCGTAAGCTGCTGCTGTTTTAATGCGGCGTTTGCATCGGTTAGCGCTTGAGTTAACTGCTCGTGTTGATTTAAATGCGTTTTAATAACATCGCTACTAAGCGTTAGTAAAATTTTGACCTGTTCGTGCGTTGCATTACTAAATTGCACTTTAAAGTCGCTAAACCACTCGTTATAACGTGCCTCAAGCGTTGCTAGCTCTTGGCTGTTTTCAAGTAAGCGTTGCTCTGCGTTTTTAAGCGTTATAGCGTGCTCGTCTCGCTGCTTAATAGCATCGTCATGTGCTTTTTGGCTAGCTTGAACCAGCGATTGCTTTTGCTCTTGCTCACTGACAAGTTTTGCTTGGTAGTCGTCTGCGCTTATTTGCTCGTTATTAAATAATGCTAAGCGCTCACTTTGCACAGTGCTTAATAGCGCTTTAGCTTTTATGAGCTCTTCATTAAGTGTTTTTAACGACAGCTCACTTTTACTTATAAGCGGGGTAAGTTGTTTTATTTGCTCATTAGCTGTGTCTTGACGTTTTTGGCTCTGCTCAAGTTGCGTTTGAGTTTGCTGGTACTGCGTAACCTGCTCGTGCAGCTGGGTAAGCTCAAGCGTATTGGCTTGTAGTTGTTGCCAAACATCACTGTTTTCAAATTGGCTATTAAGCGTTGTACCCAGCTCGTTAACTTGCGCACTTAGTTCGCTATGCTTACTCGTTATTTGGTTTTGCTGATGTGTAAGCTCAAGGTGTTTATTACTCAGTTGCTGCTGTACTTGCTGCTCTGCTTTGAGTGCTGCTTGTAGCTCATTTACTTTGGTTTGCAGTGTACGCTGGCGTTTTTGTTGCTCAAAGTATTGCGCTTTTTGCTCTGTTAACTGCTTATAAGTAACTTCAAGCTGGTCGGCCGTTAAGTCGTTAAGCTCGGTACGTGCGCCTTGCATGGTATTTTTAATATCAAGCTGTTTAGCTTTTGCTGTTTGTATTACTTGCTCAAGTTGTCCATGTTCAGCAGTTAATACAGCATGTTGAGTTTGATGCTTATGCAGCTCACTTTGTGCATGCTCAAATTGCTTTTTAGCAGTAGTAAAAGCATTTTCAAAATCAGTAATTAAGTTATTTAATTGCTGATTTTGGTTTACCGCGTACGGGTGCTCAGTGGCGCCGCATACCATGCAAGGCTCATTAGGGCGAAGTTCAGTACGTAAATGCTCTACGTTTTCGCTGGCTCTTAAGCGCGCTTGATTAAGTGCGTATTCGCTACCTTTAAGCGCTTGCTCACTGGTTATTAAATTTTGATTAAGTAAAGCATGAGCTTGTTGGCTTTCATTTAACTGCTGATTAAGTACTTGTTGGCGTTGCGTGCTTTGTTTTAGTTCTGTATTAAATTGCCCATAACGCTCGCGTTGCTCTTTTAAGTAATCAATACTCTTTAGCTGCGCGTCGCAGTGCTCTGCATTAAATTCAGTCAGCTGATTATCTAATACCTGTAAAGTTGATTTCTCGTTATTAAGTAACGCCTCGCACTGCTGCACTTTATTATTTTGCGCATTTAAAAGATCGCTCTGATTTGCAAGCTCGCTATTAAGAGTTTGGCTTTGCGTAAGGTTTGCGGCTAATTGCTGCTGTGCACTTAAGTAAGTAGTAAAGCTTTGCTTATAATAGCTCCAATCTTTTGCTAAAACATGCAGCTGCTCATGCTCATTAAGCCATTGCTGGCTTTTTGTAGAGTCGGTATTAGCAAGCTCTAACTCGTTACTGCTTTGCTTAAACTGCTGATTGAGCTCATCAAGCTGCGTTTGCTCTTTAGCTATTTGTGACTCAGTACCTTTTATACTTTGGCTTTGCAAAGCAATGCTGCTGTCGAGCTCGCGCGCTTTAGCGATAACGGGCGCTGCATTTTGTTTTTGCTCATTTGCGTTATTAAGCAGCTCGGTATGTTTGGTAAGCGCGGTATTACACTCGTTAATTACCGCTAAATGGTCAACACTTTTAAGCGCTGTAATTTGCTCATTTTGCACCGTGTTTTGATCTGTTAATTGAGTAAAGCGACTGCGGTTATCTTTTATTTCAAGCGCTTGTTTAGCTTGTTTTGCTTGCTCGCTTTGCTCAGCGATACTTTCAAGCGCTGAGCTTGCGTGTTGCTGGGTTTGCTGCGCTTGGAGTAAGTTTTGCTCAAGCACTGCTGCTTGCTGATACCAGCTAAGTGCTTTTTCAGTTTTGGTCAGCTCTTTTTTAGCGTGTTCGGTTTGCGCTTTTAAATCGGCTAACTTGGTTTGTTGTAGCTCAAGTTCTTCTGGTGTTAATAGAGTATAACTTTCAAGGCCTGCTTTAAGCGCTTCAAGCTTTGCTACTTGCTCTTTATGGCGTTCAAAAATACGCACGCCAATACGGCTAAACTTATCGGTGCCTGTTAAGCACTCTAAAAGTTGCGCTCGCTCATCGCCAGTGGCTTTTAAAAATGCAGCAAACTCGTGTTGCGCTAATAATACCGCACGGGAGAATTGCTCAAAGTTAAGCCCTATTTTGCTCTCAACTTCTTTTATTGTGTGGCTTTTGTCTGCTATTAGGGTTTCGTCTGGCAGGGTTACTAAAGTGTGCTCTGCAACTTTAAGCTTGCCTGTTACTTTTTTATGGGTGCGTGAAATTGTATAGCGCGCACGATAAAGCTGTTTATCTTGCCCTAAAAAGTCAACCTCAGCGTAGCCTTCCCAGGTGCCTCTGCGTAGTAAGTTTCGCGCATCATTTAGCTTAATGCTGTCGCCGTTAAACTCAATTAAATTACCTTTATCGCCACGTAGCCGTGCTGTTTTTGTATAAAGCGCTAAGCATATCGCATCTAAAAAGGTACTTTTACCTGCGCCGGTATCGCCTGTAATGGCAAATAAACCCGCGTCTTTTAATGGGGCTTTAGTAAAGTCTATTTCAGCGTCAACAATTGAGGCTAAGTTATGAATACGAACTGCGGTTATTTTCATAGTTGTTCTTGCTCCGTTAGCTCGTTTATCACGTCACTTAAAAGTGCTTTTAGCTCATCGGGTACGCTTTGCCCTGCCATGTCTTTATCGTTTGCGAACGCTTGCTCTAATAAATTAAGTGGGTTGAGCATTTCAACCTCGCTTAAATCTTCAAATACGGTGTTTTCGTCATTGTTAGCTAATTGCTCGCGTACGCGTTCAATACCACAAAATTTAATATGCTTGCCTTCAAGTGCTTGTTCTATTTGCTCTCTGAAGGTGGTGTCGGTATCGCTCGATTTAAGCTTTACACGTAAATAAGGCGCTACTGTATTTTGTGATGTGTCGAGTGCTTTAATTTGCTCGCACAGTTCACTTAATGGTACGCACTCCCCTTTTGGTAAAACAATTACATCGGCAGATCGCGGAATGTAAAGGGGGTTTACAGTTGTACTAATATGTTGTTTTTTATCAGTAATAAATTCAATAATATTTACTTGATGCGTGTAATTACGCTCTGAAAACGACATTGGGATAGGTGTGCCGCTGTATCGAATAACATCGCTTTTAGCAACTTGTTGCGCTTTGTGTAAATGCCCAAGGGCAACATAGTTAGCTTGTTTACCAAATACATTAGCTGAAATAGACTCTTCACCGCCTATTACTAAGTTACGCTCAGAGTCACTTGATATATCTCCGCCTTTAGCGTGTAAATGCCCCATAACTATTAATGGTGAGTTTTGCTCATTTATATTAACAGCTTGCTCTAGTGCAAGTTCGTAAGCTTTTGCAACGCCTTGTGCATAGCTAGAGCCGTTTTCAGTTTGGCTAAGTGAACTTACATCGCTTGCGCGTAAAAATGGCATAGCGACGATTACAGCGCGTTTACCATTAGTATTTATGATAATAACAGTTTCATCGGGTGTTGCGACATCAAAGCGTCCTACTACGTGAGTATCAAACTGTGCAAGTAATGGCTGAGCTGCCAAAATACGATTTGCAGAGTCGTGGTTACCCGCAATAATCACTACATGTAATAGTGGGCATGCTTTTTTGGCATCTTTAATAAATTGATAAAGCTGATTTTCAGCGCTAGCGCTTGGCGTCGCTGTATGATAAATGTCGCCAGCAACTAAAAGTAAATCTATTTGTTGTTCAACAAGAGTGGCTAATAACCAGGTAAAAAAGGCTTGGTGTTCAACACGGCGATCGTGTTCGTAAAATTGTTGGCCAAGGTGCCAATCTGAGGTGTGGAGGACTTTCATGTCGCGCTCTTAATAAAACCGTAAGAGCGCCAATATACCCAAGGCAGTTAAAGATGCAAGCCTAAGACCCGCATTACGTTAGGTTAAACTGTACCACGCTGAAAAAACAACCGGTAATGCTAAAAGTGCCATTAATAATGGGATTTTTAACGTTTTAGTTTGTTTTGCGTGTAGCGCCTTTAGTGCATTAGTTTCGTTGCACGCTGCTACTTTATCGATATAAAAATAACCCGAATCGAGATACTGCTTACAGTTATTCTCACTTGCTGGAATCGCAATTAGTTCTTGTTGTTTTTTTAGGATATAAAAATCCATAAGCCCACCGCATTTATTGCTAGTAATCGATATTAATTTGAGGATAAATGTGACGAATTTATTTGCCTCAAATAAAAAGGTTGGCGATTTTAAATATAAACAGCACTAAAGATCAACCTAAAAATGCACTATTTTTAATTTATCGTACAAATAGTTAATATTACTGAAAACACAGCAATATTTGCGCCAATTAATAGCCTCTTTTTACTGTGTTTTTGCTCAGTAGATAGGCGCTTAAGCGCATCTTGCTTATTACAACCCGATACCACATTTACATAGGAGTAATGATTTGCTTGATAGCGCTCAAGTAATGCTTTTTTAGCAGGAATTGCTTCGAGCTGATGACCTTTTTTTACAATGTAAAATTTCATATCGTGCCCCTACAAATTGCGAATTACTTTTAATTTAAACTATTACTATGAATTAGGCATGAAAACCCTAAATTCAAGGGCTTGTTCCTTTTTTGATACTTTAAATCGAATTACTGTTTGTAAACCCCCTTTACAGTTTTTATCCATTCGTGTTTTGTTACAAAACATTTGTATTTTTTTATCTAAAAAACGAAGTGAACATCACCCTAAAAATACGGTATTTGGTCGCTAATTTATTGAAGCTTGTTGGTATATTTGTCAAAGTACGCTCACAAAATTATATTAGGACTAACAATGAAAAAAATAGGTCTTACGCTAAGTGCTTTTGTATTGCCTTTTGCAATATCGAGTGCAGCTATGGCGTCTTCAGTTGAACAAACAAAAGGTTCTTACGTTGATAAATTTCGTCAATTAGACGAAGCACTTCCTACACCCAATGTATATCGTAGTGCGGCTGGCGAACCAGGTGAAAAATACTGGCAGCAACGTGTTAATTACGATATTGATGTAAAGCTTGATGAAAAAAAGCACCGTATTACCGGTAGCCAAAACATCGAATACAAAAATAACTCTCCACATACGCTTAAGTATTTATGGTTGCAGCTAGACCAAAATATTTTTAAAAGTGACTCAATTGCCGAAACAACGAAAACTTTTAAAAGTACATTAAACAGCTTACCAGCTCAAAAGCCCGCTAAATTAAGTTTAGGCGAATTACGTCGTCAGCAATTTATGAGCGACAACGAACTGGGTTATACAATTAGTGGCGTAAAAGATGACGATGGTAAAGAGCTGCGTGTAACTGTAGTCGATACTTTAATGCGCATTGATTTAAACGAGCCATTAAAACCAGGTAAAGAAGTCGAATTTAGCATGAACTTTGCCTTCAACATTGTTGAAGAAGATGCAGTGGGTGCACGTTCTGGTTATGAGCACTTTGAAGAAGATGGCAACGACATATTCTTAATTGCTCAGTGGTTTCCTCGTTTAGCGGCTTATACCGATTACGAAGCATGGACAAACAAACCATTTTTAGGTTCTGGTGAATTTACGCTTGAGTTTGGTGATTACGATGTAGAGATTACTGTTCCTGCGGATCACATTGTATCGGCTACTGGTAAGCTTGATAATGCGAGCAAAGTACTTACAAGTACTCAGCGCAAACGTTTAAAGCAAGCCGAAACATCTAAGCGTCCTGTGTTTATTGTTAACGCAGAAGAAGCGCTAGAAAACGAAAAAGAAGGCACTGACAAAACTAAAACGTGGCACTTTAAAGCCCAAAACGTACGTGACTTTGCGTGGGCGTCGTCTCGTAAGTTTATGTGGGATGCAAAAGGTTATCAGCAAGGTGGTGATGTTCAACCTTTAGTTATGGCAATGTCATTCTTCCCTAAAGAAGGTGGCGATTTATGGGAAAAGTACTCAACTGAAGCTGTAGTACACACAATGGAAGTGTACTCTAAGTATTCTTTTGACTACCCATACCCAACTGCGCAATCGGTAAATGGCCCTGTTGGCGGTATGGAATACCCAATGATTACCTTTAACGGCCCGCGTACTAAGTTACAAGATGATGGTACTCGTACTTATTCTCAAGCTGAAAAGCGCTTTTTACTTGGCGTAGTTATCCATGAAGTAGGTCATATTTACTTCCCAATGATTGTTAACTCAGATGAGCGCCAATGGACGTGGATGGATGAAGGCTTAAATAGCTTTTTAGATGGCGTTGCTGGTCGTGAATGGGATCCTACTATTCCTTGGGGTGTTGAGCCTCGCGATATAGTGAGCTACATGAAGTCTGAAAACCAAGTACCTGTTATGACTCAGTCAGACAGCGTATTACGTTTGGGGCCTAATGCGTATACTAAACCTGCAGCCGCACTTAATATTTTACGTGAAGTAATTTTAGGTCGTGACTTATTCGACTTTGCATTTAAAGAATATGCTCAGCGCTGGAAATACAAGCGCCCTACCCCAGCAGATTTTTTCCGTACAATGGAAGAAGCTTCTGGTGTTGATTTAGATTGGTTTTGGCGCGGTTGGTTTTACACCACAGATCATGTAGATATCTCGTTAGATAAAGTATATCAACTACGTTTAGACACTAAAAACCCTGATATTGACTACAACCGTTTACGTGACATTGAAGCAGACAAGCCTACGTCATTATTTGTTGAGCGTAACCGTGCTGAAGGTAAAAAAACATGGGTTGAGCAAAATACTGATGTTACCGACTTTTATGACGAAAACGACCGTTTTACTGTAACCAATAAAGAACGTAACAAGTACAACAAGTTTTTAAAAGGCTTAGAGCCGTGGGAGCGTAAAACGCTTGACCGTGCAGTAAGTGAAGATAAAAACTACTACGTTATGGAGTTTTCAAACCTAGGTGGTTTGGTAATGCCTATTTTATTAGAGCTAACGTATGAAGATGGCACTAAAGAAGAGCGTTATATTCCTGCTGAAATTTGGCGTCGTAATTATAAAAATGTTCAAAAGCTAATTGTTACCGATAAAAACAAGCCACTTGTGTCAGTTACTGTCGATCCAGGCTGGGAAACAGCTGACGTAAATGTAGAGAATAATAACTACCCTCGTCGTATTATTCCTTCACGTATTGAAGTGTTTAAAAAGGAAAAGAGTAAAGCTAAGGTGAGTCGCGATATCATGCAAGATATTAAAACTGAACTTAAAACTGATGAGAAAAAAGACGAAAAGGATGACGGTGAGGAGCAGCAATAATGCGCTTTTTGCTTATTATTGTTTGCTTTTTAGTTGCTGCGCCAAGTATGGCGCATCAACTAAAGTCGTCAGTTACAACTGTGCTTTTTAATAAACGAACGCATAATGTTGAGTTAATGCATCGCTTTTATTTACACGATACCGAACATGCCGTAGGAACATTATTTAAAGGCAAAATCGATATTATTAATAATAAAGCCGACCAACAGCGTTTTGCTAAATATGTTGAATCGCATGTTGCTCTACAAACGTTAAGTGGTGAACCTTTACCACTTAACTTTGTGGGGGCACAAGTTGATGGTAAGTTTTTTTGGGTTTACCAAGAAGCACCTATTCCTGCAGAAATTGAAGGAATTAAAATGAGTAATGGCGCACTTCGTGATTTATGGCCATCTCAGGTAAATATGGTAAATGTTGAGGGCAAAGGTAAGATTAAAACCCTAAACTTTGCACAAGATGATACTTGGCTCGAAGCCCGCTTTGAGCAAAATTAATAGTTAAAACTTCCCCAACCGACGCGCACATCAGTTTATGTGCGCGTTTTCTTCATACGTTTAAACTGCGTTCATATTTGATCTGTTATTTGTAAATTTACGTAAAAATTGGTAGTTCAATTTGTATATTTACCTTTTTTTGCGCATGATATATCAAGCACTTAAATTACTGTGTTATCAATAGATTGATAATGGTGCGTATTAATATTTAAATATAGTTAGTTTCATTTATCCCTTTGTATTTACCGGCCGAGGGCATAAGCAGTAGAGAATTTTATGTTTAAATTTCATTTAGTAATAACTAAATTCAGGGAATGATATGACTACTCAGGTTGAGGCTATTTTTGGAGTAATTTTTGATTTAGATGGGACATTGGTTTCATCAGAATTAGACTTTGCATTAATTAAGGCCCAAATAGGTTGCCCTTGCGAGCAAGATTTACTTGATTATATTGCTCAGTTGCCCTCACCGTATATGCGTGAAGAGGCAATGAATATAGTTCACCAACACGAATTAATAGACGCTCAACATGCCACTATTTTACCCGGCGTGAGTGAAGCTATTCATGCTTTAAAAGCCAAAAATATCCCCATGGCGATTGTTACTCGCAATTTTGATAAAGCGGCTGCAATTAAATTACAAAATAACCCACTTCCTATCAGCACGGTTTTAACGCGAAGCGATGCACCTGCAAAACCCGACCCGAGCGCTTTAAATGCTATTGCTACACTTTGGGACATTAACGCCAGAAATTTACTTTATGTAGGCGATTACCTTTACGATATTCAAGCTGCGCATAATGCAAACATGCGAGCATGTTTATATGCTCCAGAGTCAACGCCAGCTTACGCAGACCAAGCTGATTACGTTTTACATGACTTTGTTGAATTAGTGACATTGGTTGAGAGTTACTCTAAAAAAATAGAGTTATGTTAAATAGCGCGCTATTGAATTTATTTAAGAATAAGTGCTACGTTATTTAAATTACAAAATAACGTTTGTTTCTAGCCCAATACGTTTTGAATTGGTAAAATACCGCAAAACGTAACGTATTCATTAGGGGCACAAAATGGGCAGAGCATTTGTAGTTCGTCAAAGTTCTATGATCAAAACAGCCAATGCAAAAACAAAAGTAAACTCAAAATATGGTAAAGAGATTTACGTTGCAGCAAAAAGCGGTGATCCCGATCCCGAAGTAAATCAAACACTGCGCCGCCTAATCGAAAAAGCTAAAAAAGATCAAGTACCCGCGCACGTTATCGAAAAAGCAATTGAAAAAGCAGCCGGTGGCGCAGGGGAAGATTACTCTGTTGCCCGTTATGAAGGCTATGGCCCTGGTAACTGCATGGTTATTGTTGACTGTTTAACTGACAATCCAAACCGTACTATTAAAGATGTACGCTTACCGTTTACTAAAACAGACTCAAAAATTGGTACTCCTGGCTGTGTAGCACATATGTTTGATCATTATGCGGTACTTGGCTTTGCAGGCGATGACGACGAAGTTGTGCTAGAAGCACTAATGATGGCTGATGTAGATGTAAGCGATGTTGAAGCCGAGGACGGTAAAATATCGGTATTTGCACCGCCAACAGAATACTTTAAAGCTAAAACAGCCCTTGAAGATGCATTTGAAGGCATTAACTTTGAAGTAGACGAAATTACGTTTATTCCTCAAGTTAATATTGAAATTGAAGATGAAGAAGTGATTGCTAACTTTGATAAGTTTATAAATATGCTTGAAGATTGTGACGATGTACAAAATATTTATCACAATGCTATTGTAAAAAATTAGAGTAAAGTCCTAAAAACACTAAAAAAGCGTGTTTTGTGTAAGCAAAACGCGCTTTTTTACGTTTGAATAAATGTTAGGTATTCATGCATATTATGCTTATTCGGATATATATCTTTAAAACGCCATACAAGCGCTACTTTTTTAATTCTAGCCGATAAAAAACCAGCCCTAAGGCTGGTTTTACTCGAAAAAACTCAAGCACGAGTTAAACATTTGGAGTGTATTAACAATGTTGTGCCTTGTATTTTATACGGTAGCTATGTAGTAATGGTTCAGTGTAACCACTCGGTTGGGTTACGCCCTCTAAAACCAGTGCAAGTGCAGCTTGATAGGCAATGCTGTTAACCAATGTTTCTTCATTTGTTGCCATGGGTGTATACGCAGTGTCGTGCTCGTTTTGACCATCAACCACTTTGGCCATTTTAGCCATTGTTGATTCTATTTGCGCCTTTGAGCACACGCCATTTAGCAACCAATTAGCCATATGCTGGCTTGAAATACGCAGTGTTGCTCTGTCTTCCATTAATCCAATGTGGTTAATGTCGGGTACTTTAGAGCAGCCTACGCCCTGATCAATCCAACGTACAACGTAACCTAAGATACCTTGTGCATTGTTTTCAAGCTCACTTTGAATATCTTCTTTTGAAAGCGTTTTAGGGTCTGCCATTAATGGCGGTGTAAGCAGGTCATTAAGGCTAGCAATAGTACGTTTAGCTATACTTTGCTGCTCGGTAAATACGTTTATATCGTGATAATGCATTGCATGCAGGGTAGCGGCTGTAGGGGAGGGCACCCATGCTGTATTAGCACCTGATTTAGGATGCGCTAATTTTTGCTCCATCATTAATGCCATTTTATCTGGCATTGGCCACATGCCTTTACCTATTTGTGCTTTATGACTTAAGCCACAAGCAAGGCCAATATCGACATTGCGATCCTCATATGCGCTTATCCATGGTTGCTGTTTAATCTGTGCTTTTGGAAGTACAACACCCGCTTGCATAGAGGTATGAATTTCATCGCCGGTTCTATCTAAAAATCCGGTGTTAATAAATACCACACGCTCTTTAGCGGCATGAATACAGGCTTTTAGGTTTACAGAAGTACGGCGTTCTTCATCCATAATACCCATTTTAAGGGTGTTTTTAGGTAAGCTTAACGCTTCCTCTACTAAGCTAAATAAAGTGTTAGTAAACGCAACCTCTTCGGGGCCGTGCATTTTTGGTTTTACGATATTAATACTTTGCGCGCTGGTATTTTTTATACCAGTTTTTTTGTTTAGGTCGTGCAAGGCAGCCGTTGCAGTAAACATCGCGTCCATGATGCCTTCAAATACTGGTTGATTGTACACATCGGTAATCGCTGGATTCGTCATTAAATGGCCAACGTTTCTAACAAACATCATGCTGCGGCCTTTTAAAGTAACTGTGCCGCCATCGAGTGCGGTGTATGTTTTATCACTTTGTAGGGTACGCTCTACGGTTTTATTGCCTTTTTTAAATAATTCAACAAGGTTACCTTGCATCAAACCAAGCCAATTTTTATAAACCTGTACTTTATCCTCTGCATCTACTGCAGCTACTGAATCTTCACAATCCATAATGGTTGTGAGTGCCGCTTCTAATACCACATCTTTTAAGCCAGCTTTATCTGCTTGACCAATAATGTGATGGTGATCGATATGCAGCTCTATGTGTAAATCATTGTTTTTTAATAATACTACAGTAGGATTTTGCGCTTCACCTTGGTAGCCAATAAGCTGAGATGGATTAGCTAATGTGGTTTGAGAGCTATCACGCAACGTAATTAAAAGTGCGCCATTTACTACTGAATAATTAGTGCTTTCTATGTGCGAGCCATTAGTCAACGGCAATGCTTTGTCTAAAAACTGACGAGCGTAGGCCATTACTTTAAAACCACGTACTGGGTTGTAGGTAGTGCCTTTTTCGGCGCCATCGTCTTCGCTTAACACATCAGTACCGTATAAAGCGTCGTATAACGAACCCCAACGTGCGTTAGCAGCATTAAGTGCAAAGCGTGCATTACTTACAGGCACAACCAACTGAGGCCCTGCTGTAAGCGCTACTTCAGGTTCTACATTTTGAGTTTCAATCTCAAAGTTGGCAGGCTCTTTTACTAAATAACCAATATCTTGCAAAAATGCATAGTATTTAGCGCTATCCCAGGTTTTGTTAGCAAGATGATAGTCATCTATTTGCTTTTGAAGCAGTTCTCGCTTTTCAAGCAGCGCCTTATTTGTAGGGGTAAGTGTTTGCACTATATGTGCAAAGTTTTGCCAAAACTGCTGTTCACTTAAATGCGTGCCAGGGAGTAATTGGTTTTTAACGAAATCAGCAAGTTGTGTGTCTACGCTGAGTCCTGAATGTGTGAGAGTGTGGGACATAATTGCCTTCCTTAAACGGTCGCGATGTTGTTGTGTGCTAGTGCGTTAAGGCAACAATAACTCAAAAAAGCAATGTTGAGTGCTTTTTAGCCATTCACGAAATGTATAGCCGCAATAATAACTATAAATTTACTAAATCTAAAAAATGAGCCTAATGTTGAATCAAGCGAAACGGAGCACACACTCCTAGCCACTCTCACAACATTAAAATAATTTATACCAATCTGCTTATATATGGGGTCTATTTAACGTTAAGAAAATTACGCTAGAGCTAGGCAAAAATTTTTGTATCTAGTTATTCTAAATAAAAAATTTTTAACGACGTTATAGTGCAATTTAATTCGTTAAATTGATCAAAGATTTATGCAGGTTGGTATTACACACTCGTTCGAAGGATTTTATTATGACAACATATCAACGCGAAACAGACACTCTTTCTACTCTTTGCCAATCTCAAGGCAGCCCATGGAAAGCTATTAACCCTGAATACGCAAGCCGTATGCGTAAGCAAAATCGTTTCCGCACAGGAATTGAAATTGCGCAATACACAGCAGACGTAATGCGTGAAGATATGGCAGCATATGACTCAGATACAAGCCAGTACACACAATCTTTAGGATGTTGGCATGGTTTTACTGCACAACAAATGATGATGGCTATTAAGCGCCATCAAAAAACAACTAAACGCAGCTATGTGTACTTAAGTGGCTGGATGGTTGCAGCGCTTCGCTCTGCATTTGGCCCGCTGCCAGATCAAAGCATGCACGAAAAAACATCGGTACCTGCGCTAATTGAAGAAATTTACACATTTTTAAAGCAAGCTGATGCACGTGAACTAGACCACTTGTTTAACGACCTAGATGAAGCAAAAGCGAATGGCGGTGACGTTCAAGCGGTTATTGATAAAATAGACAACTTTGAAACCCATGTTGTGCCAATTATTGCTGATATTGACGCTGGCTTTGGTAACGAAGAAGCAACTTACTTACTGGCTAAAAAAATGATTGAAGCCGGTGCGTGTGCCATTCAAATAGAAAACCAAGTGTCTGACGCTAAACAATGTGGTCACCAAGCGGGTAAAGTTACAGTACCGCACGAAGACTTTTTAGCAAAAATTAATGCAGTACGTTACGCCTTTTTAGAACTCGGTATTGATAACGGTATTATTGTGGCACGTACAGATTCATTAGGCGCCAGCCTTACTCAAAAAGTACCTGTGTCGCAAACACCAGGTGACTTAGCAAGCCAGTACAACGCATTTTTAGAAACCACCCCAATTAACGGTGTTGATGACTTAAATGAAGGCGACACAGCAATGAAAATTAATGGCCAGTTATGTAAACCAACTCGCCTAGATAACGGTTTATTCCAATTCCGCGAAGGCACAGAAAAAGACCGCGTAGTACTAGATTGTATTACAAGCTTGCAGTCGGGCGCTGATTTACTGTGGATTGAAACAGAAAAACCACATGTTAAACAAATCGCAGAGCTGGTAAATCGTGTAAAAGAACACGTGCCAAATGCAAAACTGGTATACAACAATTCGCCTTCGTTTAACTGGACGCTTAAATTCCGTGAGCAAGTGTACCAAGAGTGGCAAGAAGCTGGCCGTGACTTAAGTGCTTACCCAAGCCTTGGCGACAATAAAGGCCTTATGGCTCCAGAAATGGATGCAACAGAGCTTGCGCAAGCAGCCGATTTACTAGTACAAAACTTCCAACGCGATGGCGCACGTGAAGCGGGTATTTTCCATCACTTAATTACTCTGCCTACGTACCATACAGCTGCGCTAAGCACTGATATTTTATCGGAAGGTTACTTTGGCGACATGGGTATGCTGGCGTACGTACGTGATGTACAACGCCAAGAGATTCGTCGTGAGCAGGCATCTGTTAAGCATCAAGATTTAGCGGGTTCTAACATGGGCGATACACACAAAGAATACTTCTCTGGTGATAACGCGCTGAAAGCCGGTGGTGAAGATAACACCATGAACCAATTTTAATTCCTAACTAGATAGTGTTACTCAAGGGCCAATAGGCCCTTTTTTATTGTTTTAATTTTTAGATCAGATTTTAACTAACTAACCTGAGCTCTGGTTAAGAGATTTACTAACGTATTGAATCATGGCGATATTTAAATTTATTTTCTCTAGCCAGAGATTTTCAGTGAAAACAAGGCGAATTTACGCGTCAATAGCTGGCCTATTGCAAGTAAATTCAACGCAGTTAGCGCTGAAAATAGCTGCTCGAGATAGATTTATTATCCAGAGTTCAGGTTAATTAAATCATGTTGGATCACGATTTAACTACCTGAGTAAATTTACAGATCAGAGTTTAACTAACCTTTCATAAAACGGCATATTTGGGGTGATTTTGCTGTAAAAAGCGTTTACAACAACTTTAAAGGGCGGATAAGTGACTGATTTTTGCTTTAATAGACAAACAGAGGGAATTTATAAACCGATTTTTTACTAACTTCTCGTTGCTATAAAACAAAATTTTACTAACTGAGAGGGTATAAACAGTGACTCAAACCGATTTTTTACCAACTCAAGTTACAAAAAATGCTATAAACCGAAATTTTACTAACTGAAGTTTTAGCTAAGTCCGATATTTAATTGTCACAGAAGTGTAAAGGGGGTTTACAGTTTGAATACTATAGCGGTAAATATAAAAGCCACTTATTTGAAGTGGCTTTTATTTGAGCTATAAATTTATTATCCAGAGTTTATTTAGTGTGTTTATCAAACCACCATTGAATATAAGCAACTTTAGTCATCAAGTTTGATGGGCGAGCTGTAATACCATGTGAAGCATTAGGTATACGGACCATTGCTGTATCAACACCTTGTAGTTTTAATGCTTGATAAAACTGCTCAGTTTCTGATATTGGTGTACGGTAGTCAGATTCTCCAGTAAGCAGCATGGTTGGTGTGGTTACATTACCAACGTAACTAATAGGTGAGCGTTTCATGTAATGCTCAATATGATCCCATGGTTTACCCGGAAACCAGTAATCAGCAAAAAATGGATAAAAGTCAGCAGTTAGTACAAAGCTGATCCAATTAATAACAGGTTTAGCGACTACAGCGGCAGCAAAGCGATCGGTATGACCTACAATCCACGCTGTTAATACGCCGCCGCCTGAGCCTCCAGTTACAAACAGCTTAGACTCATCAATAAAGCCTTTCGCTATTAGCGCATCAACGCCCGTCATTAAGTCGTCAAAGTCGTTACTTGGGTAATTGTGATGAATAGTTTGTGCAAACTCTTTACCGTATGAATCACTACCGCGTGGATTCATGTATAAGACGATATTTCCCTTTGCTGCAAACAGTTGAATTTCGGCGCTAAAATGCGGGCCATAATTAGCGACAGGGCCGCCGTGTATTTCTAGTATTAGCGGATACTTTTTACTGCTATCAAAACCTGGTGGGTAAGCAATCCAACCTTGAATTGCTAGCTCATCGTGGCTTGATTTAATCCAAATTTCTTCTACTTTAGCCAAAGCTTTGTCGGCCAGAGCATCACTATTAAGGGTAGTTAAGCGCTGCGCTTTACCGCGTTTAATGGTTGCTATGTCAGCAGGGCGCTGAGTATCGGCAAGGGTAAAGGCTACTTCGCCATCTTCGCTTACATCAAAGTCACCACCAGAATAAGGGCGACCAAATGCAACGCTGCCAATTTGAGTTGTTATTACTTTATGCTTACCGCTGCGTGGTTGGTAGGCGAGGGCGGTTTGGCCTTTATCTGCGTAACTAAAGTAAATCCCTTTTGAGTTTGCACTCCATTTAATTTGCCCTACGCTACGGTCAAAATTTGGCGTTAAACTAGTTGTGTTACCTGTTTTTAAATCACGAATATAAAGTTGAGCATTTTCGTAATTAGTGCGTATATCGTCATAACCTGTGTACGCTAAGTAACGGCCATCGGGCGATACTTTAGGTTGTTCATCAGGGCCATCTCGGTTAGTAATTTCGGTTATAGTTTGCGAGGCCAAATCAAGTTTATAAATTTCATTATTTGTGAATTTTAGCTGGTTGTTTTTATGCCTGTTCGCAGAAAAATAAAGTGATTTACCATCGTTACTAAAGCTTACATCGCCTGCGTTATCAAACTCATCATGAGTAAGTTGTTTAGCATTCCCCCCGTTAGCATCTATAGCAAATAATTGGCTAAAGCCTTTTTGTGTATAACCAACACCGTCTGAACGGTAATAAACATCGTCAATAAACTTAGCTGGTTCTGCCCACGTTGCCCCTTTAGGTTTGCCCGGTAAGCTTACTGGCGCTGAAGCAGCACTTGGAATAAACATGCTAAATATTAATTGGCTAGAATCAGGGCTCCACGTAATTGCACGCGGGCTATTCGTTAGATTACTAATTTTTGCCATAGCGCCTGTTTTAAGCCACTTAATATATATTTGGCTGCTGCCATCACGAGTCGATATAAACGCAAGGCGCTGACCATCAGGAGAAAGAACTGGCGAGTAATCCATGTGCACGCCAGAAGTTAACGGCTGCATTTGCTTGGTTTTGTAATCAACAGACCAAATATTACCAACTTTACGATCTGTTTTTATATCCATGCGGTTACGCACAAAATAAACCGTTTTACCGTCTTCGGTTATATCTATCTGATTCGCATATTCAAGGTCGAATACGTTTTCAAGTTGTAGCGTTTGCTCTGTTTGACTCGTAAAACCCGAAAAACTGACTGTTGCCAAAAGCGCAAAAGGGGCAATAAACTTCATTTTTATTCCTTGTTATTAAACAGTATCACATTTGTTATAAGGCAATAATGATTGAAAATAAACCCGATTGCGATGAATGCACATTACTTAGATAATGACTTATTTGAGTAATATGCATTTCAAGGGATTAAGCTAAAGCAACTGCTTGCTGAGCCTGTTCTTGCAACTCTGCCTGTAATGAGTGTGCTATTTCTGCTGATCTCACTGAAAGTATTGAGAGTAAAGTGTCGCTTAAACCATGGGATGATTCTGAACGTCCTTGCAAAAATAACGATGGAAGAAAACGCTCGTCCGTTTTAACTTGATAATTTCGATCAATATCAATGTTTCCTAAATAGGCTTTAATAGGTTCTAACATAGGTGCCATTTTAGGTCGTTGATACCCTGTAGCTAAAATTACTAAATCGTAATTATTCGTGGCATGCTGATTTGATTTTCTATCAAGTATAGACAGCGTTATTTTTCCATTTTTTTCAGATGCTTCAGTAACTTCACTGTTAGGGCAATATGTATGTTGCTCCATCATGGCAACTTTTTGTTGATAAAAAATATTATATATTTGCTCAATCATCGATGAGTCAACAGCTGAATAATTAGCGTACTTATATTCTTTTAATAGCTCCTCTCTTTCTTGCTGCGTTTTACTGAATATAGAGTCTGTTGATGATGGGTTAAAAATTTCATTCACATAGGGACTTGAATCTGCTGGCTTCATCGAATTACCACGCATAATTAAATCAACTTTTGCGTGCGGATAATTATCATTAATATCAATAAAAGCTTCCGCAGCACTTTGCCCACCACCGATTATAGCAATGCGTAAGTCTTTTGTTTTTGCTGGAATAAGTTTAGCCATTTTTGATAGGTAGTGAGTATGATGAAATACAATCGGGGTTTGTTTTAGCGGTTGAAAAACTTCCGGTATTAAAGGGGTTCCGCCAGTGCCCATAACAAGTGATTTAGTAAAACGGATCTTACTTGTACCACCTGTATCTGCGGTTGTCACTTTGAGTAATTTTACTTTTTGATTATCCATAACCGGCTCAATAGAGGTAACCTCTTCGCCGTATTGACATTGAGAAGAAAAATGACCCGCAACCCAGCGCAGATAGTCATTAAATTCTAGCCTGCTTGGGTAGAAAGTACTTAAATTTATGAAGTCCACTAAACGATTATGTGAATGTAAATAATTTAAGAATGAGTAAGGGCTGGTTGGATTTCTCAATGTGACAAGATCTTTCAAAAATGAGACTTGTAGCCCACTTTGGTTAGTAATAGTATCACCATGCCATTGATATTCTGGCTGTTTATCAATAAATAAGGTATTTAGTGTGGTGGAATTGCTTTTAATTTCCTCTAAGGCAATCGCCAAAGCTATATTTGATGGGCCAAATCCGACACCAATGATATCGTATGTAGGTATTAGTGGCTGTGCCATGCTTAAACTCCTCGTTTAAAACAACTTTTATCTGCTACATAAATTTACTTTTTTTTATAAAAATGTGTAGCAGTAGGTATTAGCTGAATAAGGATTCATTAAGTATCCTTATTTAATGAATTACGTTAATTTAGCTTGTTTTTTCAACAACCCAAGGTGAAATGCTTGCTAGTTTTTCACTGGTTTCGGTGAGTTCTCTTTCTGGTGTTGAATCAAGTACAATTCCGGCTCCAGCCTGTAACCAGTGCTGATCGCCTTTACTCATAACACTGCGTAAAACTAATGCTGCGTCAATAACGCCTGTGTGATCTAGTTTTAAAATTGCGCCTGCATAAAGCCCTCTGCTACTGCCTTCGTGTCGTCGTATTTCTGAAAAAGCAGCCAGCTTTTGAATACCAGATGCTGTAACAGCAGGGAATAGGCTTTCGAATGCATGCCAAGCGTTATATTCTGTTTTTAGAGTGCCACAGACTCTCGAAGCTAAATGTTGCACAGAACCTCGCTTTTTTTGAACCATGAACTGTGGTACATGTACAGATTCTGGTTCACAAACTTCATTCATTTCGTCAACTGAAAGTCTCACAGATATTGCGTGTTCGTGGGTTTCTTTTGGATCTTTTAGTAACTCATCAAATATTTTTTGATCTGTTTCTGGATTACCTTCTAATCGTCGAGTACCCGCTAACGGCTCTGTTGTAACTTTACGGTTTTCATCAACTGAAAGTACAATTTCAGGACTAAACCCGGTGATTTTCCAACCAGCTAAATTCATTGTAAATGAACGAGCCGGTGTGTTCATTGAACGTCCTTGAAGCCAAGTCGCAGTGTAATCGGGAGAAAAATGTAGGGGAACCTTACGCGAGAGTATGACTTTTTCTAGTAAACCATTTTTGATATTGGCGACAGACTTTTTGACTGCATTTTTATAATTAATATTGTCTGGTATTTCGACATTTTTGTAAGGAACGTGTGCTCGTACAACTGCATTTTCTAGTATTAAGCGTACTTTTTGCTCAAGTTCACTGGATTTAGATTTAATGAGTGTTGGTTTTTTCCCTAGGGATACCGTTATTTTTGGCTCACAAATAAATAATAACGCTTCTTGGCCTGCTTTTTCTTCTTCGGTTAATAGTTTTGGTGATTTCAGGGCATACGCGAATTCAAAACTAGACCATCCACATGCTTGCCATTCACCATCCCAAGTATTTAATTCTTGCTGTAGGACTTGGCAGAGGTTTTCGTTGTTAACTTGGCGCTGAGTTTTTCCTGCAGAGGTATTAGATTCAATGTGAGTTGCAAATACTGTTATAGATCGAACAATACTCCCTGCAAACCAACATTCACCGTTATCTTCGTAAATTAAATACTCTTTAAATATACCACAGTCGGCTAGAGCGGCTGCTCGTGCGAAGATTAAATTTTGCTCATCGCTTTGGGTTGTGCCTTCATTGGAAAAATTAGTTTTCATAATATCTTATGCTCCTTTTCAAAATACATTTTTTATACACACGGGATTAATTTTCAATCAATGTGTTGCAATAATAACTACAGTAAATAATAATGCAAATTATTATTATTTATATTTTAGGGTCTGTTTTATGGATAATGCACTTAGGCTAAAGCTTGCGAGAAAATTGGCGGCAACTCGAAAAATAATCATGCCGAATAATAATGTGGACTCTTTATCGACATTAAATCAAAGCTTTACAGTTTCAAAAGCAAAAAATGAGACCAGTTATGTACTTTCTAATGCGCAAGAAAGAATGTGGTTACTTAATCAACTCGATCCACTTTCGTCTGCTTACAATGTTTGTGTCTTGTGGCAATTTAAGGGTTGTTTAGATGCGCGAGTTTTACAGCAAAGTTGTTTTGAATTAGTGAGCAGGCACAGTATTTTTCGAACTTCCTATTATGCAGACCCTATTGTTGGTGCTCGACAAAAAGTGCTTGATGAGTTTCCTTTGCAATGGTGTGAATATGATTTACAAGATTTAGATCAGCAGACGCGAGAAGTACGTCTTAAAGAAATAGCACAACATGCAAGTACAGAACCTTTCGATCTTGCAACTAAGAGTACACTTCGACTTGCTCTCGTAAAAATGACCGACAGTCATCACACTTTAGTTATGGTAGGGCAACATATTGTTTGGGACGGGGCGTCATTTGGTATTTTTTCCAATGAATTATCAACATACTATAGGCTAATTAAGAGCGGCGAATTTAAACAACGCGCTCCGTTACCCATCCAGTATTTAGATTTTGCTCAATGGCATCGTGAAAAATGGCAACAAGATTCCGAACAAAGCAAAGAGCAGGTTGCGTTCTGGCAAAAGCAGCTTACACCGCTACCTGAGCCTATTGATTTTCCAACTGATTTTCCTCGGGGAGTGAGACAAAATGAAAATGGTGGCTGGCACAGTGATAATCTTGATAAAGCAACAACACAAAACCTACTTACGTTAGCACGAGAAGAACAAGTTACAACTTTTGAAGCCATTATTGCGGTGATTGCTTTATTAATGACTCGGCTTTCTAGGGCCTCGGAAGTGACGATAGGGACAGTGGCTTCGCATCGTAATCTACCTGAGCTGAGTGACCTGATAGGTAATTTTGGTAATGTTATTCCACTGCGGATTAAGGTTGATAATAAACTTTGTTTTCGTGAACTGATCCGTGATTGTGCGACACAATGTCGTGCTGCTTTTTCACATGCAGATTTACCCTTTGAATTATTACTTGAAAAATTACAAATAAAACGAGGGGAATCGCAAAACCCATTATTAGACACTATGGTGACTTTCTTAAGCCATGGGATGTCTCCACCGGTAATCGATGACTTAGATGTACATTGGGAAAAGTATTTTAATGGTACAACGCAAACAGATCTCTCTTTTGACGCATTATTAAAAGATAACTGCCTTCAGTTTCAAGCCACTTGGCGTGCTTCATTATATAGACCAAAAACCATACCAAATCATTTAAAACGGCTGCTACAGTTACTTAAACACTGTGTCCAAGAACCAGATATAGCACTAGCTAACATTACCACTGTATTACCCGATGAAAATCAATTAATAAAATGGGGTCAACGCGATGCATTTTTAAGCCCAGTAACAACGCTCGTTGCTTGGTTTGAGAGTACCGTGGGTAAATACCCAAATCGAACTGCCGTTGAGTTAGTTGGCAGTGAAACGATAAAGAGTGTTTTGCAAAAACAAAACGTCCTGCATGACCTCAGCTTTTTAACGCTCAATGCAAGAGCAAATAGAGTCGCAAGGTGGCTAGTATCGCAAGGGATTGGGCCAGAGGATCGGGTTGCCATAATAATGCCTCGTCAGTTGGAATGGTTCGTTGTGATGCTTGGTACACTTAAGGCTGGTGCCGCTATTGTACCTATAGATCCAAATTATCCAGAGGATTACATTAACCGAGTACTTACATTGGCGGCGCCAAATATAGTAATTAATAACGGTGATACACATTCATTTGAATCAGCTAAAGCGACTGAATTACAAACTAAAACAGTCAGTTTGT
Organism: Pseudoalteromonas sp. TP27; assembly: GCF_056470645.1. Classification (NCBI taxonomy): domain Bacteria; kingdom Pseudomonadati; phylum Pseudomonadota; class Gammaproteobacteria; order Alteromonadales; family Pseudoalteromonadaceae; genus Pseudoalteromonas; species Pseudoalteromonas sp. TP27. Next base: position 209,281 of record NZ_JARDAK010000003.1, on the reverse strand, counting down.
TAGTTATTGAGAATGAAGCATTAAGTGTAAAAAATAGTGATCTTAATCTTACAAACGAAGAGAGATGCCGGCCATTGCGCTCATCTCATCCAGCCTGTATTACGTTTACATCAGGCTCAACAGGGCAGCCAAAAGGTGTTGTTGTAAAACATGCTTCGCTGGTTAACCTTATTGCTAGTCATAAACACGATCTCTATAGCGAAGCTTCTGCGCTTGTAGAACATAATCAGCTAAAAGTTGGCCATGCTTGGTCTTTGGCTTTTGATGCCTCATGGCAACCCACACTGTGGATGTTTGAAGGCCATAAAGTCTATTTATTTGATGCAAATACGATGCAAGACGCGGTCACTCTTGCCAAAGAGATAATGCTTAAAAAAATGGATTTTATTGAGTTAACTCCCAGTATGCTAGATGAAGTATTACCGTGGTTACAGTCAGGACTTACAGATACCAATGGGCAATTTATTGAACCTCACACACCTGCAATATTGGGTTTTGGTGGTGAATCGGTAAAACAAGAGCTTTGGCAACGTATAAAGAGCCTGCCTGGTACGTTGGGCTTTAATTTATATGGCCCGACAGAGGCAACAGTGGATGCAATGATTGCTAAAACCAATGCCGCTGAAAAGCCGGTAATAGGTGAGCCAGTTGCAGGAGGGCAAGTTTATGTTTTAGATAGTTGCTTGCAATTAGCGCCTTTAGGGGTGCCTGGTGAGCTTGCAATTGCTGGTGCTGGATTAGCAAGAGGATACCTTGATCGTAGTGATTTAACAGCAAGCAAGTTTATTGCTAATCCTTTTTCTGAACAAGGTGAAAGACTTTACCTAAGTGGTGATAGAGTAAAATGGACAACTCAAGGAAATATTAAATACATTGGCCGTATAGACGAGCAAGTAAAAATTAGAGGTTTTCGTGTTGAGCCGCTCGAAGTTGAGTCAACCATTGAGCTGTTAATTAAATGTCCTTGCGCTGTGATTGCCAGAGCGGTTACTCAAAGTGCGATGGAGTTAATTTGTTATATTGAAAATGAAATAGAGCAACTAAGCGATAATCAAGAGGCTAATTTAAACTTAATAGCCCGCTTTCGCTATGTATGTGAGCAAGCTCTACCTCCTCACTTAGTCCCCAAGTATTTTGTAATTAATAAAAAACTACCTAAATTACCTAATGGAAAAATTAATCGTAAAGCGCTGTCGATACCTGATGATTTAGGTGTTATTGCCAAAAGAGCCCCTCGCAATGAACTGGAGAAAAAGCTATGTAGTTTAGTGTGTGACGTTTTAGGGATTGAGACAATAGGCATTGACGATGGATTTTTTGCAGTGGGTGGCGATAGTATTTCAGTTGTAAAATTAGTCAGTCGCGCTCGTCGAGAAGGGATCCACCTTACTCCTCGTCAAGTATTTAATGCAAAATGCATTGCGAATTTGGTTAAAGAATTACACGAAGTTGATCCCCCCGGAGACAGTCAAAATAGTAAAACGGTTAGCCACGATAGTAATGATAAAGGTCAGCTTACTTCAACTTTATTAATGCAGCGCTACCTTAGTGCAGCGACGCCGCTTGATCGATTTGCACAACTAGCAAGTGTAGTAGTGCCTGAAAGTATGACGGCTGGTGAACTAAAAGAGCTTGTGTATACTTTACTTAATCGCCATGGGTTGTTGCGAGCTCAATTAGTGCAATCGGGTACGGGGGAGTTATCCCTAAATGTTCCAGTTGAAAATGCCCAAACTATTTATTGTGAGCAAACTTATCAACAGTGTGATGATAATAAGTATAGAGTGTATTCTGAAAATACTGATTTACCCACTTTAGAAAACTCAGGTGTATTATCAGCAGCTGAGTTGGCAAAACAACTATGCAGTAATTTAAGTCCTAAAAACGGTGTTATGGTTGCCGTATTGTTAGTTAAAGAAAATGAAAATAATAACCAAAGGGCTTGGTTTGCCATAAACCATTTAGTCATAGATGCCTCATCATGGCATATTTTGGCTGAAGACCTTGCGATTGTCCGAAATCAGCAAGTGAGTAATGAAAAACTTGAATTACCTCCCGTACCAACATCATGGCGTAGTTGGTCCAATCATATAAATAAATTAAGCCAGCAGTATATACCTGCGCAAAATTCAACCAATTTGGGAACGTTGGCAAGTGCTCATACATTAACTTGGAGCTTGGAACCTTATAATAAAATATGTCCAGCATTAACTATCGCTCGTAGGTTAGGCCTTCCACTGGCTAGTTTATTACCTGCAATAAGTTGCTTAGCTGCTATTACATCAAAATTAAAACCAGCGCTAGATAATCGCTGCCCTACCTTGGTACTAGAGCGGCATGGTCGAGAAGCTCAGGAACCAACACAAGATTTAAGCAGGACCATTGGCTGGTTTGCCCGTGAAGTTTATGTGGCTCTCAATAGTGATGTTTTAAAGACTAAATCGGACGAAATGTCGAGCCAGTTGATAGAAACAGTGTTGCGCAAATGGTGTGGTCAAATTATTCAGCAAGACTCTCCTTTTGTATCATCAAGTGGTGTCGCGCCTGCTCAACAAGGTGTAAATGGATGGTTAGTCGGTTTTAATTTTCTTGGTGATTTAAATTTATCCTCCAATTCAGGTTTATGGTCAGTAACTCCGCTTCTTGAGCAGCTCACTGAAGCTTGCTCCGATCACTGGCCGTTACTAAATTCTTTAGATTTAACAGCCTACTACTGTCAACAAAAAGGGATAAAAACTCTTCACTTTAATGCGATAGCACCTAGTAGCGAATTGCACCATAGTGATCTACTACGATTTAAAGCTGAGTTAAATAAGCTTTTTCATCAACTACACGACTGTTTTATTGAAGAACAACAACAGCTACAAGCGCAAGGTCTTGTTGATAGTAATAATTTGACAATTAAGCCAGCTACGCCACTGCAAGTTGAAATGCTTCGCCACTGTCATGGACTAGCAGATCCATGGACAACACAAATGGAAATAACTCTTTCTAATCAACACACCCCAGAAATATCTGAAAGTGCTTTAAAAGCAGGGGCTGCGGATCTTCTGCGCCGTCATGACGCGCTAAGATCAGGCTTTTTTGTGAAAACATTTTCTACTTTTACTGCCGATATACTCGAGCCTGTATGGGAAACTTTAGATTTACGTGGTGAACCAAGTGAGCAATATGAAGCATTGTTAGCGCAACATCGCACAGCATGTTACCAATATCGCTTTGAATTTGATGCTCCGCCACTCATGCGATTTTTATCTATACGTATAAGTGATACTCAGTGGCTAATTTTGATTCATTGTCATCACTTACTGCTGGATGGTTGGTCAGCCCCTCGAATTTTGCAAGAGTGGCTTGGAGGGATGAGTGCTGAAGCAACTTTAGCTTATCCAAATTTACATTGGGGTCAATATCTTGATTGGTTACAAAAACAAGATCCGACAATAGCTTGTCAATATTGGAATAAAGCGCTGAATGGTTTCAAAGCCCCTTCATTATTATGCCCGACAAGACAACAACGACTTCCTTCACAAGAATTATCTAGTGTGCTTTGTACTGCTGTAAATGCAGATGTTAAAGCATTAGCTGCAAAGATTAATGTATCTACGGCCATGCTATTTCAATTGGCATGGGCTAAAACAGTGGGTAATGCACTTAATCAGGACGATGTCGTATTTGGTTTATTTGACTCTGGTCGTGCAGCGTCGTTAGCAGGTATTGAAACGCTTGTTGGATTGGTTACTCAGTTAGTACCAATACGGATTAAGACCGGCTCTTTGAGTAGTCCAATTGCGTTGTTGCAGCAGTTGCAAACGGAACAATTTGAATGGCAAGCGTTAGCTCCGGTTAGGTTGGATAATTTGGAGGCGACTCATCGTTTTGGTGAATTTTTTGATACTTTATTAGTTATTGAAAATGCCCTTGATGCGGATACACAAACCGCAGAGCCAATTAAACAAGTCAATTCATCTCAAGGACTTACATTACCAGTTGCATTGGCAGGATTAAAGGATGTTAAGTGGCAAGATTCGGTTGGCCAAGCCGCTGCTTTATTTATCTACCCAGGTGCAACAACCAAGATCCGTTTGAGCTTTGACCCGCATGCAGTGGGCAAAAAACGTAGCGCTCAGCTATTAACTGATTTTGAGTTCTATTTGCAAGCACTTGTCGATAGTTGTAACAAATTCAGTCATGAAGCCGCAAATTCTGCGCAACTTAATAACAGCGAATTAAACCCCCTATCAACAGTCTCTTTGGAGTTAAATCATGAGTGAAAATATTTTCGATGATGAATCAATGGCATTTGTAGTCCTTATCAATCATGAAAAACAGTATTCGTTATGGCCTGAAGTATTAACTATTCCTTCTGGTTGGGAGCCTGTTTTTGGCCCTCAAACACGTGATACTTGTTTGAGTTGGCTAAATGATAATTGGACAGATTTACGTCCTAAATCACTCATAGAGATGGATGGAAATTAATATGGAGCAGATTAACAAAGGGATGCCAGCAGGTACAGCATGCCTGTATCAATCCTTTGCTGAACAAGCCGTTATGCACCCTAATCGCATCGCTGTTAGTGATGAACATAGCTCCTTGACATATAAAGCGCTTAAACAAAAAGCGGAGTTGGCATCACATCGACTTTATGCAAGTGGTGTTCGTACAGGAAACTGCGTGGCTTTAATATTGCCTAGAAACTGTGAGCAAATTATTCACGTGTTAGCAATATTGCAACTTGGAGCGTGCTATGTGCCGATTGATCCCGACTACCCCAAAGAAAGGATCGATTGGATAATTGCTTGTAGTCAGCCTAGCGCAATTGTTACTCAGCGAGAGTTGAGCATGACGCTTTGGGGTAACGATTCACTTACTAAAGCTATGAGTCATTTGTTGTTTGTCGAGGACCAATTTAACTTTGTTCCAGATGAGCACGAGAAACCTGTTTACAGAGCCGCAGGTGCTTTCGCTTATATTATTTTTACTTCAGGGTCGACGGGAAACCCTAAGGGAGTTGTTGTAGGGCATCAGCAAGTTCTGGCCTTAATTAATGCGGCAATGCCTTTATTAGATGCAACACATACTGATGTTTGGGCTTTGTTTCATTCACTGGCTTTTGATTTTTCAGTGTGGGAAGTGTGGGGAGCCTTGACCACAGGAGCCAAGCTAACGATTATTCCAAAAAGTGTAATTTGGTCACCAGACGCCTTAGTACAATATTTGAGAGCAGAAAAGGTCACTATTCTTAATCAAACGCCTTCAGCATTTTATGCCTTAATTGACGCAGAAAGTAAGGCTCTAAAAATGAGTGAGCAACCACTATGCTTGCGCAAAGTGGTCTTTGGTGGTGAAGCACTTAATTTGGATAAAGTAAAAAAATGGTGGCAGCTTTACCCTTGCGAAACATTGCAATTGATAAACATGTACGGGATCACAGAGACAACGGTGCACGTAACATGGCTAACACTAAGTGATTCACTTTGTGGCACTGAAAATAGTCCAATAGGTGAAGGGCTATCTAGTTTGGAGGTGCTTTTACTTGATGAAAATTTAGAAAAAGTGGCTGATGGTGAAATTGGTGAAATTTATGTAGCAGGAGATCAAGTGGCATTCGGTTACATCAATCGCCCTGATCTAACCGCGATGCGATTTGTTGCCAGTCCTTTTCATACAGGGAAGCGGATGTATCGTTCGGGTGACTTAGCGAAGCAACTTGATGGTCAACTCTTTTATTTTGGTCGTGCAGACAGGCAATTGAAAGTAAGAGGATTTCGTATTGAGCCGAGTGAAATAGAAGTTGTTTTAGAATCACATGCAAAGATACAAAGAGCAGCCGTGATAGCAAAACCATGCCTCGACAGTGGTTTATCAGATGGCTTAATTGCTATTTTAATCGCGACAGAGGAATCATTTACCGCACAACCAATAGCAACATTGAGAAATTATCTATCTCAGCATCTCCCTGTTCACTATTTACCTTCAGACTTTTTATTTGTTAAAAAATTCCCGCTAACAGTAAACGGAAAACTGGATGAAAAAGCGTTACTTATGCAGTGGCAAGCAAATCAAAAAAGTACTTCTTCTTTGCATCAACAGCGGCTAGAGCTGCTGCGTTTGAAGCAACAAGACATCCTCGCCAAGTCAACAACATGATTTGGTAAAGACAAACATTAAGAATGGAAACTACCCAAATGAATAAAAATAGTAATTCAGCCTCGCTATTAGAAGATGTACTTGCTGTCGTTAGTAATACGTTAAATTTACAGCCAGGTGCTGTATCAGCAGAATGTAACCTAATTGAAGCAGGACTTGATTCGATCACATTAATGAACTTAGTGTCAACTTGGCGAGCGGCTGGTTATGATATTAACTTTGCAGATTTAGCTAAAAAACCATTTGTGGGGGCATGGGTTGAGTATCTTAGGGTATCGGCTGCCAGCCTCGCTGATAATGCACAAGACACTATCTTTGGGATCCCAAAAATAAAAATTGGGAAACTTCCTCATGCGCCTTTTTCACTTGCGCCTATGCAGTATGCCTATTGGTTAGGACGTGATGTTAATCAACCGCTTGGGGGGGTATCAGCGCATCTGTATTGTGAATTTGAGTTGTCGGCAATCAATGATAAGTCACAGCCATTAGATTTAGCCCGTTTGACGCTAGCAATAGAAAAACTTGTTCAACGTCATAGCTCGTTGCGTTTACAGGTATGTTCCAGTGGACAGCAAATACATAATCCAAGTAATAATACAGTGCATGTCATCTTTAATGATTTACGGGATAAACCTACTGATGTTGCGCAGCAGTTACTAGAGCAGTACCGCTCGACCTATTCATCACAAATGTTAGATATTGAGTCAGGAGAAGTATTTGCGGTTGCTTTAAGCTTATTAGAAAATGGTAACAGTCGCCTGCATTTAGACATTGATATGATAGCTGCAGACGCCGTTAGTTATCGCACGCTACTGCGTGATCTTGCACTGTTATACGATGATCCTGATGTAGAACTTGCTGATTTAGCAATGAGTTATAAAGATTGCCGAATGGCCATTGAGCATAATTGGGAGTCAATAAAAGAAAGCTCAGGGATGTGGTGGCAAACACAGCTAGCTTCTTTACCCAATGGCCCATTACTACCTTTAAAAGCAGCTTCATCGCAGCATCCTATTACAACACGACGCCATTTTAATATTGATCCGCAGCGTAAAGCACAATTATATGCGCAATGTCGTCAGTATGGATTAACCCCATCAGTGGTGTTAGCAACCGTGCTGGCAGAAACCCTAGCTGGATGGAGTAAAGATCCGCGTTTTATTCTTAATGTTCCTTTATTTCAACGTCCACTCGCAGGCCCTAATATTAAAGAGGTGGTAGGCGACTTTAGTAGTTCAATACTCCTCGATGTTGATACTGGCCCGACTGCAACTTTTGTGACACGAGCGCGTGATGTTCAATCTAGTATGCACGAGGGAGCAGCGCGCGCAGACTACGGTGGAGTTCATGTTTTAAGAGATTTAGGGCGTGCACGTGGGCAGCAAGTAACAGCGCCTGTTGTATTTACAAGCGCATTAAATTTAGGTGAGTTATTTGATGCAAATGTGCGCCGAGTATTTGGGGATCCTATTTGGATTATTTCTCAAGGGCCACAGGTATTACTTGATGCGCAAGTAACTGAACTTGATGGTGGTATTTTAATTAATTGGGATTGTCGAGAGGATGCTTTTGTTGATGGTGTGCTCGATGCAATGTTTGATTTTTTCAGTAATACCGTAGTGAACCTCGTCACTGAGCCAGATTATTGGGATACGCATATTGGTGATACGTTACCCAAAAATAGAGTCGTTGCTGAGACTCAAGAGCCAGTAATTACTAAAAATGTAGAACATGATGAAACCTCGTTAAGTATGCCAATAGTTCGTGTGGTAGCTTCTGTTTGGCATGAAGTGATCGGGGGGGATGGTAGTAATATTCATCAAAACTTATTTGCTGCGGGTGGGGATTCTGTTTTAGCAAGTTCGTTAATCGCGCAAATTAGGGAAATCTTCGGATCCAATTCGATAGACATGAAAAGCTTATTTAGTTCACCTTCTATTGCAGGCATTGCCGCTTCAATTACTGACTCGAGCGATGCTGAAGAAGTATTACAAATTGCTCAAGTGTATTGTGAAATCTTAGATTTAGATGATGACGCACTCAGTGCTGAATTGGAAATGGAGGGGGCACTGTGACTGAGTTTGTGCCTACCGAAGCCGGGTTATATGCTTGGCCAGAAGAAATAAGCAGAAAATATAAAGAGCAAGGGGTGTGGGGAAATGAAAACTTTGCAAATTGGTTAACTGCAAAACTTAAGCAATATGCTGATGTTATTTTGCTCAGCGGCCCCGACCTTCAATCTGGTGAATGGCAACAGATGACAGGCCAAGAAATAAGCGCTGTTGTGAATAATATAGTAGAGCATTGCCACAGTATTGGTCTTGGGCGAGGTGATAAAGTGGTGATGCAAATGGGTAATAATAATGCATTTGTATTAACCTTTTTCGCTTTACTCCAGCTAGGCGTTATTCCTGTTATGGCGTTACCTGGGCATGGACAACGTGAAATTTTGCATTTTGTGAAATTAACACAAGCACGTGCTTGGTTTGTTAGTGAACAATCGATTAGTTTCGATTGTCATGCATTTGCCAATGAGCTACTTAATACAGTCCCAACACTTAAACATGTTGTTGTAGATGGCCTAGATTTAAAACCGCATCCGTCAATATTATCTTTACTAGAGTTTACTAAGGAAACTGAAGCTCAAATGACAGCACCTGAGTTTCCTGGTCTCGCAGCGGATCCTGCTGAAATGGCTTTATTATTATGCTCAGGCGGTACAACAGGAATACCGAAGTTAATTCCAAGAACACATAGAGATTACCTCTACAATATAAAAGCCAGCGCTAAGCTTTGTGAATTGAGTTCACAAGACCGCTATCTTGTTGCATTACCAGCGGCGCATAATTTTCCATTAGCTTGCCCAGGTATTTTAGGTGCGATTGAAGTGGGAGCAGGTGTAGTTATGTGTCCAGTGCCGAGTCCTGAAATTGCATTTGAGTATATTGAAAAAGCAGGGGTTACGGTGACAGCGTTAGTGCCGACTTTAGTGAAAACTTGGCTTAATTATGCTGCATTAGTAACACCTCCAGCGGCTTGTCTTGATTTATTACAAGTTGGCGGTGCTAAACTTGATGAAGCTACAGCTCGCAGAATCGGTAATGAACTTAATTGTAATTTACAACAAGTGTTTGGCATGGCTGAAGGACTTCTTAATTTCACTCGTAATTCAGATCCTAGTGTTTTAAAACTCAAGACTCAAGGACGTCCATTATCTGATTTGGATGAAGTTAGGGTGGTGGACGAACAAGGCCAGGATGTTGCAAAGGGAAAGTGTGGCGAGCTGTTGACTAGAGGTCCATATACAATCCGTGGTTATTATAAAGACGAGCAGGCCAATCAAAAATCATTTACTACTGAAGGTTATTACCGTACTGGGGATCAGGTAAGGCGGCTAAGCAGTGGTCACCTTATTGTTGAAGGCCGAATCCAAGAGGTTCTTCGCCGAGGTGGAGAGACTATTTCGGTTGAAACATTAGAAGCTCATTTAGCCTGCCATCATGGCATAAAAGATGTTGCTGTTGTGGGACTACCTTGCGAACAACTCGGTGAACGAACATGCGCAGTTATCGTTTCGCAAGACCCAAATTCGCCTAAGTTAGCACTCAAAGACGTAAGGCAATACCTAGCGGCACAAGGTGTTGCACGCTATATGTTGCCAGATACAGTGGCGTATGTTGAACATATCCCATTAACCGTTATAGGTAAAATTGCTCGTAAAAAATTATCAGAAAAAATTAATTTTGATCTTAATAAACAACAAATCAAGGAATACAAACAATATGACTCAAATAAATGATACACAACTACCATTAGAAGATGCACCACAATGGCTGGCTGATGAATATGAGCAAGCTAATGATGGCCAATTTCTAGAGGCCTTACAGGCACTTAAAAAAACAGATTTATATAAAAATAATATTGCTGGCCTTGCTGCTGACATTGGTTGTGGTAGTGGTCGCTTAGCTGCTGAACTTGCGCATAGGGGGTGGAGTGTTGACGCTACTGATGTTTCAAAATCAATGATAAGTAAAACTATTGAGCGATGTAATGATTTGCCTGTTAATGCGAATGTGTGTGATGCGAAGCAATTAGTATTAAAGCCAAATATATATGATTTGGTGACTAGTTTTTGGATGCTTCATTGGCTAAAAGATGCAACTCATACGCTTGAACAAATGGCAGCAGCGGTAAAACCAGGTGGATGTATTGCTATACAGTGGAGCTGCAGTCAGCCAAACACAGAGGGATTTTTATTAAGGGATACATTACAGGAAGTATTTATGAGTCCCAAATGGAAGGACAGATTGAAAGATGCCCCTTTAGCTATGTTTCAACATTCTCTTGAAGATGTTTCAGCATTTTTTTTACACAAAGGATTTGAAGTGGTTTCTATTCGCGAGAATATCAATGTTGCAGGAGGGGAAAACCCCGAAAGTCTAAAAAATGCATTACGAGCTGCCGCTTTTGCAGCTCAAACTGTTGTACTCGGTGATGATGTTGATCAGTTTATTGATGAATGTTTAACACTGCTATTTTCAAGAAATGCGATGAATGTGGCTAATAGTGAGTTGATAGTGCGTTTAAAGTATTAGTTATTACTGGGAGTTTGTTGTTTAACTTGTTGATGAAACAAACTACCTTAATACCCTTTATTTAATTATGAGGTGAGCCTTATCATCGATGAACAATTTACTTTAACGGCTGAGTTAAAGAGCGAATACCAAAGTCGAGTAATTGAGTATGCACGTGAATTACTGCAATTTGAATCGGTAACACCTGATGACGCAGGTTGCCAAGCATGGATTGCAAAAAAGTTATCAATGCTGGGAGCAAAAGTCGATACATTTGAAAGTCATGGGGTGAGTAATCTAATTGCTGTTATATCTAATGGTGATGGACCCGATTTAGGTTTTTGTGGGCACACGGATGTTGTGCCCACAGGTAATCTTAATAAATGGCAAGCCCCACCTTTTGCAGGTGAAATTAAAAATGATTACTTGATCGGTCGAGGCATCGCAGATATGAAAGGCGGTATTGCCGCAGCCTTAGTTGCAGCTGAGATGCTAGTACTTGAAGGGCGCTTTGTTGGGCGACTATGGTTTTTAATTACCAGCGATGAAGAGGGCGATGCTTTATTCGGCTCATGTGAAATTGTAAAACACTTTAAAGATGCAAAACAGGACTTGGATTATTGTATTGTTGGAGAACCGACATCAATAAAGCAGTGCGGTGATATGCTAAAAATTGGACGCAGAGGGGCGTTGAGTTTTGCCATTCAAGTTAATGGAAAAAGTGCGCACGTTGCTTATCCGACTCAAGGCATTAATGCTATCCATCATGCCTGTAGCATTGTAAAAGATTTAATGAAATTTGATTGGGATAATAGAGATAGCAATCAGCTTGGTACAACAATGCAAGTCACTCATATCGACTCAGGCCTGTGCAGTGATAATGTCATTCCTGATACTGTAATAATTAATTTAAATATTCGTTATACCACGGCTTACAGTGAAGATGATCTAATTCATTTAGTCACTCATATTGTAATGCGAACTACTAATGATTTCTCACTAACAACATCGCATGCTTGCAACCCTTATCACTCTGCAGAGAATAGTAAAAATAAACTTTCGCTAATAAAAGAGTGCAAAACAGCCATTAATCAATGTACTGGTTTGCTTCCTCAAACCTCAACTGCAGGAGGAACTTCTGATGGCCGTTTTTTTAGCGATATTTGTCCGCAAGTAGTTGAACTTGGTTTAACTAACGGCACTATCCATCAAGAAAATGAACGAGTTCATATTAGTGAGCTTGGCAATTTAACAAATATCTACTTTACGGTGTTTAAAAAGTTACTAAGTAACCTGAACTCTGGTTAAGAGGTTTACTAACATATTGAATCATGTTGATTTTTAAATTTATTTTCTCTAGCCAGAGATTTTCAACGCAGTTAGCGCTGAAAATAGCTGCTCGAGATAGATTTATTATCCAGAGTTCAGGTTAAATAAACAGGGGGAAATAAATTTTAATTTAATAAGGGCTTGTTTATTTCTCGAGGTTGAGTTTGCAGCAGAGTGTTTGGTTTTTTGGCAAGGTAGCGCCTATGTGGTGTGATTATTTACCATAAGTAGGCGATGAAAAATATGGATGACACTCGCTGCTATTTAGGTTTGACTTGGTGATGAAACCCTTTTGTTACCCAGTATTTTACTTATTCTTACAAGGATACAGCCATTAGAGTAATGCGGGCCGTATGAGGTGACTTGGTTACACATTTCACGCCGTGATTAAATAGCCTTTAAATTGAAATCATTTAACTCCGAAAGCTCACATACCTTATTACCTAAGAGGTTAAACTAAATTTTATAGGGCATTAAAACAATCATAATAAAAGCTACTAGTTACAAATGAAAACTGTTATTGTTTTTATTTGTAATTTAAGTTTAACATCATGAAACTCTCATCTATTTTATTTATTCCGTTTGTTATTTTACTTGCTAATAGCTATGTACATGCAAGTCCGCAGCCTCTTAACCCACAGCGAATAGTGGTTGCAGGGGGCTCAATAACAGAAGTTATTTACGCCCTTGGTGAACAACAACGCATTGTTGGCGTTGATAGCACCAGTGTTTATCCAGCCGCTGCAACTCAGAAGCCACAAATTGGCTATGTTCGCAAAATAAGCGTTGAAGGTGTGTTGTCATTAAATCCAGATCTTATCCTCGCTGAATCAGATATTGGTCCTAAAAAAATGGTTGAGCAATTAAAGCTCACTGGCGCTAACTTGGTTATCTTGCATGAAAACGACAACTTTTGGCGTATTGAAAATAAAATAGAGCAAATAGCCAAACAATTAAATGTTGTGAGTAAGGGCAATATGCTCGCAGACTCTTTGCAAGCGGACCGCAAGGCCTTGTCATATATTTTAGAGCAAACAAGTACTAAACCTAAGGTTTTGGTTATCCGCAGTAGTCAACTTATGGTTGCAGGGGCAGAGACAACTGCTGATGAGTTGGTAACTATTGCAGGTGGAGTGAATATGATGGCTCAAACAATGGTTAACTGGCAGACGATTTCAAGCGAGGCCGCATTAGCACTAAATCCTGATGTGATTATTAGTATGGGAATTGGCGCCAATGATCAGCAACCAAGCGCTGAAATATTATCTGTTTTTAAATATTCAAATGCGATAAAAAATGGACGTATTTACAATTTTGATGCGCTCTATTTGTTAAGTATGGGCCCTAGAACGCCTCAAGCAGCGGTAGAACTAGCGCATGCATTTTATCCTAAAACACGCTTGCCGGATGGCTATCAATATAGATTTTTAAAATTAGCTGAAAACAGCACAAAACAACAGGACGAGCGATAGCTATGCTGGCGTTAGGAAATAGGTTATTAGCGCAACAACGGATACGGGTTTTATCTATTCCTGTTTTGTTTATTATTTGTATATTAGTATTTTTTATTGCCCTAAGTCAGGGAGGGGTTGTGATAACGCTGCGCGAGACGATGCTTATGCTAACCCAGCCGGTAGATGATCAGCTTAAGCACGCTATAATTTGGCAGATCCGCCTTCCTCGTATTCTACTTTCGATGGTTGTTGGAGCTGGTTTAGCAACCTGCGGTGCTGCAATGCAAGCTTTATTTAGAAATCCATTAGCAGATCCTGGCTTGATTGGCATTGCCAGTGGTGCAGCGTTAGGTGCAGTAGCAACTATTGTATTAGGAACAAGCTTGTTTGCTAATTTTAGCGACAACTTAGGCTACTATGCGGTGCCTGTAGGGGCATTTTTGAGTTGTATTGCGGTATGCATGTTTATCTATCGGTTGGGCGCGCAAAATGGGCGTTTTACTATTGTTAGCCTACTACTGGCAGGGATTGCCGTAAATGCGATTGTAAACGCTATTATCGGTATCTTAACACTGGTAAGTAATGAGCAACAATTGCGTGATTTAACATTTTGGAGTATGGGCTCTTTGGCGGGAAATCACCTTGCGATGATAATGCCAACACTCGGTATTATTATTGGTTGTTGTATTGGTTTATTACGTTTATCTAAACCTCTTAACGTGTATTTATTAGGAGAGGCTCAAGCGAAGCATGTCGGCATTAATGTGACTAAATTGAAAAAGCAGGTTTTTATATATACGGCACTTTGCACAGCAGCAGCCGTCGCAATTACGGGCGTTATTAGTTTTGTCGGCTTAATAGTACCGCATATTATGCGCTTAATATTAGGCCCAGATCACCGTTATTTATTACCAGCTTGTATGTTAGGGGGAGCATTAATGCTTAGCCTTGCTGATTTATTTGCCCGTACCATAATGCTACCAGCAGAAGTCCCCATTGGTCTAATAACCAGTGCTATTGGCGGTCCATTCTTTTTGATTATGCTGTTAAAAACTTACCAAGGAGCAAAGTGAACTATGTTAATTGGCAACCAACTTAGCGTAAAAATTAAACATAAAACGTTGCTGGATAATATTGATTTTTATGTAAAACCAAATGAAATTGTAGTTATCATTGGTCCCAATGGCGCAGGTAAATCATCATTAATGAAAGCATTATCAGGAGATTTACCGTTAAGTGGCGGAACTGTAAATATTAATCAACGAGAGTTAAATGAGTATAGTTTGCTAGAGCTTGCTAAATTAAGGGCGGTATTAACCCAGAGCTACGAGTTAGATTTTCCTTTCACCGTTAATGAAGTTGTTGATATGGCGCATTTTAGTCATCAAGAACAGTGCACGCAGGCTACCTTGAAACAGTTCTCTAATGATGCAATGAAAGCCGTAGGGATTACTCACCTAGCACAGCAATGCTTTACTCAGCTTTCTGGTGGTGAAAAGCAACGTACTCAATTAGCTCGTGTATTGTGCCAATTACAGCCAAGTTTAACTCAGCAAAAAAATGCTTATTTATTAATTGATGAGCCAACTGCTAGCTTAGATTTATATCATCAATATGAAGTCATGAACCAAGCCGTTACAACCGCAAAACAAGGCGCGGGAGTTGTTGCTGTTCTTCATGATTTATCACTTGCTGCGAGCTTTGCAGATCGAATTTACATGCTTGATAAAGGAAAAGTTGTTGCTCATGGCTCGCCTGAAGAAGTACTAACACAGCGCTATTTAAGTAATGTTTATAATATTAATGCAAAGCTGCAAACAGATATTGAAGATGTACTTCCCCACATTATGGTGGCGGAAAAAACACTCACAAATATATGATTTTAAGTTGTATCGATTACATATTATTGAGTGTTTTTATAAAGGGGTAATACCAATTCCATTAAGTATGTGATCTAAATTTTACGCAAAAAAAATAATTCAGTTCTAGGCGTAAATTGATGTAAATGGTTGTTCCCTTTACGAAATTTACAACAAAGAAATGGGTTGTTTTAGCAAGTAAAATAGATCAGCTATTTATTGGAATTGGTATAACTAGGGCATGTTGAATTTACAGCGGCCTGTTTGGTTTTTAGGCAAGGCAGAGCCTATGTAGTGTGGTTATTCCCCATAAATAAGCGATAACGCAGCATAAAGAGCAAACATGCGCTTCCCTTTGAGGGACGATTAACTCTTTGTTGCCTTGTTATCAACACGATTTGCTTACCTCAAAATAGATCACTTAATTAAGCTAATTGGTATTACCGCAATGAGAGTGGACAAGTGTAGCTACATCTTGTAATTCAATATTTTCAGGTATCGCTATCTCTTTGGTTGATGCCTGCAGCCATGTTGCAGCATCATCAAGTGATTTAAATACGGCTCCAGGTATACCAAAGGCTTTTTGAACGCTCATATTCTGCAATTTTTGATATTGCTCCTCAGGAACAACGATAAGCATCGCTTGAACAAGTTGTAGCATTTTCTCTGCCGCACCATTTTTAAGCCATTCTTGTGTTGCAGGACCCGCCCCTTTAGGGTGTTGTAAGGATGCTTCATCTGTATAAACACGCACTACAATAAATGCTTCAGCTCTATCAAACCAACGATCCCATGATATTAAAGAGTCTAAGTGCATTGCTAGCGTGCACTCCCCCTTTGCTACTGTTACAGCTAATGGCCAGAGGCTGCTATCGTATTTAATTGTTGTCATACTTAATAACCTTTGTTATTGATTTTATAGATTTTTCCACGGCAAATGATTTAGCTTTGCTGTGGAAAAATCTGATTGATTAGAATGTATACTGTATGCCCGCACTAATAGTTCTTGGTTGGGTCAATACTGCTGTATCAAAGTTAGTATCAGGTTCATTGCTATCAGCAGGTGCTGTACCTGGATACAATGCAACAGGAGCATCTTCATCAAAAATATTACGTACTGAAAGATACACTTTAGCTTGCTCAGAGATAACGTAGTTCAAACTTGTATCAAAGGTCGCAAAAGCGTCTGTTTTACCGCCTTCATCGTTTGAAATACTGGTATACCAGCCATCAGTGTACTGGCCACTAACGTTAACAACCCAATTATTTGATTGCCATGTGATCCCTAATTTCATAGAAGCAGAAGGAACCGTAAGTAATGAGTTCCCTTCTAGGCCTGAGTTTGGATAATCAGTGATCTCAGAATCTAACAGTGCAAAACCACCATAAAGATTGAACTGATCATTAATCTGCCAATCGGCATTAAATTCAAAACCAATAGTAGTTACTTCGTCTGCATTTCTAACTACATAAGCTTCATCACGTGAGTTTTCAGGTGTTAAATCAAAAGGTAGTTGCATGTCTGTATATTGCGAATAAAACAGGTTTTGAGATGTGCTTATACTGTTATTAGCCCATTGCTGACGACCATAGATTTCTAAAGAGTTTACGTACTCTTCATCATATTCATAGTTAACAATTGGTGCGCCAAAGGAAATGCCGCCGCCGCCTGCATTATACCCGCGAGATAATTGTAAACCGACAATATGCGTATCACTTACTTGGTAGCTGAGCCCAAGCTTAGGTAATAAGGCACTGTAGTCGTTATCAGATTCTATTTTTGCAATCGCTCTATCAGGATCACCGCCTTCACGTTTGCGATTTTCTTTTTCGTAGCGTAAACCTGCCGTTAGCTCAAATTTGTCACTAAATGGGAGGGCACCCTCAGAGTAAATTGCAAAATTATCTGAATCATCAGTAAAGCTTTGTTTTACAATGAATTGGATCCAATCATCTTGTTTTGAAGTGTAGTAGCGACTACCAATAACCCATTGTTCGCCGTTATCACCTTGATAGCGTAAACGAGGTTCTATCACAAACTCTTTGTTATCAATATTCGCTTTAGAACCATCTGGCGTAGATTTACGTTCAAAATTAAAGTCTGTTGCTGAAGCCGTTACCTCTAACTGTAGTTGTTGAGTTAATGATGCGCTGTATTCAATGCCTAAGCTTTTAGTATGCGTAACATGAACGGGTTGTTGCGGAAAGTTAGAACGACGCTGATCAAATGGATAATCAATGATTTCACTATTTGGACCACTGTATTTGTTATCGGTTAGTGTGACAACAACGCGTGTACCGTATTTGTCATCGCCCTCATAAAGTAATTTCCCTCTAATTGCACGGCCTTCCATGTCAGCTGGGTCTTTAACACCAGGGTAAGATTCATAATCAACAGATGAACTACGTTCAAATTGATCTGCTGCAATTCGTAAGGAAAACTGCTCAGAAAGAGGTTGATTATAAATAGCTGAAAGTCGTTTTTGGTCTAAATTCCCGCCTTCAGCACGAATTGTGAACTCTTGTTCAAACGTCGGATCTTGTGTTTCTACGCGTATTGTACCTGCTATTGCATTACGCCCAGCTAAAGTACTTTGTGGCCCTCTGAGAACTTCAATTTGTTCAAGGTCCCAAATACCTAAATCGCCAAAAACTATTTCGTTATAAGTAGCTGAACGACCATCAATTTGCCAGTTTAAGCGTGCTCTGCTGCCTGCAAAAAATGCATTCGCGTTTTCTGCGGCTCCAGTACCATCAATACCCCTTACTGTTGGAGCTTTACCAGTACCAGTGACCATTGTGATGTTTGGAATTTCGCTTAGTACGTCTCTTACTGTTCTTAATTCGGGGCGGCTTTCAAGTTCTTTACTATCGAAAACAACAACGCTATTACCACTTTGTAGTAGACTTCTTGATAATAACTCTCCAGTAACTTCAATAACGGTCATTTGATCCACTGCGTCATCGTTATCAGAATTAGCTAAAGCTGTAGTAGATGTAAGTGCTGCTAGGGGGATTAAAACATCCTTAAATTTCACAGGTATTCCTTTCTGCAAATGTAAATGATAATTGTTTTCAATACTATATTCAATTGTATTAAAATACAACAATAAAGTTAATTAATGTTGTATTTTTAACTTAATTGTTAATCAGTAGAGAGGTGGTTTGGCTGTTATTTCAATCTAGGGCGATTTAATCGCGGCGTGAGGTTTGTAATCTAGTGAGCTTGGTAACGGCTCCTGCGTTACCCTACTGGCAGCGCATATTTGGCATTTATTCAACGTTATCGCCTATTTATGGGGAATAACCACACTACATAAGCTCAGCCTTGCCTAAATACCAAGCATACGGCTGAAATTTAACCTCGAAAGATAAACAGGTCCTAGACAAATTTTTTATCTATTTGTTTCAAATAAAAATTTTAACGACGTATAGTGCAATTTAATTCGTTAAATTGCTCAAAGGTTTATGCAGGTTGGTATAACTAGGAATTTTTGAATTCGCACTCTGTGAGCACTATATTTTTGTCACATTGGTAAAATACGGTTAAGTAAGTGTCTTTAGGCACTTGCGGTGAAAGTGCTTGGGTTATTTTAAATTGCAGTTGTTGTTCATTAAAGGCAATGAGCGTAGCCGCTTCAAAGCCAAAAAATTGTTTCACACTTGCGTACAAAGCTTTAAAAATACTTTCTTTTGCTGAGAAGATAATGGTTAACGGGTGTGATACCTGCTCTGCGAACAATCTAAACTGAGGATAGTCATTAGGGTGCAAAATTTGTTCTTGTAGCTCTCGCTCTTGTTTTGCGCTCATTAGCTGTTCGATATCAATACCAATGCCAGCGATATCTGTGCGCTGAGAGGCCATTGCCATTGCAATCCCTTGAGTATGGGTAATACTAGCGATAACTTTATCAGGCCATATCGGCGCGCGATCATTGCCAGAAAGAATATCAAAAGAGGAAATACCGAGTGCGTTTAGTACTTTTTTCGCACAAAATCGGCCAGCCAAATACTCGGCCTTTCGTTTTGTGACTGCTTTTTGAAGTTGCAGCGGTGAAAAAATCTGATAACTCGAAAAGTCACTATCAATAAAGTGGTTACTATCAAATTTACAACAAAAAGTGCTGTGGCTAAGGTAGGGTGTAAACTGAGTATAAGGGGAAAGTTCCATATGCTATTTGCATTTTTCCTAAAATTAAGAGTAGCACTTTAATGGTACGTTAAAAATATAATAAATAAAGTAAAGTTTATGACCTGTGCTGAGCTTAAGCTCATTGCGTAATGTACAATATGCATGATTAATTAACCTGAACTCTGGATAATAAATCTATATCGAGCAGCTATTTTCAGCGCTAACTGCGTTGAATTTACTTGCAATAGGCCTGCTATTGACGCGTAAATTCGTCTTTTTTTCACTGAGAATCTCTGGCTAGAGAAAATAAAGTTAAATATCACCATGGTTCAATACGCAGTAAATCTCTTAACCAGAGTCAGGTTACTTAGTTTTTGAGTGTTTAACGAGTTTGGCACAGAGCTTTGATCTCCTGAATAAGGGCAATGCTTGCTTCGTTATCGCTATGCACACATAAACTATCAGCATGTAAAGGTAATACCTTTCCCGATTGAGTTGTTACACAGCCTGTAGTTAACAATTGTTTTACTTGCGCAATCAGTGCCGATTTATTATGCACGCTACCAGGAATATTCCGCGATACTAACAGTCCTGCATCGGTATATTGACGGTCCGCGAAGGCTTCTAAAATTAATGTTAATTGGTATGTTTTGGCAAGTTGCTGATGGCTTTGTGCTTTAGCTGTTGCAAGTAGCATGAGCTTTAATGGGGTTGGGTAGATGGCAATGGCATGCATGACAGTGTTTAATATTGTTTCATCAGCCATCATGTCGTTATAAAGTGCGCCATGGGGTTTAACATAGCTAAGTGTTAAACCTTGCACTTTTGCCATACCTTCAACCGCTGCAATTTGATAATGCAGGCAGTTTGTAAGCTCTTTTTCGCTAAGATTCATTGAGCGCCTACCAAAGCCTTGCTTATCGGGGTAACTTGGGTGAGCACCAATTTGAACATTATGCTGTTTGGCAAGCAGCAGCGTACTTGCCATTACATCAGCATCACCAGCGTGGAATCCACAGGCAATATTAGCCATATCAATATGTGGCATTACGTCATCGTCTAGCCCCATTTTCCACGCGCCAAAGCTTTCGCCTAAATCACAATTAAGTTTCATATTAGTGCGCCTTTTGCGATTTTATAGTAACAGGTAGCACGCCATTAGCAGGTGCTTCACCAAGTAACACTTTTGCAAGGGCGGTAAAAGCAGGCCCAGATACAATATCGTTTTTATCTACATCAATATTATATGCGTAAGATGCAAGTACAGCATTTGCATAATTACCAAATTTAGCAATGTCGTAAGGGGCTCTTAAGCTTATAAACACAGTGCTTTTATTTTTCTCTTTTGTCATATTTAATAATGACTCAAGTGCTTTTGGTTGCTCTGCATTATTAAGTGCAAAATTAGGATCGTCTTTTAAATCATCCATACCGCCAATTTCTACCGCACTTTGATTAGGCGTTGCATTGCCAGCTATAACTACATCAGCGGCGTGTATTTGTGTTTTTGCGAGTGCAGGGTCGAACCCTTGTAAGCTACTACAGCTATAGGTGTATTTTTGCTGGCTGGTAGCTTCAATTGCTTGCTGCATTGCCATACATTTACGCGTGTCGGGCATAATAATATGAACATTACTCCCTGCTTTTAAATTAAGCGGCAAAGTACTGTTATTATTTTTAACCTGCGTTATTGCCTCTACAGCAAGTTGCGCTTCTATTTTACGATGTGCTGCACTGCCAATAACCTGCTTAGCTTCTGTAAGCGCGGTAATAGGGTCAAAATTAGTGCTTAATCTAAATTTATTTTTAAGAGAGGTAATACGCATCGCAGATTGTGCGATTTCTTGCTCATCAAGTTGTTTTGATTTAACCGCTGCAACAAGCTCTTTAATAAGGTCGTCGAGCTTATTAAAGTCATCGGGTGTTCTAATTTCAACGGGCATTAGGGCAATGTCAGCCCCAGCCGCAAACGTATTAATTACCGCTTGAATTGGTGTGAAAAAGTTACTAATACCAGCCATATCAAGCGCATCTGTTACTACAACACCTTGGTAATTAAGCTCACCACGTAAAATATCAGTAATGATTGCGCGCGACATTGTTGCCGGTTTTATCATAGTTTTGCCATTAACACTTACAAACGTTGTGCTATCGAGCGCGGGATATTGAATATGCGCCGTCATTATCATGCCTGGGTTTTGCTTGGCGATAATATGTTTAAACGGTGCTAAGTCTTGCTCGTAAATAACTTCTTTTACATGGTTTACTTGAGGCAAACCTGTATGGCTATCTACGTTTGTATCGCCGTGACCAGGAAAGTGCTTTAACGAAGTAATAACGCCGTTGTTTTCAAACCCTGCAACTTGAGCTGTGCCTAATTTACTAACTAGTGCTGGGTTTTCACCAAACGAACGTACGTTAATAACAGGGTTATCGGGATTCATATTTACATCAACTGTGGGCGCGTAGTTTACATTGATACCCAGCGAATTTAACTCTTTAGCTATTACTGTTGCTGTTTTTGTCGCAAAGCTTGTACCGTGTTTTTTATAGGTTGCACCAATGGACATATTACCGGTAAATGACGTGGCAACATCGCGTGGTAAACGTGCTACACGTCCACCTTCTTGATCTATTGATATAAATAAAGGCAGCTTACTACTAGACTTACTTGCAGCTGTTTGCAATTGGCTATTAAGCGTAATAGTTTGCTCTATTGATTGAGTATTTTCTGAAAATAAAATAACCCCACCAATATTATACTTTGTCACTATGTTTGCTAACTCACTTGGCAAACTAGTCATTGGCGTTCGGCATTGTTTACTCGCACCTTGCTCACAGTAGTAACGAAAGTCGAGTATTAACTTTTGACCAAGCTGCTGTTCAAGAGAAAGTGTTGATTTAGCGAAAGAAGATTGTAACGGCATTAAACACCCAGATAAAAAAACGATAGACGATATAACATGCTTATTTAGCAAAACGCTCTCCAAAGCTAAATAAAGTATAAAAGTGCATGCAGCTTATCGACTTTTAGACGTAACTGCAAAATAGCCTTCGCTTCACAGATATTTATCTATTTAATACTATTGTGCATTCTTAAAACATCATTCAGTAGCGGGAGTGATAACAGTTTTATAAATTTTTTCATCTACCTTAATTGGTTTTTAAGAGGCTTTAAAATTGGATTATATTTATCTCTTGTACTTAAATTATTAGCATGTTTTATTAGGCTAGATAAAGCTTCTGAAATGACGTTACTGTCCATAAATAAGCTATAACATTATATGAATTTTTTACGTAACCTTTGCTTTCATAAACTTAGTGAGACTGAGGGTCTAATTGAGTTACCTAGATTACGAATCAGGCACCTTTATTAAAATACTTTTAACTTTAAAAATTCAACTTTAAAAGCGATTGCGATCTAATACCAATTCCATTAAGTATGTGTTCTAAATTTTACGCCGAAAAAATAATTCAGTTCTAGGCGTAAATTGATGTAAATGGTTGTTCCCTTTGCGAAATTTACAACAAATAAATGGGTTGTTTTAGCAAGTAAAATAGATCAGCTATTTATTGGTATCTGATACTAGGGCCTATTTACCTTTCGAGGTTGAATTTCTAGCAGGCTATTTATTTTTTAGGCAGAAGAGCATTAGGTTACAAACCTTACACCGCGATAAAACAGCCCCTAGATTGAACAATTTTCAACCCACAAAGATCAACACGCCCTAGTGAAAGTAGGCGTTTTCTTGTCATTACACTGATTAATAATGAGTTTCTATAGGTGAGTAATCTACAGATATTTCTATATTTTCAATAGCTTCGTGATTTTTTAGTTTTTTAGTTAGTGTTACTATATCGATATTTTTTTCGATTAGTAACATATAATTATGAGTCGTTAGTTTTTTTACTTTATAACCTTCAAATAAATTGCTTGGTATTTTATTTGTGCTTAATGTGACCGTTAATGTACCTGTAACAACCCCATTCTGTTTAAGGTTTTGATTATAAATAATACCCCCTTTAAATAATTTATCAGATTTAAAAGTAAGCTTATCTCCCGATGAGTTTATGCTATTGAGTTTTTCTTCAGACATATATTTTTCTATGTTATCAGCCCCCTTATTTTGTGATGTACCCTCTTTGCTAACCTTCATAGTTTCATTTTTTTTGGGCTGAAGTTTTTCAGTTTTATTCTCTAATTGTGTTTCGTGATTACATGCACTTAAAAGCACGACTGTAATCAATGATAGAGCAGATATAATTGTTTTTTTCATTCGTTTACCTTTGTTTACCTTTATTTAAATTAAATGCTTTTAAGACACAATAAAACATGTATATTAATTATTGTAACACTTCATTTACAGAAAGCACTCAAATAAAAACATGTTATCTGTAATAATAATGAACATTAATAGGTGGAAACATGTCTCAATTTAAATTAACAACAATCGCAGCAGTTATAACGGCTACGCTAACTTCTGGTAATATAACCGCAGCTGAACAAACTCGTTTTTTCGATGTTAGTGCAAGCAACACAGCGACCCAATCAGCTTCTTTAAACATACAAAAACAGCAAGCCTTAGCTGAGCGCGCAACTGTCTCAGGACAAAAATCAATTTACGATTCGCAAATGGGTAAAGCTACATTTTTATGGCAAGCAATTGGTCAGCGTAAACCGGATCTGGCTTTAATAGCCGCAGATACCCGTAATCAATATGCAGCTGACTTTTACATGGAATCTTTAACTGGGATCAGTAACAGCAAAGCAACTGCATCTTCTGCTGTAATGGTTAATTTATCAGAGCAAAAACGTGGGTCTATCAGCGCCAAATACAAACAACAAATAAATGGCATTGATGTTTTTAACCGCGAATATAACTTGTTGATGGATAAAGAGCATAACTTAGTTGCAAGCTCGGGCTACTTTGCTGACACTTCTTCACCTAAAAATAAACTTGCTGCATTAACAGGCTTTGCTAATGCAGAGCAAAGTATAAAAAAAGCATTTAATGAAGTCGCGGGTATAAATGTTTCACTTCGTAAAATTGGTAGCAAAGGTGGATATGCAACGTATGAAGCTAAATCACTAGACGATGCTAAAACTGTTTTGGGCACGCCACGTGCTAAAGAAGTCTTTTTTGAAGTTGCTGGCGAGCTTAAATCAGCTTACTACATTGAAGTAGAGGTAGCAGATGTTGGTTCTTTAGAAAGTGACTACTTTAGCTATGTGGTAGGTTCGAATAACAGCAAAGTATATTTTTCGAAAGATTTGAAATCTCATGCGGCTGACTTTAATTACCGTGTTTATGCTAACCAAGATGGTTACCCTATGGAAAGCCCGCACGGTGATGTAATCCCTGCAGATGGCCCAGGACAAGTAGACGAGACTGAGATTTTAGATGCGCCAATGGTATCTCTATCTTACTACAGCAAACTAAGCACAATGGACCCATGGTTAGCTGATGATGCTACGACAACATCAGGTAATAACGTATTTGCTTACGCAGATGTGGTTGCACCTCAAGACTTTAGTGAAGGTGACTTTACCGCTGAAACAACAGCAGACTTTACATTTGACTACCCTTATAAAGTAGATGAAGTTGCAAATAGTTTCGCAAACCGTAAAGCGGCTATTGTTAACTTGTTTTATATGAATAACTTTTTACATGATTTCTTCTATGACCATGGTTTTGATGAAACATCAAATGTAGCTCAGGTATCTAACTTTGATCGTGGCGGCGTAGAAGGAGACCCGATTGAAGCACAGGCTCAAGATAACTCAGGTCGTAATAACGCAAATATGTCTACACCAGCTGATGGTGCTAGCCCACGTATGCAAATGTACTTGTACAACAGTAAAGATGCCGTTGTTGGTGTAGATTTTGGTATTACAGTAACTTCACATGACTCTTTAGGCCTTTTAGCTTCAACAAAAGAATCAGGCTTTGGTAAATACCAATTTAGTGATGTGGTTGCAGAAGTTGTTCGTTTAGATGATGGAAATACAGTAGATTCAACAAGTATTAATGATGGTTGTGAGCCAGCTATAAATGCGGCTGAACTAGCAGGTAAAATTGCAATTGTAGACCGTGGCTCATGCTCTTTTACAATTAAAGTAAAAAATGCACAAGATGCAGGTGCAATAGCAACTATCGTTGTTAATAATGACCCAGATACGGCTGAACCAGCACCAATGGGCGGTGAAGACGATACTGTAACTATTCCAAATATGGGTTTAAATTACGCCGATGGTCATGCAATGTATGACCTAATTGATGCTAGTGAAGCTGTTACTGTAAACATGTTTACCAAAGCAACATTAAAAGATGGTACGTTTGATAACGGTATTATTGCTCACGAATGGGGTCACTACATCAGTAACCGCTTAGTCGGTAATTCATCAGGCCTTATTAACTTCCAAGGCCGCGCAATGGGCGAAGGTTGGGGAGATTTCCACTCATTAATGTTTATCGCTAAAGAAGACGATATTAATATTACAGGTAATGATAAGTTCCAAAAAGCATATGGTAGTGGCACATTTGTAGAAGACTTCTACTTCGGTATTCGTCGCGTTCCTTATTCAACTGATACCGATGTAAATGCATTGTCGTTCCGACATATTACTGAAGATGCAGGCGCTGATATTGGTATTTCACCAACAAGCGTTGCTTCTCCTCATGCTGCCGGCGAAATTTGGGCTACTGTCTTGTGGGAGAACTACGTAGCGCTTATTAACGAGCATGGCTTTAATGAAGCACAAACTCGAATGGCAGATTACTTAGTTGCGGGTTATAAATTAACACCTATAGCTCCAACGTACACTGAAGCGCGTGATGCTATTTTAGCTGCTGCCTATGCAGTAGACCCTGCTGATTACAAGTTAATGGTAGGCGCATTCGCTAAACGTGGTATGGGCCTTGGCGCAGTATCGCCAGATCGTTTCAGTAATGACCTTACAGGCGTAGTTGAATCAGATAAAACACAGCTATCTAGCTATGCATTTGCAAGTGCTGACTTAAACAATATGTACAACGGTACAGAACTTGGCTTTTGTACTAACGATAATATTTTAGATAAAGGTGAAACAAGCACTGTTAGCGTAACAATTACTAACCGTGGTAGTGAAGTGCTTAGTGGTACAACAGCACAACTGACAGTTATAAGCGATCACGATGTAACATTTGAGAATGATGGCTTACTTACATTTGGTGAAGTTCAACCATATGAAGCAATAACAAGTAACGATATCAAAGTTACTTTGAATGAAGCCGGTACCGCTGAAACATTAGAAATTGAAGTTACATTCCCTGAGATTGAAACGGACGATGACATCGTTGAAGCACTTGATCAAACACTTACGTTTGAAGTAAATATAGGCTTTGAATCAAAAGCGCCTGTTGGGGCTGTAGTTACAGATGATATGGAAGTAGCAAGTTCGTCACTATTTGACTTAAAAGAAAACGTAATGTTTGGTGCTGATTTAGCCATTGGCACTCAGGTTATGGATAACAGTAGTAATATTATATTCTTTGAACAAGGCGGGTTTGAACTAGGCACACAAGCGATGCGTCTTCTAAATAATGACTTCCAATCAGATGTAGCTGTAGAAAGTAAGGCGTTTGAAGTTGGCTACTCAGGCGACTTTGAAATTTCGTTTTGGCATTTCTATAGTATCGAGCAAGACTGGGATGGTGGTGTTGTAGAAGTTAGTGTTAATGGTGGTGACTGGGTTGATGCTACTGAAATTGGCGGCACATTTGATGTTGGCTATGACGCTGTTCTAACCGAAAACGATTCGCAAGAGCTTCAAGAGCGTGAAACCTTTACAGGTAATAACATTCAAGATAGCGGCACATATGGTAATTATGAAACCATCAACTTTGGTGATTCACTAAATGGTAACTTAGTAAAAGTACGCTTTAGAATTTCATCAGATGGCGCTGTAGCTGACTTAGGTTGGTGGATTGATAACCTAACTATGTCTAACGTGCTATCTCCTGTATTTTCAGAGCTTGTAGCGGGTGATTCACTGGCATGTGATAACGCAGCTCCACTTGTTTTAGTCGAAAGCGCGGCGGAAATCACTGAATCTGCTACAGGAACAATTACTGCAACAGCTACCGATCGTAATGGTCAAACACTAACTTATACTTGGACTCAAGTTAGTGGTAGTACTGCGACCCTTTCTGGTGCTGATACAGCAACTTTAAGCTTTACACCTGCAGCAATTACTGCAGACGAAGAGCTTGTATTTGAAGTTGCAGTGAGCGATGGAGTAACCACGGTTACTCAGCAAAGCACTGTAATGGTTAAGAACGAAGCTGCTGAAATAACACCTGTGACAGAAACCAAATCTAGTAGTGGTGGTAGCTTTGGCTTTATTGCTTTATTACTTACTCCATTAGTATGGTTTAACAGACGCCGTAAAACAGTTAGTAAATAAGTTTAAATAACATACCGTCTTTAAACACATGACGGTTTTAATGAAAGGCCAGTCGCTTTTGCTTCTGGCCTTTTTATGTACTTAGTTTGGTGTTTTTAGTCATGACCTCATATTAACTTTTTGATGGCTATACACATTGATTTATTGGTTTCATTGACTTTTTATACACCGTTAACAACCTATATATCAAAGTTTAATAAACAACCTCGGCGCCACTAAGTCATATTGAGTTTTACTGATTTGAGGATAAAAATGCAATGCTGGAATATATTATTTATCACTCCATAGCATAGCGCTTAGTCACAGAATCAAACAAACCATCTTAACTAAAAACACTTAAATGGGTATAATAATTAGCTTCGTATAATACGCGCTGAATATTGTGCTTTGGGATGCAAGCTTTGCTATATAAATTATTACCTGCTTTAAATTTAAGATTTCTTATATTGCTACTCGCACTCTCTGCAGCACTGAGCACATTGGTAGGGAGTTTTTATTCTACCTATCAGGTTCAAAAAGAGCAGTTAACATCATATACGCTAAAAAGTAATTTAGCCTATGCTCAAAAACTAGCCTCTGCTACTGATAACTTTTTAAAGTCTGCGCTTCAGCAGCTTGAATACTCAGCTAAAACTATTGAACAATCACCAAATAACTCCAAATTATTAAACGATGAAGCTATTCGTTTAAATCAGCAAACTGATAGTTTTAACTCTGTTGTTATTAATTTACATGGCGTAGTTGCTGCTACGTCACCTCGTTTAGAAAGTATAATAGGCCAACAAATACAATCACCTGGTGCAATAGAGGCGTTAAAAGAAAAACGCCCATTAATTAGTGAGCCTTATTTATCGGCAGCTAATAATTTAATTGTTTTTATATCGCACCCGTTGTTTGATTTTGAAGGTAAGTATTTAGGTTATATTGGAGGCTCTCTTTATTTAAAAGAGAAAAATATTTTAAATGAACTTCTAGATCAGCATTACTATAAGGGTGGCTCATACCTTTATGTTGTTAGCTCAAATAAACGCATTTTATATCACCCAGAACCGTTAAGAATCGGCAATGTTGTTACTAATAATAGTGTGATTAATGCAGTAACAAATGGCGAAATGGGTACTTCAACCGTTATTAATAGCTTAAATAAGCCAATGCTCGCAGGCTATGCACCCGTTACTTTATCTAATTGGGGAATAGTGGCGCAAAGACCATTAAAATCAACGCTCTCCTCTCTTGATACATTAACTATTGAAGTGGTTAAACAAACGATACCTATGGCATTAGTTACGTTTATTTTTATTGGTTTATTTGCACACTTTATAGCAAGGCCACTAAAACGCTTAGCCGATAACGCAAATACACTCGACGATCCTTCAAGCTTAGAAAAGCTTAAAAATGTGAAGTCGTGGTATTTCGAAAGTCAAAAACTAAAGTTAGCTATGTTAAGAGAAGTTACTTTATTACAAGCTCAAATAGGTGTGCTACGCCATGATTCCCAAACAGATCCCTTAACAGATACGCATAACAGAAGAAGCTTAAACGGCTTACTTAACCAACTTATGCTAAAGCAAACCCCGTTCGCTATATTAGAAATTGATATCGACTTTTTTAAGCGTGTTAACGATACTTTTGGGCATGACAAAGGCGACGAAACTTTAGTTTCGCTAACCAATATAATTAAAAAACTATCAAGAAGAGACGACATAGTATCGAGAATCGGCGGTGAAGAGTTTGTCCTTGTGTTACCTAATGAAGACAGCCAAAGCGCTCTTAAAATTGCAGAGCGCTTACGTAAAACAGTAGAATCAACAGAGATGGACACTATTGGCAACATCACTATCTCTATAGGTATTGCAACTTGGCCTGAGCATAGTGCTGATATTGCCCAAGTATATAAATGTGCCGATAAAGCGCTATACCATGCTAAAGAGCATGGCCGTAACCAGTGCGTAGTGGCCGATATTAGCTAAGTGCAGCTTCGTTGAGTACTACCCAGTATTACCTTAAATTGATAAATACTTTACAGAGAATACATGAGTTTATTAAGCCAGCCATCTGCTTTTGATGGCTTATAAATCATTACAATATCCTCACTGTAGTGACTGTTAACCCCCTTTACAGTTAATTTTGTAACCCTAAATCGTCAATAACAAAATTTGGTAAATACGCTAATGCCAAGCCAATTTTTACTCACAAGCTAACCTTTAAAAACCTGCTATAAGTTGAAAAGCTAATAACTAATAAAGTACAAAGTAATACCAATCTGCTTATATATGAGGTCTATTTAACGTTAAAAAAATTACGCTAGAACTAGGCAAAAATTTTTGTATCTAGTTGTTCTAAATAAAAAATTTTTAACGACGTTATAGTGCAATTTAATTCGTTAAATTGATCAAAGATTTATGCAGTTTGGTATAAATCAAGCTATGACTCGTTAAGTGTGTACAAATTTTCTTGAATATAACTACCATTAAGTAATTTAACTTGAGTAAATATGTGACAAGTAAACGCTGCATTCCCATGCAGCGCTTATTGCCATTTGTTTAGCCCTAATTAAAACTGATAGCTTACCCTTGCTGAAAAGTTACGCCCAGGTTGGCTGTATTGGCTAAAATCAGCACTTTGCGACTGGCCTGCAATTAGCTCAAAAGGCACATATTCTTTATCGAGCAAGTTAAGTACGCCTACATTAAACTGCCATGCTTGCCACTCGTAATTTGCGTATAAATCAACAATACCGTAGCCATGCCCTTGTGTGGTTTTATCGCCGTTTGTATCAAGTACTACATCCGATTGCGATTTAGCTAAACGCCATGCAGCGGTCCAGTTAATATTACCCTGTTCTGTACTTAACAATACTGAGCCGTTTAACGGGCTAATGCTGGTAAGTGGCTGATCGGTTTCTTTGTTTTTACCATCAACGTAGGCTACGTTTGCCTCAAGCAGTAGATTTTCAGCAACATACACGGCAATCCCTGCTTCTACACCGCTTATTTGTGTTTCGCTAATATTTTGATATTGATACAAGGTTTTGTTTACGCCAGGAATAAACGTTGGCTCAACACCCACTACGGCGGTTTCAATAAAGTCATCGAATGCTGCATAAAAAGCACTTACATTTACGCTAATATCGCTGCTTGCGTACCTAAGCCCAAGCTCAAATGAGTCGCTGCTTTCTGGGTCTAAATCGGCATTGGGTAGTATTTGATAAAACGGCTCTACACCGTGGCTTTGATAAGCTTGGTCGTGTGGTGGTATTTTAAAGCCTCGTACGTATTGCCCATACCACGATAAGTTATCATCCACTTGATATATAACACCTAGCTTAGGCGAAAAAGCAGATTCGGTAATATCATCAAGCTGCGCATCGGCATATAGCTCATCATTTTTAGCCTCTAAGGTGTAGTAATCATATCGAACGCCTGCAATAACCGACCAGGCACTGTTATTAAACGAAATACTGTCTTGTACATAAGCGCCAATTAAAGAGGTATCGGCCCCCGGAAACGCTTTTTGTTTTTGGTCTGTAAAATCAACCGTGCCATCAGCTAAAATACGCGTTTTTAAACGAGGGCGGGTGGTGTCGTATAAGTCGATATCAACTCCGTATACCACTTCGTGATCGGTGGTTTCTCCTTTAAGCCCTTTATTAAATACCGCTTTTAAACCTAAAATATTTTGCTCAAAGCGATAGTCGTTATAATCGGTGTAGGTGCTTGCCCCACTAATTTGATCGCTTTGTTGCTCGTAGCTACTGTAAGACACTTGTCCGTACCATTTATCAAATGCCGCTGTTGCTACCTCAGAATGATAATCTAGCGCCAGTGACCAATTAGTGTCGTCTTCTTCGGTTTCTTGAACGGCGGGAGTTATTACTTGCTCAATTGTTTGATTAAAGTAATCAAGGGTGTATTTAAGTGTGCGTTTTTCATCAAGCTGTTGCTCAAATTTAACTAATAAAGCATCCGACTTTGCATCATAACCGGGTAAGTTTTCGCCATAGTTTTGTACTTCCTCGCTGTCGCGGTGGCTATAAACGGCGCTTACAGCAAAGTCGCCTAAGTCTTTTGCAGCGGTAATATCAGCGGCAATTTGGTTGCTTTGACCTTGATACCCCAGCGCCATTTTTACAAAGCTGCTGCTATCTTTTAAGTAATCGCTTGGATCTTTAGTGGTTATAACCACAATGCCACCGAGTGCATCAGAGCCATATAAAGACGATGCAGCACCTTTGGCTACTTCTACTTGTTTTACGCCTGCTACATCAAAGTAATTACGGCCAACTAAATAACCCCCTCCGCCTGCATAGCCATCGTTGGTACGTCGGCCATCTTTTATAAATACAACACGGTTACCACCAACACCACGTACGGTGAGTGTTTGCGCGCCTGCACCGCTGCCAGTGGTTGCAATACTTGAATCGTATTTAAACATGGTTTGTAAATCTACAGCTAGCTGGCGCTCTATGTCTTGCTCGGTAATAACAGTAACTGAGCCTGTTACATCTTTAAGCTTTTGTTCAAAGCGCGAGCCACTCACAACAATGTGATCGTCAATTATGTTTTCGGCAAATGCAGCGCCCGAGCCAAGTAGTAAGGTTGCTATAGCAGTAAATTTAAATGCAGAGGGATTCATTTTAACTCCAAATGATAATAGTTATTATTTATGGCGGGGATGTTACAACTAAGTCAAATTAAGATCAATTAATTATGATAATCATTTTCATTTAGATTTAACTGGTTATAATAGCCGAAAAATAAAACCGGAGTGTGTAATGAAATACCTATTTATATTGTTTGCCTTAATAGCCCAACCTGTACTTGCACAAGAGCGTGTTATTAGTGCTGGCGGCACCCTTACAGAAATAATTTATGCGCTGGGCAAACAAAGTACCCTTGTAGCGGTTGATCAATCGAGCATGTACCCGCAACAAGCTACGCAATTACCGCAGGTGGGTTATTACCGCGATTTAGCGGCAGAAGGCGTACTTTCTATGCGCCCAACCACCTTATTAGCACTTGAAGGCGCAGGGCGAAGCCAAGCGCTTAAACAAATTGAGGCAACAGGGGTTAAGCTAATTCATTATAAAAAGCCTACTTCTGTTAATGAGCTACTTGCGCTAATTAAACGTTTAGGTGACGATTTAAACGCCAAGCAAAAAGCGCAATTACTTATTACGCACATTACAAACTCATTACCTGAAAAATCAAAAGCGCAAACACACAGTGCGCTATTTTTACTCTCAGCTAATGAGCGCGGGCTTGTTGCCGCAGGGCAAGAAACCGTCCCTAATTTATTATTTAGCTATGCGGGCATTACTAATATAGCCACTACGCATTCAGGCTTTAAAGCAATTAACAGTGAAGTACTTGCTGTAAATCAGCCCGACTTTTTAGTTGCGCCAAAGCATGTTGTGCAAAGCCTTGGTGGTAAACAAGCCTTTTGTAAGCAAGCCCCGCTACGCTTATTAAAAGCCGCGCAAAGCTGTAACTTACTTGTAATGGATAGCTTACTTTCGCTTGGTATGTCGCCGCGTATTGCCACAGCAATTAATGAACTTAACGAATATAAAACCCAATTATGAACACCCTAACATTGAGCCGCTTTACGCGCATAACGCTTAGCCCAACCCATAAATGGATGCTATTAGCCTCTGTGTATATTTTTGCTTTGGCGCTACTAAGCATAGGGTACGGCCCTGCAGGATGGGATTGGCGTTTGGCCATTGCTTGGCTTGCGCCCGAGTATTTTAATCAGTTTGATGCACTGCAAATTAATGTAGTAATGCAAATACGCTTACCACGTTTTGTACTTGCTGTATTAGTAGGGCTGATACTTGCCCAAACAGGGGCGGCAACTCAAGCACTGTGTCGTAATCCATTAGCCGACCCATCCATTATTGGCATTAGTGCAGGTGCGGCTATGGTTGCTGTGGCGTTTATAGCACTTAGCGCGCAGTTTAATTTTAACGCTCAGCTGTACTTACCTTATGCCTCGTTTTTAGGAGCGCTTGGTGTTACC
Organism: Pseudoalteromonas sp. TP27; assembly: GCF_056470645.1. NCBI lineage: Bacteria > Pseudomonadati > Pseudomonadota > Gammaproteobacteria > Alteromonadales > Pseudoalteromonadaceae > Pseudoalteromonas > Pseudoalteromonas sp. TP27. Next base: position 175,318 of record NZ_JARDAK010000003.1, on the reverse strand, counting down.
TCGCTGGTATATTTTATTGCCAAGCAGCAAGGGCAAATTAATATCACCACACTTATATTGGTGGGGGTGGCTATTAACGCGTTAGCCTTTGCGATTATTGGGCTACTGAGCTTTTTTGCCGACGACAGTGCATTGCGATTAATAAATTACTGGACCATGGGATCATTAGGCGGGGCAAGCTGGAGCACGATTATTCAAGCGGCGCCGTTACTGCTTATTAGCCTTATTGGCCTTTGGCGATTAAAAGAACCAATGAACTTACTCCTGATTGGCGAGTCACAAGCTCAGTACCTAGGAGTAGACACTAATAAACTTAAATTATATGTAATTATACTCGTTGCATTAGGAGTAGGTGCGGTTGTAGCGCTTACCGGTTTAATAGGGTTTGTTGGCTTGGTAGTCCCGCATATTGCCCGCTTAATGGTGGGGCCACATTTACGTAATATGCTGCCGCTTTGTATGTTAATTGGCGTGGTGGTATTGCTACTTTCTGACTGGTTAGCACGCATTGTAATAATGCCTGCCGAGCTACCCATTGGCATTATTACTGCGCTTTTAGGTGCGCCATTGTTTATTTATTTAATCGTTAAAAATAAGCGAGGTTGGTCATGATCACGTTTAACAACCTAAGTGTTGGCTTTGATAATCATAACGTTTTAAACACCATTAGCGGCAGTGCCAAAGCAGGGCAGCTTGTCGCACTACTGGGTGAAAATGGCGCGGGTAAATCAACCTTACTGCATACCTTAGCAGGAATGCATTCCTTTACAGGCAGTGTACTTTTTAATACAAAACCTTTAGCCTCACACGCTAAAAAACGCCTTGCAACACAACGCGCAGTCATGATGCAAGCTAACCACGTAGGGTTTGACTTTACTGTATTTGAGCTTATTGCAATGGGCCGCTACCCGTATGTAGAGTCGTTAAAAATGCAAATCGAAAAAGTACATAAATACGCCGCGATTATGGATTTAAGCCATTACTTAACTCGCCGCGTAAGTGCGCTTTCGGGCGGAGAGCAACAACGAGTTCATATGGCGCGAACTTTAGCGCAGCTTAATGCCTTTACACAATCGGCAGAGCCAAAACTAATGCTGCTCGACGAGCCTACATCAGCACTTGATATGCGCCACCAACATGCACTGCTCAGCTGCGTTAAAACCTTTGTTGAGCAGGGCAACAGCGCCATTATTGCAATACACGATCTAAATTTAGCCAGCCTTTATGCAACCGATGCTATTTTATTGCACAACAAAAAAGTGCTGCAAAGTGGGCCTATAAACACCGTTTTAACTGAACAAAACTTACAACAAATGTACGCCATGAAACTGCACGTAAATCCTCATCCTTATAACGATGCACCCATGGTTTTTTCCCAACGTCAGGAGTTTTTATGAGAGAGCAAGCATTAAACGATGCACGCACCTTGGTATACAAAACCAATGCCGGTGTCATGTCGACTATTTCTAATAATTTACGTGGCTACCCGTTTGGCTCGGTAACCCCCTATATGTGCGACGAACAAGGCCGACTATACTTTTTTATTAGCGATATAGCCCAGCACACTAAAAACCTAAAGCACGACTCTCGTATGAGCCTTACTATTTTTGATGCCGCCGACTACGGCGACCAAAACGAGCACGGGCGAGTAACGCTTGTAGGTGATGGCTCTGTTGTGCCAAGTGAGCAAGCAAACACTTTACTTAATAACTATATTGCCTTATACCCCGAAGCCGCCAGCTATCGCAACGCGCACGACTTTCAATTGTGGCAATTAGACGTAATACGTGCGCGTTACATTGGTGGCTTTGGAAAAATATTTTGGCTTGAGCAAAACGAATGGCAAGACGAAGTAAAAAACTGGGACGAAAGCCAACAGCAAAGCATGATTAATCACATGAATGACGATCATCAAGACGCCATGTCGCTCATATTAATGCAGCACTATAACGTAGCCGATAACACCCCTATAATGAGCGGTTTATTACCCACAGGCTTTTATATACAAAGTCAAAAGCGTAACTACTTTATTAACTTTAAAACCCAGTGCAACAGCCCGTTAGAGGTTCGCAAAGCGCTGGTTACGTTAACCAATCAAGCACGAAGTAACTAAAATAAATACATGACGACATAGTTAACCTGAGCTCTGGTTAAGAGGTTTACTAACTATGTCGTTATTTTATAAGCAAGCTGTTTGCTCGCCTCGTTTGGCTAAAGCTTTAAAAGCCGCTTGTTGATGTTCTTTTTGTACATAACGGGGTGGCAAAGGGTTAACCTGCAACTGATACCCACTTTTATTAGCTTGCACACTTGTTACCGGCGATATCCAAACAACATTTAACTCTGGCGCTAAACGTTTAATAACACGCGCTATACCTTCGCCATTTTTTACATGAAAATCGCCCGCAATATGCATTACCTGCGTATTTTTATGTGCTGTTACATAGTTAACAATAGACTCAGCCATGGTTTCATCCCAGGTAACTTGTGCTGCAAAATAGTTTTCGTTTTGACTAGGCGTGCCGTGGTGCATTGACGCCATAAAACGTTGTTTATATTCACTGGGTGAAGTATCAATAGCGGCTGCAATGAAGCTCTGCTGTGTTTCATCAAGTTTATTTAGGTAACTTATGCCTTGCCTGCCAATACACGTAACAATATTTTTTGGCGCATTTGCAGCGATTACATCGCTATTGTTCGTTTTTGCCAGCTCTACCAGCGCACGGTAATCACTTTTATAATTAGGCCACGCTTGGGTGTTATCAATTAAGTACTGCTCACCAATTTCACCCTTTACGTACTGGTTTAAAATAGGCTGATCTGCGCGGCTAAATTGTTCAAGCGACAGGGCAGTGCGTTTATTACTTTTGCTTAATTGCTCAAATAATTCAGCCTGAAATAAATGCACACCCGGGTGCGTATGCCATTCACCTACTAAAACCACATCGGCATTTAATAGCGTGGGCTCTAATAATACAGAGCTAACAGGCTTTGTTTGTGCATTGTAAAGTGCTGAGTAATAAAGCGATGAGCTTTTATCAGGCAGCACAGTGGTTGTACTACAACCACTCAAACCCATAACTAACGCCAGAGTTAACATAGACTTTTTCATACTCACCTTTCAAAACCTGTTAATACAAATAATAATCAATATCATATATTTATAATACGTATTAAGCCAGCCAAAAACAGTACAAAATAAATAAGCAATGAAGATTAAATAACGGGTTGTAGAGTGCAACTAATAGGCAGTTAAGGGCGTTCTAGCGTCATTCAGGGGGGCGTTAGCTTAGTCATAAGAAGAGGACACTTTCCTCATTTTTACAAGTTTATATTAGTTACAGAAAGCATAATATTTATAACTGGCAATCACTTACACTATTTGCTATTAATGTAAGCTCACAAAATAAGGACGTTTTCACGCTAAAATAGGGAAAGTGTCCTCTGATAAAGTTGTTTAGTTTATAAGGAATTAGCATGAAGTTTTCACTTGTTGACGGTTTTAGAGCAGAACCATTCAAAGGCGGCACTGGTATTTGCTTTTGCTGTGGAAGTGAAACAATTGCAAAGTGTGGTAATTTCAAAGTTCATCACTGGGCACATAAGTCTAAAGTAAACTGCGACCCTTGGTGGGAAAATGAAGGTGAATGGCACAGGAAATGGAAAAATTATTTTCCTGTGGAATCACAAGAAATTATTTTTAATCAACAGATCACCAATGAAAAACATATTGCAGATGTTTTTATTAATCAAACTGTTATTGAAATACAAAGTTATTCTATAAAAGAAGATGAAGCTCGTTTAAGAGAAGCATTTTATAACAATATGATCTGGATAGTAGATGGTTGTAAGAATGAATTTGATAGAGTGAATTTTGGTTTGAGTGTTTATTCACCACATACTGAAGATCCAGCTTTACGAATGCTGAGGTGGCATGGTCGAAGTAAAATATTTGCTAAATGGTGTAAATCACCTAAGCCTGTATATATCGACTTCGGAACTGATTTAGTCTGGCATTTACTCCAATTCGATCCTAAGAGTAAAAAGGGTTTAGTTAAAGCTATTCCTAAAGAAACTCTTGTAAACGGGCTAGGTGGTAAATACACCTAACAACACGCCCTGAGGTGGACAGCAAGCGCTAAAGCTCACTTTCCACCGCAAATTTTAACAGCGGGACCACAACTAAACTAGACCAACTAAACTAGACAGCCACTCCAATTAAAAAATAAAACTGAGCCATAAAATCTACTTTTTAGGTTAATTATTTACCTTTCCTACTCGGTTATTTTAATTTCATCCATTTAGTAAAAAACTAAACTAGACAGCCACTCTAATTAAAAAAATAAAACTGTGCCATAAAATCTACTTTTTAGTTAATTATTTACCTTTCCTACTCGGTTATTTTAATTTCATCCATTTAGTAAGTCATTAGCACCCTTAAACCTAAATTACACGCATGGGAATAACTGCATAATTACAGTTTTAATTTCTTACTAAGAGGTTTAAGTCTTATGCGAGTAGCTTTTCGCAATTACTGATATTTGCCCGCCGCTTTCGCTTTAAGTTTTCACAATAACCTTCTTGTGAGGCTGGCCTGCCCACTGCGCCATGAAATACGCGCGTAAATTGGGTTGTAAGCTTTAACCAGTTTTCTGGGGAGATATTCACTCTGTCTAGTAAAGGCAAGTGTGTACTTTCAATATACCCTCGCTTATCTTCACGTATACAACGTCCTGTTAATTCAACAAGTTCAAGGTACGCTTTAAGCTCAAACGGGAGTCCTTTTGGCATTATTTGGCGTGGCATGCCTGCAAAGCGAAGTAGTTTTTTTGGTTGTTTGCCATCCTTTGCATTTGTTAAACGTTCTTGGACACTGGTATGGTCTGACTCTTCTGGGGTGTTAGCCATTTTAGCTCTAATAGGATTTAAATCTACATACGCCATACAGGCGGCAAGTGCGGCTTCATCTAATAATGCTTGAGACGTAAAGCGCCCCTCCCAGAATCGTCCTGTGCAGCTATCTTCTTTATTCGCTCTGCGCGCAATGTTTTCATTTAATAACCGCATAAACCAGCTGATGCTTGATAAGCGCTCTCGGTATTGTTTTACTGTTTGATTAAAAAAGATAAGTTCAGCTTTACTTAGCTTTTCACCCTGTATGTACTTTTGCGTCAGTACGGTGCCTTTACAGAGTTTATGCCAACGAATAATAATCGCTTTATCATTCAGCCTATTTGCTTTTTTATCATCAACATACAATACTAAATGGGTATGGTTACTCATTACTGCGTAAGCGCATACATCAATACAAAATACCGTTGCTAATTCAAGTAGCTTATCTTTAACCCAACCTCGTCGATGTTCGTAAGACTTACCAGTAAAGTGGTCTTCACCACACAGAAAGGCACGACGAACACACCGTGAAATACAGTGATAATATTTTGTATCAACCAAACTTACCTGACGTTTTCTTGCAATAGCCATAAAACACCTGCTCACTTTTTAGACTAATTGAAATTTAGTAATTAACCTTAGAAAGTGCAAATTTAGGATGGATGTCTAGTTTATTGATCCTTGCAATAGCCATAAAACACCTGCTCACTTTTTAGACTAATTGAAATTTAGTAATTAACCTTAGAAAGTGCAAATTTAGGATGGATGTCTAGTTTATTGATCAAATCTAACAGCTCAAGTTAATACTTTCCTAAATTATTACTGCACTTTAACGCCCTACATTTTACAACAAAGCTTTTTAAACATTAGAGCGCGTTGATTCTATAAACCCTTTTACATAATCAAGCTGTAAGTCGTCATCGCGCACGCCTACATTCACGCTTTTTTGCAGCCCTTTATTACCTATGCGGATGCCTTTTATGCCTAAACGGCTTTCGTGCGACGACACTAGCCACTCTGGTAATGCTGCCACACCACGGTTCGCAGACACTAATTGCAGCATCATTTCGGTGGTTTCTATGGGTACTCTGCGTTTAGGTTGCACGTTAGCGGGGTCTAAAAATCGGGTGTATACATCTAAGCGGTTGTAGCCTACGGGCACGGTGTAAAGTACTTGGTTTTCTAGATCTTGCGCTGTAACAAACGCCTTATTGTAAAGCGGGTTTTGCTCGCTCACTACAATACATAAATTGTAGTTAAACACCGACCTAAAGTTTAAACCTGCGGTATTTACGGGATCGGGTGTTATTAACACATCTATTTCGTTAGCTTTTAGCGCTGCTATACCATCAAATCTAAAGGCACTTTTTATTTCTACGTCTACCTCTGGCCATGCTTTTAAAAATTGCTGAATTTTACCCATTAACCATTGCTCACACGGGTGGCACTCCATTCCTATGCGCATTATTCCTCGGCGGCCTTGGGCAAACTCTTGCAATACTCGCTCTGCATATTCAAACTCTGCGACCATTTTGTCTGCAAGCGAAAGTAAATAAAGCCCCGCCTGAGAATACACAAGCGTATTGCCTTTACGGTGCCACAGTTTTACCCCAAATCGGCGCTCTAATTTAGCAATAGTATGGCTCACAGCCGACTGGCTTAAGTTTAAACTTTCGGCCGCGGCGGTCACGCTTTTAAGGCGATTAACCTCTTTAATGATGTGTAGATGATTACGTTCAAGCATTATGATTTAAATTCATTCCAAAATCAGTTTTTACCATTAGTGTTCATAATGGTGTTTTGGTAATATTATCACATTACATAAATAAATCTACGCGCTTTGCTATTTGTGCTATGTATACTCAACAGCAAAACGCCTAGCATTTAACGCATTACCGGGAGACACAACACATGATCAACGACTCTATCTATACTTTTATATTAATAGGTATAGGGGGCACCATAGTGCTAGATATTTACGCGGGGTTACTCGCTAAGTTTTTTGATTTACCAGCGACAAATTGGCGATTAGTCGGGCGCTGGGTAGGCCACATGAAGTCGGGGCAATTTTATCAGCCTGCACTACCTAAGGCTGAAAAAATACCTGGCGAGCTTGCCATTGGTTGGGTTGTACATTACCTAATAGGCATAGCGTATGGCTTAATATTAATGGTGTGTGTAAACACCCAATGGCTTGATTTGCCAACCATACTACCCACTTTACTTGTGGCGTGGTTTGGCATAGTTGCCCCCTTTTTTATTATGATGCCGGGCATGGGAGCGGGTATAGCTGGTGCAAAAACACCTAACCCAACAGTTACCCGCATCAAAAGCTTTGTAGCCCACACCATATTTGGCTTAGGTATGTTTTTAACCGCACTTGTATTAGTCTAAGCTAGAGCTAGTGAGAGTCATATGAACATTTTAAATTTAAGCACCTACTCTACGCATATTAAAATAGTGGGCTTAATAGCTATTGTTATTTCAATAACCGCGTGGAGCACAGATTTATTAGGCATTGTTTATGTGTGCCCCTATTGTAGAGTGCAGCGCTCAGTGATTGGCCTTTTAGGTTTATTATTAGTAACGCCCGCAGTTACACACTGGATAGGCAAATATTTTGCTTTAGTGGTTGGTTTTTTTGGCGCAACAGTTGCCGCTAATCAGCATTTTATGGGATGGAAAAAAATATCAGCAGGCACCTTTGAATTTAAAGATAACCTGTTAGTTGATCCGTTTATTTTATCGGCCTTTGCGCTAACAGGTATTATTGGACTCACTTATTTAGCAGTAACAGCCGCTAAGTTACCTGCTAAAATAGTTTAAAATTAAATACCGAAACTAAAACAAACAAGGCGCACTTTTTATTAAAAGTGCGCCTTGTTTTTTGATTAATGTATTTAACTTACTCGAAATCTGTTTATTACCACCTATCTAAAAATAACTCGCAGGCTTCTAAAAGTTTTTCGCGTGCAATACCATCTCTCGATTGAATAGAAAGGCCATTAATAAAGGTATCTAAAATTAGCATAAATTGCTCTACGGGCATTTCTTGTTGCCACTCTTGCTGGGCTGTTCCGCGCTCTATGCATTTTACGAGCGCTTTACGAATGTCGTTACGTACCGACAGTGCCATTTGCTCAACTTCTTTGTTTTCGTCGCCACAGTTTAAGCCAGATAAAACAATCATGCAGCCCGAGGGTTGCTTAGTTGAGGTTTGCATATGAATGGTTTTAAACACCATATTTTTAATCGCTGCTTTTGCTGGAACTGACTCGTTTTCTAGCTCCGAAAAGGTCTCTCCACAGGTACTGGTATAAAGTGCTAAACATTCACTGTATAGCGCTTGCTTTGAGCCAAATGCTGCGTAAAAACTCGCAGATGAAATATTGCCTAACACTTTGCGTAGCTCAGCTAAAGAAGTGGATTCATAGCCTTTTTGCCAAAATAAATCCATTGCACTTTTTATTGCATCTTCACGGTTAAACTGGCGTGGGCGTCCGGTTCGGGCCATATAAATTACCTCAAATAAGTAAATTTAAAATAAGTGTATTGTTAGTTAAAACACTCCAGCCCGAAATACAAAGTATTGTCGGGCATTAAGTTGATCATATCATAAGTTTTAAATACTGTTGCTGTGCTAAGCACCTAAGCGAGTAAAGTACTGCTCTACATCTAGTGCAGCTTTACACCCAGTACCGGCAGATGTTATTGCCTGTCTATAATGGTTATCGCTTACATCCCCTGCGGCAAATACGCCCGGAATATTCGTTAATGTTTCACCATTTTCAAACCCAGAATACACATTAATGTAGCCATCGCTCATATCAAGTTGGTCTTTAAAAATGCGCGTATTAGGCTGATGCCCAATGGCAATAAACACCCCATTAACGCTCAGTGTTTCTCTATCCTGCTCCGGTAATGTTGATTTAATAGTAATTCCCGTAACGCCATTATCGTCACCCACTATTTCATCAACCTGGTTATTCCATTTAATGGTCACTTTACCTTGCGCGACTTTATCAAATAGACGTTGTTGCAAAACCTTTTCAGCACTGAGTGAATCACGACGATGAATAAGCGTAACGTGCGACGCAATATTAGCTAAATATAAAGCCTCTTCAACAGCCGTGTTACCACCGCCAACCACAGCTACGCTTTGGTTTTTATAAAAAAAACCATCGCAAGTTGCACAAGCCGATACACCCTTACCTTTAAACTCGGTCTCGCTTTGTAGGCCAAGGTACTTTGCTGATGCACCCGTAGAAATAATTAACGCATCAGCAGTGTAAGTTTGCTGGCCTTTAAGCACAAACGGCCTTTGCTGCAAATCAACATGTGTGATGTAGTCATGCACTATTTCGGTATCAAAATTTTCAGCATGTTGTTTAAACTGCATCATCAGCTCAGGCCCTTGAATACCCGTTGGGTATCCTGGCCAATTTTCAACATCAGTCGTTGTTGTGAGTTGCCCACCTACTTCAAGGCCGGTAATTAATAATGGTTCAAGGTTTGCTCTTGCTGCATAAATAGCAGCGGTATAACCAGCAGGCCCTGAACCAAGAATTATCAACTTTCGATGTGTACTCATTTACCACCTCTTTGGCGTACTAATCTTTTAAAATTAGCGCTTGTAGCTCTGGCGCAGGAATCATACCTACAGAGCGATTTATTTCTTTACCGTTTTGAAATACAACAACAGTAGGAATACTTCTTACCGCTAATTTGGCAGCAACTGATGGAAAATCATCAATATTAAGCTCACCCATAATTAGGTTTTCATCGGCTAGGTTGTCGGCAACTTGATCGTAAATAGGCGACATCATTTGGCACGGAGCACACCACTCAGCCCATAATCTTACAACTAGTTTGGCGTCTTTTTTGTTTAACGATTCGAAGTTTTCATCATTTAATTTAATTACTTGGTTAGTCATTTTTAGCTCCTAGTTAAAAGTAAAAATCGACCCACAGTGACACACCTATATTTCGCCTAACAGGGTATTTATATATGCAAACTACGCATAATAAATATCAGAGTTATAAACGTGTTTTAAAGAGATGCTATTTAAAATAAGAGGAACAAACTCTTAAAAATATCAACTTTAAACACGTTACCCAGAACACTTGTGGATCGATTGATCCGAAATTTACACGTAAGAACGGATGGTGTCAACAACTTATAGAACACTCAATCCACAAATAAGAAAAATAAACACACAAAAGATCACACCAAGCAATTAATTGAAAGCTGTTTTATTTTTTATTTTTAAATTAAAACAATAACTTACAAAGTGAAAGCAACACAGATCGGAAGTGGAATTTAAAATAATTAATTTATATTTTTTGAGAAAAGAGCAGGAAAGGTGGTCAATATACAATTGGGAGCTGCAAAATAAATGAGTTAACTACTAATTTTAATAACCGCTAACATATCGTCTTCGTCCTCATCGAGGCCAATTTCTTCAAACCCAAAACTTGAATAAAAGTCTTTAGCTATTGGGTTTTGCGGGTTATAACAAATTTCAATTTGTTCAAGCTTAGAAGTTGTTTTAATCTCTTCAATTGCCATGAATAGTGCTTTGCGCCCAATGCCTTTATTTTGATAATACCAACTCCATTAAGTATGTGTTCTAAATTTTACGCCGAAAAAACAATTCAGTTCTAGGCGTAAATTGATGTAAATGGTTGTTCCCTTTACGAAATTTAAAACAAAGAAATGGGTTGTTTTAGCAAGTAAAATAGATCAGCTATTTATTGGAGTTGGTATAAGTTTGATCAACCATAAAGCGCCAAATAGAAACCTTTGTAGGGGTTTCTTGTACCCACATAAAAAAACCTACTGGCAGAGCATTTAGGTAAATAGCTTTACAGATATACCCGCTATTGTAGTGCGCCTCAACTAACGACCACATATTACACGCTACGTATTCTTGTTGTGTTTTAGTAACCTCTAAATCGCATATGGCTTCGTAATTATTTGCGGTGATGTCTTCCAATGACAGTTTCATGTTTTTCCTTAAAAATAAATTATTTATATAACTAACCTGAACTTACCAGTATCTGTACCTATAAACAACATATGGCTTTATTCAATAAAAGGATGGCAGCTTAAACCTTAGATCGTTTTATAGGATAAAGCCTTGCCAATCTATAAGTTAAACGCCCTTAATTATTATCTTTTTAGGATACTACCACTATGTTATATTATAACAATTGATGTATTTAGCTCTATTTTAAATAAGGGTTAGCTTATGAAAACGTTTAAAAAAGGGCTGAGTGTTGCCCTGCTATTAGGGTTGGGCTTTAGTGCTCATGCCCAAGCTCATGATCAAAAACATGTGCATGGGGAAGGTGAGTTACTTATTGCTCAAGAGGGCAATGTGCTGCAAATGCAGTTTATTATTCCGGCTGCCGATGCGCTGGGGTTTGAACACCAAGCTGCTAACCCATCTGATAAAAATGCTATTGATGTACTTGCTCAGCAATTAAAAAATAGTAGCCACGCTATTGATATAGAAGGGCAGTGTATTTTACAAAGCACCGAAAACTCACTTGCTCACAGCCATGATGAACACACAGACTTTCATAGCCACGATCACCACAATATTGAAGCCACCTACAACTTTAACTGCAAAACACCGGTTATGGGTTTTTCAGTCACACTGTTTAACTTAATGCCTTCGCTGAATGCGCTTAACGTGCCATGGATTAGTAATACGGGGCAAGGCTCAACAGAGGTGACGCGCAATAATCCTGTAATAAGCTGGCAAAGCTAATATTTAGCCGCCAATGCGTATTACTCTCACATAACCTGCTAATTAAAAGAGCTTATAAGCATGAAAAGCCAACTTATAGAAATGTCAGTGTAGTAAATCAAGGTATAACAAAAACCTTAGATGTACGTATTACTCACCAATTTTTTAAGCGTCTTTACGATGGCAAAACGGTCTCTAAACCTAGCAAACCTGCCATGCCTCTTGTTTTTAATCGTTAACCGGAATATTTAAATTTATGAATGCTAAAAGCCACTTGCCCGATATTACTTCGCAGCCTAATTCTCTCAATGCCCGCCCGTTACAATGGGTCGGTATGGAAGGGGTTTCGCTGCCGTTACATATTTTAAATAACAAAGGTGAGCAAATGCATACTCACGCCAAGGCTGTTATATTTGTTAGCCTTAATAAAGCAAACGCAAAAGGTATACATATGTCGCGTTTGTATTTATTGCTTAATGAACAACTGGCTAATAAGCCACTAAATGGCCAGATTTTAACAACACTACTTGAAAACATACTGAGCTCCCAGCAAGGCTTAAGCTTAAGTGCCAAAGTAGATTTAGCCTTTGAGCTTGTAATAAACAAGCCGGCGCTTTTATCAAATCAATCTGGGTTTCAGGCTTACCCGGTGGCTATTAGCAAAACCATTACAGATGGCGTTATTAATACCCAGCTTAGCCTAACAATTCCTTATTCTAGCACTTGCCCGTGCTCGGCTGCGCTTTCAAGGCAAGCGTTAAGTGACGCTGTAGCGGAGCAGTTTACAGAGCAGCAGCTTGATAAAAACGCTTTATTAGAATGGCTAACATCGCAGCAAGGCAGTGTAGCAACGCCGCATAGCCAACGTTCGTATGCGTATATAAACATGAGCTTACAAGGTGAACAACTCCCCGATTTACCCACTCTTATTAAGCAAATGGAAGAGGCTATAGGCACGCCAGTACAAACCGCTGTAAAACGAGAAGACGAGCAAGCCTTTGCTAAACTTAACGCCGAAAACCTGCTGTTTTGTGAAGATGCTGCCCGCAGGCTAAAGCACGCCCTTGAACAAAAAACAGATATTTACGACTACAGCTTTAAAGTTGAACACCAAGAAAGCTTACACGCGCACAACGCCGTAGTGTACGACCAAAAATTTCCACAATAGGACATTAATTAACAGCGAACATTTAACAATAAGGCATTGTATACTTGACGAAGAATCTTAATGAGTCGCAAGTAATAGCAACAAAAAAAATAATCCAAAGGACATAAAAATGAATGCGTTTAGTTTATTAACTATTACCTGTATAGCCACGCTAAGTATTGGCTGTACATCAACTATTCCCACAAAAGTAGCGGATAGCTCACCAAGTAGTGAGGTTGTTACTCCCTTGCAAAGTGTATCGCAGCCATTAAAAGTGGCAACATGGAACGTAGAGCATCTTGCTTATCCAATCGATACAGGTTGTAGAACACGAACGCCAAGCGAAATAGCAGCAATGAAGGCGTATGCAAAAAACTTAGACGCCGATATTATTGCACTACAAGAAGTGGGATCTAAAGCGGCGTTACAGCAAATATTTTCTGAAGACGACTGGCAACTTATTATGTCTACCCGAGCAGACAGCAAAGCCTATACGTGCCGACAGACGGGTGCTTTATCAACCCAACAAAAAGTAGCCTTTGCAGTAAAAAAAGCAATGCCTGTACTCAATACTGCTGCCATAGATCAATTAGCCTTAAAAAGAGCAGGGCTACGCTATGGCTTACAAATAACGGTTAATACTCCAAACGGCCCAACCGATATACTTAACGTACACATGAAAAGCGGCTGCTTTGTAGATGACTACCTTAAAAGCGACTCACCAGCGTGTAAAACCTACGCCCAACAAGCACCTATTCTTGATAGCTGGATAGCAAAACGAGAAACTACAAATACGCCATACATTGTACTGGGTGATTTTAACCACCGTATTTCTGCACCTTATAACCGATTAACGCGCACTTTATTAAGCAATGAGCGCTCAACGAGCATTACTACTAGCCATTTAATTGGTTGCCAAGCACGCTACCCAGCGCCTATCGATCATATAATTGTGGGTAAAATGGATGCTAAAAGTATCGCAAAATCAGCCCAAGTCCATAAATATAAAAATATGGATGATAAAGCCATGCTAAGCGACCATTGTGCGGTATCGGTTTCAATTACAGATAACGCAAATGCGCTATCAGCCTCGGTTTTATGGCAAACAACTAGTAAAGAGTATCAGGCATTAACAACTTATATGTATCAGCAAGCTCAAACTGCGGTTACGAAATTACCACGCTCTGCAACTAACTGGGTTGCTGTGATGGATGTAGATGAAACCGTACTCGATAACTCTGCCTATCAAAAACAAACCGAACTTAGCGGTAAAGGTTATACACCACAAACATGGCAAGCATGGGTAAAAAGCGAAAACGCAACACTAGTACCTGGCGCTAAATCGTTTATAGAAGCACTCTACAAACAAGGCGGCAAAGTAGCACTGGTTACCAACCGTGATAAAGCAAACGATGTACACACATGGAATAACCTTAAAGCAGTTGGCTTACCTGTAACGGTTGAAAATACCTGTTTAATGGGCCGCTCTGAGGCCGATAAAACAGCTGTAGATGGCAAACACTTTATTAACGATAAAGACCTTCGCCGCCAACAAATAACACAAGGTACAGCCGATTGTTATACACCAAAGGGCATGCAAAATAACTGGCAACAACCGCAGGTTATAAAATTTCAGGTGGGAGATAACATAGAAGACTTTAGCAGCATCAGGCAAGAATCGGCCAATATAGAAGCGCTGCAACCAAAACTTGGTAAGTCTTTATTTTTACTACCAAACCCTATGTATGGATCGTGGTAAACACGACTAAAAAAGGAATATAACATGACAGATAAATCACCTGCACCAACTGGTTCTAGCTGTACTAATACAAGCTGTTGCCCAGCACCACAAAGCCCTGTAACACGAGAAGCACCTAAAGTAGGAAGAAATGATCCGTGTGTATGCGGTAACGGACGTAAATATAAAAAGTGCTGTGGTAAAAACGAATAAATTGCAGCAAAGCACTTTAAATATACAAAAAAGGCTAACGTAACGTTAGCCTTTTGTATTTAATCTAAGGGTTGGTTATATCAACTGGCCGCCACGCTTATTTTTTGTTCAAGCGTGAAGGGCTTTGCATTTAAAATGCCGTTAATTTGAATGACGATTTCACTATTGCCTGCTTTATTTGCCACATATTTTAAACGATGAATACCGCGTGTACTGGCAAGTTGCACAGAAGCAGTCCCGGTTAATTTAATATTTTTAGGTGCAACAAATTTTACGCTTACCTCGCTATAACGTTTGGGCAATAAGTAGCTAAAGCTTGCAGTGCTGGGATCGCCCACTTTTACCTGTGCTTGTTTAGCGTGTTCAAACGAGAAGTTTTGTAAAATAGGGGGCTGAAAATATTGCCGAGCAAAGGGATGAAACTGATTTAAACCCACTCCCGCGTGAAACTCACATGCACCAGCGCCCAAAGAACTCAAAAAAGCTAAACCGCACAAACTACGTTTTATATTTTTCACTTTAATCCTCGTACGGTAATACATTGTCTAACTTAAGCTGGTAAGCCGATGTGCCCAGTTCGTTTTCAACGGTGTTTATAGTCAGTGTGCCTTCAAACCAAAATGCGTCATACAGGCTTTTAAGATCAACACCTTGCTCAAATTTAACGTAAATTATTTGATTAGGCGGAGGAGCTGGCATATGCAAACACGCCCCAAAATAAGGCACTACAAAAAATTCGGTAATGCGCTGACTTTCTTCTGATTCAAGCGGTACTATAAAGCCAGGTATACGCAGCTTTTTATTGTTGTAACTTTCAATCACTCGTACTGAGCTTAATGCTTGCTGATAGCGCTTGTCTTGCTCGTTTTCAAACGGTTTAGCGTCTAGGCTATTTAATGTGTCTTGCTCTGAGCCATCTTCAATATCATATAAATACTCTGGCGGATTAAGCAATGCGTCTAAATCATCTTTAGGCATTAACTGAATCCACTCTATTTCTTCGTAACTTGTACTTTGAGCCTGTGACTCACAAGTAAATACTAAACTGGCCAAGGCTATAACAAACCAAGCAACCATTTTAGTTACATTTTTTGACATATTTTCATCTCAATTAGCTTAAGGCTTTATAAAAAACGTTATAACATATCAACACTTATCAAACCATAGGAGTCTCATCTTTGCCTAATACAACCTCTTCGGCCTCAACTCCCTTTGCCATACATATTAATCAACTTAACTATAAGTACCACAAAACCGATAAAACCTCGTTTTACATTCCTAAATGGCAAGTAAAGCAGGGAGAGCAGATATTTTTACACGGCGAATCTGGCTCAGGTAAAACCACATTACTTAATTTATTAGCAGGGGTACTCACACCGCAAAGTGGCGATATAACCTTGCTTGAGCAAGCATTTTCGACGCTTTCATCAAAAAAGCGCGATAAATTTAGAGCGCAGAACATTGGTGTGGTGTTTCAGCAATTTAATTTAATACCGTATTTAAGTGTTTTAAAAAACATTCAACTTGCTAACTACTTTGCAAAAACGGGCAATACGCAAATAGAGCAAGACACTAAAGCACTGCTTTTAGCGCTTAAACTACCGACTACTATTTTGCACAAAGCAGCAAATACATTAAGTGTTGGCCAGCAGCAGCGTGTGGCTATTGCCCGCGCTTTAATAAATAAGCCTAAACTGTTATTAGTTGACGAACCCACCTCGGCATTAGACGCCGCATCGCGCGATGCATTTATGACCCTATTAATTGATTTATGTAAGCAGCACTGCATAACGCTTGTATTTGTAAGTCACGATATGCACTTACAACAATTTTTTGAGCGCAGCGTAAATGTAACTTCACTTTTAAAAGAGGAGGGCAGTAAATGCTAGTATCGTTAGCGTGGAGCAGCTTAACCAGTAGGCGTAAATCGGTCATACTTACTTTTTTATCATTACTAATAAGTATAAGCGTACTGTTAAGCGTTGAACATATTCGCCAGCAAGCCAAAGAGAGTTTTAACAGAACCATTTCAGATGTAGATATGATAGTAGGCGCCCCCAGTGGGCAATTAAACCTGTTGCTTTATTCGGTATTTAGAATGGGCAGCCCGACCAGCAATATTGGTTATAAAAGCTATGAAACCTTAAAAGGCAGCTCATTAGTAAAATGGGCAATTCCCATTTCGCTAGGCGACTCGCACCGTGGCTTTAGAGTAATGGGCACCAATAACAGCTACTTTGAACACTTTAAATACGGCACTAAACAACCACTTACTTTTAAAAGTGGCCAGTCATTTAGCGCATTATTTGAAGCCGTAATAGGGGCCGATGTAGCTAAAAAACTCAATTATAAAATTGGCGACAGCGTAGTCATTGCCCATGGAATTGGTAACACAAGCTTTACCCATCACGACAACACACCCTTTATTATAAAAGGCATACTCAACCCCACAGGCACGCCGGTTGATAAAACCATACATGTAAGCTTAAACGCTATTGAGGCCATACATTTATCACCGGTAAAACAAGCTCAATTACTTAACAATGTAGACTCGGTAAACACCACGCCCGAGAGCATTACCGCAGTAATGCTAGGTTTAAAGTCTAAGTTTTCAACCTTTAAATTACAGCGCGATATAAACAACTATAAAGCCGATAGATTAATGGCGGTGTTACCCGGCGTTGCTATGAGCGAACTTTGGCAAATGATGGCAACAGTTGAAAACTTATTACGCGTTATTGGTATTTTGGTGTTGGTATCGTCGTTATTTTGCTTATCAACCATGTTACTTGCCTCTATGGCGCAGCGTAAAAACGAAATTGCGGTGCTACGTGTACTGGGCGCAGGGCCAAGTGTTATTTTTAGCTTAGTACTGGTAGAAGCGTTAATTTTAGTAATACTGGCAAGCATAGCAGCGGCAGCTTTGCTGAGTTTAACCTTATGGCTTTTAGGTGATTGGCTAGGCGCTACCTATGGCTTATTTTTAAATGCAAACATGCTTAACCTAGAAACGCTAAAAGTGATTGCAGTTATTACTGTCGCCGCTACTATTACCTCAGCCATCCCCGCGTATGAGGCTTATAAAAACGCGCTGCACAGTTCGCTCGGCTCTAAAAGTTAACGCATTTATAAATTTAACCATGTAGTAAACAAAAAGGTCGCGGTATGAACACTGCGACCTTAGTTTTCTCATCCCCTAATTTGTTACTCTGTTGTTATCATTAAATGCTAGTGTTACTATTATTGAAACGGACTTAAAGAATAGCAAATGGAATTTAATTTATGAGTATTCAATTAGCAAACTACGAAATTAATATAAGGTCATTTCATCCTGAAAAAGATTTTGGCTGGTCAGGGCTAATGTTTGAAGGTGATAATCGAGGGTTTTCGCTCAAACCTAGCGGTATTAAACCTACAACATCAAGGATTTGGCATAAATTAACACTATCCACAAAGAAAAATACAGTTACTCCTGTAACAGTATCAGACCCATCAAAAGCACCTTGGGAAAATAAACAAAGAATATATTCTGGTAATTTAGCACCAAAAGGGCGTGTTATCCTCAAAGACAAAGCTCTAACTAATAAAAGTATTTACCAGTACCGCTTAGACGGCCAATACGGAGGAGTTAATCACGCGATGCCAGGCTCTCCTCAGATGCAAGAAAGATTAGATTTTTCATACGTGCCAACTTTAAATGTTAAATATAAAATTATAATAGACATTGATACTGTAAATGGTTACATGGATATAGTTACTTATATTACGGGCGACGCTTTCCCCAATTGTGAAGCATTTATTGTAGGCCCAGGTGGACAAGCAATTTCGCTTGGTATACATGTTCGAAAGGGTGCGCCGCCACTGAGCTTATCCCTCAACGCTGATTACCCAATGATTGCAAGCGCGTTGCGTTTACCACTTAATAACAATGGTAGTTTTAAAGGGACTGTCGGCGATGAACTATTTAGGCAAGCAAATAAATACCCTAAGTTAGCTTTCCATAAAATAGCCGATTGGAATAACCGGTTTATCTCGATTCCAGCAAACAGCGGCCATTGTATGCTGCTCGAAAAAGCGAGTTTAGAACATTGCTTTAATGGCTTACTCAAGTAAAGGCAGCTCGATGAAATCATTTTATAATATCCGCCTTTTAAAAATAATGTTTATTAGTTTAATAATAGCCTTACTTTCAGCCTGTACTGAAGTAAAAAAAAGTGAACCTGCAATTTACTTAATACCTGAAGACTATGTTGGCTCTTTGTACATAATATTTAACGCCCCACATGGAGAGCCACCAAAATACGAGGGAAAATCTCGTGTATATAAAATACCGCCATCGGGTGTACTCGTTACACAAATGGATGCTAACGAGGGCTGGACTGAATCTAGCCAAATACAGTACTTTTACGTAAGTGATGCAGGTAAAAGAACGCCTATAAGCGAAGACTCCTCAGTAAAAGATAAGGATTTGACTGAAAACGGTGAAGAAATAAAGACTATGTACGGTGGAGGGTTAGGTCATACAGTGCCAACATATGGGTGCGATTTTATTTTTCAAAACTTTACTGTTGGAACAAATTCAGAGCAAATGGATAGCAAGTACCTATTCGATATACACGAAGCAATAAAAATTGAGGATAGGGACGGGAAGTTTTTTGATAGTATTTGCCCAAATCGAAAAAGACCTTCCCCTGCGATTTATCTTATACCTGAGAGCTATACTGGCACTTTTTATATTATTTATAATGTACCAAAAGGATCACCATCTAAGTATGAAAATGGGGTCCCAATTTTTGAAATACCATCATCTGGAGTCTTAATAACACAAGCAAAAGGAAGTGATGTATGGGAAGAAAACCCACCCAATTGGCACTTTTATTATGTCAATAATAAGGGCAACAGAATACCTATTAAAAAGCGATGGCATGATGATATAGAAAACACACCTGAATTTATCAGCAGTTCGCAGCTAACTACCTTTCACGCTAGCATAGAAGGAATTATACTTTCAAAAAATTGCAGTGTTGATGCACAGTTATTTGCTGTCGGGCATGTCAATGATATTTTTGATAGCCAATTTCAATTTGATTTAAAAGAGCATATTGATACTTCATTCTATGAAAAAGTATGCGCTGAACATTAAAATTACTTGAATAGACTAAAAGGCCGCAGTAATAAATACTGCGGCCTTTGTTTTTAGCTAAACTTTTTTAGACTAGCTAAGTTTAATAAGCGCCTGCGCTATATATAAGCTCGTAGCTGTGGCTGTAAACCTCAAGGATGTTACCAAACGGGTCTTCCATGTAGATCATGCGGTACGGCTTTTCACCCGGGTAGTAGTAACGAGGGGCTTCCATACGCTTTTTACCGCCAGCTGCTACAATACGCTCTGCTAAGCCCTCAACATCTGGATCTTGAACACAAAAATGGAAAATGCCTGTTTTCCAGTATTCAAAATTGTCTTTTGGGTTTTCTTGGTTTTTAAATTCAAAAATTTCGACACCAATACGATCGCCTGTTGAAAGGTGCGCTATTTTGAATTTTTCCCATTTTTCACCAAACACTTCTGTACACATTTCACCAATTGGGCTTTTGTCTTCGGTTATTAAAGTCGGTTCCATTATGGTGTACCAGCCCATCACCTTAGTGTAAAACTCTACGGCTTTTTCAACGTCGGGTACTGAAATACCAATGTGCGAAAAACTACGTGGATATGTATGACTCATAATGCTTCCTCTTTAACGTGTGACTTATTTTGTCTTGCGACTAGTTGATGGAGTTAGTTTACGAACCGCCACATATTAAGTAAAATTATCATTAACCATCATTTTGAGTACATTTTGTAATGATAAATCCAACATGGCTAAATACCTTTTGCACTTTGGTTGAAGTAAATCACTTTACCCAAACAGCTGAGCGCCTTTATATGACCCAGTCTGGCGTAAGTCAGCATATTAAAAAGCTAGAGCAGCAAGTTAACTGCGCGCTATTAGAGCGCCACGGCAAACAATTTACCCTTACCGTACATGGGCAAAATTTGTATCAACAAGGCAGCTTATTATTAAAAGAATGGCAATTTTTAGAGCAACAATTAAAAGATGATTCGCCTTACAGCGGCTTGGTAAAAATACAATCGCCTGGTAGTTGCGGGCTGCAGTTTTACAACCAATTATTAGCGCTACAGGCTAAGCATAATGAGCTAAATATTGATTATCGTTTTGCACCAAATACAAGCGTAGAGCAAGCTGTGGCAAACCACAGCGCCGACATAGGTTTTTTAACTCAAGCACCCACGCTTAGCGAAGTTACCAGCCACAAAATAGGTAAAGAAGCATTATTATTAGTTACCCCTACAAATATTAAAAACCCAACGTGGGAAGCTTTATGTGAGCTTGGTTTTATTGGCCACCCCGATGCAAAGCACCATGCTCAGCTATTACTAAGCGAAAACTACAGTGAGTTTGAGCATGTTGACCAAATTAAGCGCACAGGATTTTGTAATCAAATAAGTTTAATACTGGAACCTGTAAGCTTAGGGCTGGGTTTTACGGTATTACCTGCTCATGCTGTAGGTGCATTCAATAAGCCACAACTTATAAAAACACATCATTTAGAATGTCCGGTTAGTGAATCTATTTATGTGTGCCATCACCGAAATAGGCCGTTGGCAAAACGTATGAATACAGTAATTGAGCTAATAAAGGCGGGAATAAATAGTTAAAACGTAAACCCCCTTTACACCGACGATGTAAAATTTAATACCGAGCATAAAAGGGGATGTAGTTAAATTAGTTAACGCTTTCTAATTTTGCTTTTAAATCGAGTAAGTCGGTTGCGATGGTATTTGGCTGTATTTCCCAAGGATCGAAAATAGATTCTTCAGAGCGTTGAATCCACGCCGCGCGCATACCGTGCGATATGGCACCGGTTACATCAAACGGGTTGCTTGATACAAGCCATGTGTTTGCGCCGGTTGAATTGGTTTCGCGTAAAAAGTGACTATAAACCCCAGGGTTTGGTTTAAAGGTTTTAACGTCGTCGGCGCTAACTACGCCTTCAAAGTATTCACTTATTCCTGCCGTTTCTAGCAAAGTATTTACTGCATCGGCAGCACCATTTGAAAATGCGAACAAGCGATAGTCTTGTGCTTTTAATTGTTTAAGGCCTGCTTTTACATCGTCGAATGCTGGCAAGACTTTATATTTGTCGAGTAATTGTGTTTTTTGAGCGTCACTCAACTGTGTTTTATGCGCTAAACACGCATAGTCGAGTGCGTGTTTTGTACATAGCGAAAAGGGAATATAATTTTGCATTAAGCCACGTCTAAACGAATACTCTAGTTGTTTTTCGCGCCATGTATTTGAAAATGCTTGGGCGTTGTCGCCAATCATGTCGTCGAGTAAGGACAGCACACCATGGGTATTAATGAGCGTGCCGTATACGTCAAATGCGAGTGTAGTTGCCATATTTCCCTCTTAATTTTGAATATAAATTTATAGCTTAATTTCGCTAATTTGGATTTGTGGTTGCGTGTTTGTAAAGTTGACTAAGTCGGCCAAAATTTTATCGGTATGTGGACCAAATGAATTTTGAAATGATTCTACCGATTCAAATACAAGATGACCCATCGCTATATATGCAGGCGCTTCGTTTGGTGCACCGCCAGCAAGCCCTGCATCTACAGAACCACTAATTAATGCGTCCCCTAATAGCTCTGTAATTAAAGGTATATGTACATTGCAATAATAATCAAAATCAAATTGGGCATCGTCTTTATTTGGGTATAGAACTGAAACTTTAATCATAATAAAATCCTAACTTTTAGGGAGTGTAAAGAGCGCACTTAAATGTACCAATTTTTACATTGATGTAAGCCATAAGTTCGCTTTAATTAAACATCATAAATAGATGTAACTGAACTCACTATAAACAAAATTGAACGATTGCTCAATTAATTATTGAACACTTGCTCAAATTAATTTATATTTGTCGTTGATATCTTATTCTATTATTAATTAAGGCTATTTATGAGCACGCAAAAATTACATCCTGGCGATACATTTCCTCAAGTAAAAGTGACGCTTATTGATGACGGCGAAATTAATTTAGGAAAGTCGGAAAATGGATTACCGTGGCAAGCTATTTTTGTTTATCGTGGTAAACATTGCCCTATTTGTACATCTTTTTTAAATGAGCTAGAAGAAGTTAAGTCGGCACTGGCTGATGCAGGCATAGATATAATTGCAGTATCGGGCGACTCTAAAGCGCAACTAGAAGAGCACATGGCAAGCTTAAATATTTCGTACCCTATTGCATATGGCTTAACCGAAGAGTCGATGCAGGATCTTGGTTTATATATTTCTAAACCGCGTTTTGCAAAAGAAACCGATCATAACTTTAGTGAGCCGGGCCTATTTGTAGTCAATGAGTACGGTAAATTGCATGTGATTGATATTGCAAATAACCCTGTTAGTCGCCCAAATTTAAAAACTTTGGTAGGTGGACTTACATGGATCCGCGATCCTAAAAATGATTACCCAATTCGTGGTACTTTAAACTATTAAATTTTAATTTAAACACCCTAAGTTCAAGTTTAGGTTTAAGCCTAAAACACTTGAACTTGGGGCGTTTATACAACGCTTGGCTCTATTATAATGAGTTACAAAACCTGCGTGCAGCTTTGGGCAAAACCAATCCAAAAACTAAATAACCCTTCCACATATACAAACCTTTTAAGTAAATTTATACGCATCGAGCGCTAAAACATCCATTTCGATATCACTAAATATTTTTTCAACTTCATTTGTACCTGCCCCCATAGCCGCAAATAATGGTAAAAAGTGCTCTTGGGTAGGGTGGTTAAATAATACGTGGGGCGCTTGGTTTAAATAATCTAACAGCGCGGGTGTATTGTGCGCTAAAAGCGTTTGTTCAACCCATTGAGTAAACTCATTAACCATTTGAACACGATTAGGCGTAGGTGGTTTTTTAAATATTTCGGGTAGGTTATGGCTAATGCCACCTGAGCTAATAATTAATATGTTTTGATCGCGAAGCGGTGCAAGTAACTGCCCGTATTCGTACATTGCCTTTGCGCCTAAACGGGTATTAATAGACACCTGCACAATAGGTATATTTGCCGCTGGATACATTAACCGCAGTGGTATCCACACGCCATGATCCCACCCTTGCTTTGCATCAAGCACAGCTTTAATACCTTTAGTACTAAAACGCTGTGCAATGGTATTGGCAAGTACGGGCTCACCTGGTGCTGGGTACTGAATTTGATACATGTGCGCAGGAAAATTATAAAAATCATGAATCGTCTGCGGTGCATTACCGGCAGTGATCACTATGTCGTGTGTTGTTTTATCGTTAGCAATATCAAAGTGCGCCGAAAAAATAACAATAGCGCTCGGTGTTTTAAGAGTTTGACCAAGCGATGTTAAAAAATCAGAGGTAGCCGATTGCTGTACCGCCATCATTGGCGAGCCGTGAGATATAAATAAAGCGGGCTGAGTCATGGTATTACCTAATTAGTCGATTTTGATATAGCAATTTTATTACTTTTTAATTTGGTGATAAATGTGCTATTTATTTATAAATTACAAACAAGATATTGTTAAAAATGGATAAGCTAACCACTATGAAGGCCTTTTTAGCCGTTGTGCAAGAAGGATCGTTTTCAAAAGCGGCCGATAAACTCGATATTTCGCCGCAATTAGTCAGCAAGTATATTTCTGCGTTGGAAGACAATTTACACACGCGTTTATTGCACCGTACAACGCGAAAAGTAAGTGTTACAGAGGCCGGAAACCAATATTATCAGCGTTGCCAACAGGTCGTTATTGATATTGAAGATATGGAAAACTCGCTCAATAACTTAAGCGAAAATGTATCGGGCGTGCTAAGTATTAGTGCGCCTATGTCGTTTGGGGTTAAGCATTTGGCAACGTTACTGGTTGATTTTCAAAAGCAGTATCCAAATTTAAAAATAGATTTACGATTGACCGATCAATTTGTAGATATAGTTGAGCAAGGTATTGATATAGCACTGCGTATTGGTACGTTAAAAAACTCAACATTAATAGCGAAGAAAGTAGCGCCTATTCGCTTAGCAATATTTGCATCTCCTGCCTATTTAAAGCAAAACGGCACGCCAGCCACATTAGAAGCGCTGCAAGAGCATAACTATTTACGCTATGCTCACGCCGAGCCTACAAAAAGACTTAAAGGCTATGATGAGCTAAAAAATGAATTAAAGCTTGAAAGTAACTTAGTAGCTAATAATGGTGATTTGTTACTAAACACAGCCATTGCAGGAGGCGGTATTACCATGCAGCCTACGTTTATAGCAGGCGAGGCACTGGCTCAAGGTAAAGTGGTACGTATTTTAAAAGACTATGAACCCGAGCCAGTGGGGCTTTACATGGTATATGCTAATAGGCAGTTTTTACCCAGTAAAGTGCGTGCTTTTGTTGACTTTACCAGTGGCTATTATGGCGATGTTCCTTATTGGGATTTAGGAGAGTGATATGTCGATAACTAATCAATTAACGTTATTTGTAGATGTAGTGCAACAAGGCTCATTTGCTAAAGCCGCAGCACTGTATGATATGGATAATTCGTCGCTGTCTAAACAAATTAAAAAGCTCGAAACCAGTTTAGGTGTGCAACTGTTAAATCGCTCAACGCGCTCATTTTCGCTCACCTCCGCAGGAGAGGAAATTTTAACGCAAGCGCATATTCTTATTGATACACTTTCTGATATCCATAGCATAGCCGACTCGTATCAGGCAAAGCCAAAAGGTATTTTACGCATTACCTCGGGTATGTTTTTTGGTCAGCAGTATATTCAGCCCGCTATTAATATATTTATGCAAAAGTATCCTGAGGTAAAAATAACCTTGATGCTTGACGATAAGCGTAACGATATTATTGCCGATCATTACGATTTAGCCTTTAGAATAGGCAAACTAAACGACTCTAATTTAATGGCTAAAAAAATTGCTAATATGCACTTTGCGCTTGTTGCATCACATGATTTTATAAAAAAGCACGGAATGCCTACCACACCAGAGGATTTATTAGCTTTACCCGCTATTATTTATGGCAATGGCGATGTAAGTCTCGACCAAGTTAAGTTAAGTACTGAGCCTCATGGTGATGAGCAAAAAATACATAAAATGAAAGGCAATTACAAAGTGAGTGATGTACGCGCTATGGTCGATGCAGTAAAAGCAGGGCTTGGGTATGTAATGCTCGATTTATTTAATTTAGAAGAACCTATTGATAAAATGGGCCTTGTGCCGCTTTTAACTAATTATAAACTATCAACTATGGGCACAGGTATTTACGCGCTTTACCCTCATCGTAAACAAACCCCATTGGTAAGTGAGTTTATTAAAACCGTACAAGAGTATATTGGTACACCGCCATTTTGGGTTGAACATATGCCTAATTACAAAGAGTTATACAAATAACAGATATAAAAAAGCCCCGTTAGGGGCTTTGCTTTGTGTACTCAAAATGTACTTATAAAGTGGTTATTTAAAAACCCTCTAAAACAACTTTACCTTTAGCCGTTTGCGTTTCAAGATGCTGATGCGCTTTACGTAAATTAACGGCGTTAATAGTGCCTAAATGCTCACCAAACGTTGTTTTTATAAGGCCTTCATCAATCATCGTCGCTACGTTATTTAAAATAACGTGTTGCTCTTGCATATCGTCTGTTTTAAATAATGAACGAGTAAACATAAGTTCCCAATGTACCGACACACATTTTGTTTTGAATGGCACAATATCAAGCGTTTCAGGGTCGTCAATCAGTGCAAACTTACCTTGTGGCTTAATCACTTTAACTATTTCAGGCAAGTGCTGAGCAGTGTTATTTAAACTAACAACATAATCTACTTCACCTAAATTTTTAGCTGCAAACTCTTCGCTTAATAAATTACGGTGATTAATAATAGTATCGACGCCTAAATCCTCTAACCACGATGTGGTTTCGGCGCGAGACGCTGTAGCAATAATTTTAAGCTTAGTGCGCTGCTTTAATAGCTGCACCATAATTGAGCCTACACCGCCGGCAGCCCCGATCACTAAAATACTTTTAGAATCATCTTTTTCTGCTACGTTTAATCTATCAAACAACAACTCCCATGCCGTAAGGCTAGTAAGAGGAAGCGCTGCGGCTTCAAAGTTAGATAACGTCGTTGGCATTTTACCTACAATACGCTCATCAACTAATTGAAACTGTGCATTACTGCCTGAACGCGTTACATCGCCGGCATACCAAACTTTGTCGCCAGGTTTAAATAAAGACACATTTTCGCCAACAGATTTAACAACGCCTGTAGCATCAAAACCAAGTACTTTGTATTCGCCTTCTGGCGCTGGCATTGATTCACGAATTTTAAAATCAGCAGGATTAACAGATACTGCTTTTACTTCCACTAAAATATCGTGGCCGTGTGCTGTTGGCATTTCAAGTTCGATGTCTTGAAGTGATAGCTCGTTTGAAACAGGTAAGTTTTGTTGATATCCAATTGCTTTCATGTGTTTTGCCTCTAGTCGTTTAATACGCTGTGTTGATGACGCTATTTTGGCTCTATCGGCGCAGTTAAAAAAGAGGTAAAAAGCCCAATCATTATGGAAATAATATTCCACAATAGAAATTTTATAACAGCCCTCGTAATACACTTCGAAGCGCTTTAAACACTTTTTGATTACTATGCCGCTGATGCTGTAATACATCAACATTAGCCAACCAACCCATTTCTTCAAACTCAAGTGGAAGTTTAACCAGCTCACCACTTTGTACTGCATCTAGAGCTACATGGTTTGGTAATAAGCACCACCCGTTACCTTGTATTGCTAGCTCGAGTAATACAAAGTAATTATCGGCATACCAAATCTCTGGGCTAATTTTTAGCTGAAAGCTGCTTGTTTGTGTATTGCGCGAGCGAAGAAGAAGTTGTCGATGTAGCCGAAGGCCATCCATATTTTCACATCTGATCCCCGCTAAAGGGTGCGATTTAGCAACATATAAATCAAATTTTACCGATCCAATACATTCATAGTCTAAGTAACTCGGTATATTTAATTCACTAAAAATAATACCCGTTATAGGCTTTTCGCTATTTAGCATGTCAATTATGTCATGGCTCGATGCACTTAAAAACTCAAGCGATACATAAGGATACTTAGTTTGCAGCTTGCTAATAATACTTGCGATAGTTTTAAATGGGACCCCTTCGTCAAGTGCAATAGTGATTTCGGTTGGTGTTTTTTCGTTTAGTGCTAATGCAGAGCTTGTTAATCGCTGGTGTTGATTAAGCACAGCCTTAGCCTGAGGTAGTAACTGTTTACCGGCATCCGTTAATTGTGGATAGCGCCCTGTACGCTCAAATAATGTTGCATTACAGTCTATTTCTAAATTAATAATATGCTGACTTACTACCGACTGCGCTTTACTTAAACTACGCGCTGCGGCCGAAAACGATCCAGCCTCAACGGTAGCTACAAATGCCTGAAGTTGTTCAATACTAAACATATCGCTTTTACCGATACTAGCTAACTAACATGTATCTTAATAATGAATGAAAATAACCGTCTCGTCATTCACTAAAGAACTTATTTATATATGAACACATTAGAACGTATTTTTCAGGCTCTAATATTTGAGATGATTGCATTATTTATTATTGTTCCTGCATCTGTTTATTTTGGTGGGTTTGCAACAGGAAAAATGGCAATTGTAGGTATTGGTTTATCAATTTTTGCCATGTTGTGGAACTACATTTACAACATAGTGTTTGATAAAATAGCAGGGCATAACCGAAAAGATCGCAGCTTACTAACTCGTGTTACTCACGCATGTGGCTTTGAGCTGGGTATGGTTGTAATAACGCTGCCAATGCTCGCTTGGTATTTAAATATTACATGGCTGGCTGCTGCAGCATTAGAAGCAGGCTTTTTAGTATTTATACTCATTTACACGTATATCTTTAATGTATTGTACGATAAATACCAGCCATACAAAAAGTGGGTTAATAAATCGCAATGTGCTTGATAAACCTTACTCACTCACCTATTTATAAAACGATTTAAAATAAGTGCTAGTAACCTTTCTGGCTAAAACTCAGAGCTAATTTATTTGGTATGAGCACAAATTATCCACGAACTGTAATGGGGGTTTACAGTTCGTATTTTTATACATTTAGTTCTTTTAACTTATTCCACACACTTTAGCTGCCAGTGTGACGCGCTGCATGATACCGATACGCATAATAAGGCTTTTGGCCAACCACAACTAAACAATCCTCTATTTAACATACTCACCACTGAGGGGTTCATTTGGTTTATAAGGTTACGAACTGTTATATAGAATATTTTACTGCTTGAGTGAGTGTAATCGGTAGGTTCTATCTATGAGTTCTGCGCCTTGTGTCTATTATTTATCGAGACACAGCATATAGAACTTGCTCACGTTAGAAGCGCATCTTCTCATTACTTTGAATGCAGGAGTTAATGAATGTATGGTTTAATAATTTTGTAAAAGCGTTGCTTTTAAACGCCAGCAAGCTGCGCGTCTACAAGTGAATTTTAACCACAACGTTAAATTTTTCGGAAGACGTAGAGCTTGCTCACGCGAGAAGCAAAGCTTCTAATTACCTAATCACTAATTTTAAAAACTTCGTTTTTAAACGCCAGCAAGCTGCGCATCTACAAGTGAATTTTAACCATAACGTTAAATTTTTCGGTAGGCGTAGAGCTTGCTCACGCGAGAAGCAAAGCTTCTAATTACCTAATCACTAATTTTAAAAACTTCGTTTTTAAACGCCAGCAAGCTGTGCATCTACAAGTGAATTTTAACCTCAACGTTAAGCTTTTCGGTAGGCGTAGAGCTTGCTCACGCGAGAAGCAAAGCTTCTAATTACCTAATCACTAATTTTAAAAACTTCATTTTTAAACGCCAGCAAGCTGCGCGTCTACAAGTGAATTTTAACCTCAACGTTAAGCTTTTCGGTAGGCGTAGAGCTTGCTCACGCGAGAAGCAAAGCTTCTAATTACCTAATCACTAATTTTAAAAACTTCGTTTTTAAACGCCAGCAAGCTGCGCGTCTACAAGTGAATTTTAACCATAACGTTAAATTTTTCGGTAGGCGTAGAGCTTGCTCACGCGAGAAGCAAAGCTTCTAATTACCTAATCACTAATTTTAAAAACTTTGTTTTTAAACGCCAGCAAGCTGCGCATCTACAAGTGAATTTTAACCATAACGTTAAATTTTTCGGTAGGCGTAGAGCTTGCTCACGCGAGAAGCAAAGCTTCTAATTGCCTAATCACTAATTTTAAAAACTTCGTTTTTAAACGCCAGCAAGCTGCGCGTCTACAAGTGAATTTTAGCGCAAAAGTCCGTTAATTGGACTTATACAAATGCCCAACAACCAATACACTTACTACTAAACCTTGTTTGAAAATCAACCACATACTAGCTATAACTAGGTATGCCAAGCAAATGGCACACCTGTTTTGTTATGCAGGTATAGGCGCGTTTTCTGCAATAAGCTGTTTAGATTTCAAGTCACTCCAAAATGCGCTTGGTATTGTTACCTTCATTGAGGCAACATTTGCGTTAATTTGCTCGGCCGTTCGTGCACCTGGAATAATTGAGGACACCGTTGACGGCGCCTCTGCAAATTGCAGTGCAGCCGTTTTTATATCTATCCCGTGCTTTGTAGCAACTTCACTAATTGCATTATACTTTTGCTGCATAGGCGCTGGTATTTTAGGTGAATAATTAAAGCGATTACGCCCCGTTAAAAAACCACCATTGAGCGGCGCACCAATAACTGCTGAAATACCGCGCTTATCAAGCATAGGGAATGTTTTATCAAGTGCTTCTTTATGATCTAAAATAGAGTACTGCAGCGCTAATAAGCAAATATCGGGATCTGACATATCAAGCGCTTTATAAATAGCGTGAGGTGTATTTACCCCAAAGCCCCAGCCTTTAATTATTCCTTCGTCACGCATTTTAGTCAGCTCAGGAATCGCCCCTTTAGCTGCTTGATCAAAATACTTAAGCCAGTCGTCTCCCATATCGCTATTTTGTGGCGACAAATCGTGAATATAAACAATATCAAGCGAGGCCACACCAATACGCTGTAGCGTATCTTCTATAGAGCGACGTGTACCTGAGGCAGAGTAATCATATTTATAATGAAAAGGAGAGTGATCGGCCCAGTGCCAGCTATTTTCTAAAGGCTCTGCGGAAGGAGTAAGCAAGCGGCCAACTTTAGAGGATAAAACATAATCTTCACGCTTTTTATTACGCAGCAAATCACCAAAGCGTCTTTCACTCAAACTCAAGCCGTAAAAAGGGGATGTATCAAAATGACGAATACCAGAATCCCATGCGGCATTTAGCATTGTTAAAATTTCTGCATCGCTTGATATAGTATTAAAACCGTTGCCAGCAGCAAGACCGCCTAGGCCCATTCTTGATTCAGGGCGATAGTGTTTAGCGTTTGTAACATCATTGGTGGGCAAGGTTGCGCTTTTATCGATTGGCCCTTTAGTGGGCATAAGCTGCCCTTGAGACATTTTTACCTTTAATTGCTCAGCTAGTGCTGAAGCACTAAAAATAGATCCTAAACCTAAAGCAGCGCCTGCTTTAATAAAATTTCTGCGAGATACCATGTAACTATTCTCCTTGAGTAAGGTTAAATATCTACCTATACGCTAGTATAAATATTAACCGAACTCAAGAGGGGAAATAAAAGTAAAGCCTAATATAATCAAATAGATGCCTTACATTAATAAACTCTGAACAGGTAACTTAATTAACATTTCCAAGCAATTATTAGCTTTGTTAGTACAGTGATTTAAGATATACAAAATGGTGCACTTTAATGACTTGATAAAAAAGCATACTTCCAAGTTGGTGCATTGTTTAATACTTTTTTATACAACAAAAAATGGTTACATTTATTAATAGTGTAAAAATAAATAAACAAAATTATGATATTTCATATGTAAGAACCAAAAGCTTAATTTAGCTCATTAGCAAAACGTTTTCGGTAACGCTTTGTTAATTTAACCGAACGCAGTTGGTCGCTAATTAAAGTAAATATTGGTGAAGCATTTATTTTTATAGGCTTACCTTCGGCTACACGTCGTATTTGCCTTTTTACCAGTGCCATAGTGGCAAGCCCTGCGAGGGTTTTATCTTGCCAAGTAACACTAGGTAATACAGCTAACTGCAGTGGTTCATTTTGCCATTTGTTTACTAAATTAGGTTGATATGCAAGCGCTGTAGCAACGCCAACTAAGGCAACACCACTGTCAATCACAGTATTAGCAATTGATAAGCGACTAATGCCGCCTGTGGTCATTATTGGGATTGATGAGCGTTGGCTAATCGCTTTTGCAAACTCTAAAAAGTATGCTTCGCGTGCAAGCGTGCGCTCATCACTGGTTTTGCCTTGCATTGCAGGCGCTTCGTAACTGCCACCCGATAACTCCACAAAATCAACATTGAGTTCATTCAATAAATCCACTACAACTTGCGCGTCACTGGGTTCAAACCCACCTAGTTGAAAATCAGCAGAGTTTAACTTTACCGAAACCGAAAAGCTCGGGGAACAAACCGCTTTAATACTACGAGTTATTTCGAGCAGTAAACGGGCTCTATTTTCTAAATTGCCTCCCCATTTATCATCGCGCTTATTGGTAAGTGGCGATAAAAACTGAGCAAGTAAGTAGCCATGCGCTGCATGTATTTGTACGCCATTAAAACCGGCTTTTTCAGCTTGTTGCGCTGTTTGTGTAAAGCGGGTAATAACGTCGTCAATGTCGGTTTGCGTCATTGCCTTAGGTACGCCAAACAAGTGCGAGTGTTTACCCATATTAAGTGCAATATTTGAAGCAGATAGGGCTTTTCCACCCATTTTTTTAAATACTTGCCTACCAGGGTGATTAATTTGCATCACCACTTTGCAGTTATTTTGCTTTGATAAACGAGCAAGTTCAGCAAAGGCAGTAATATCACTACTTTGTTCTAGCGCAAGACCGCCTGGGCCTGTCATCGCTAAATGATCAACCATTACATTGCCGGTAATAATTAGCCCAGCGCCGCCTTTAGCCCATGCGCTATAAACATTTTTGAGTGCTTGGGAGGGCGTTTGATCCTCTTGTGCTAGGTTTTCTTCCATAGCGGCTTTGGCAATACGATTTTTTAATACCAAACCACTTGGTAATGTAAAAGAGGTAAACACAGGATTGCGCATAATTATTGGCTAATTAAATTGACATTAAAACAACTATAACCTTAAAGTTAGCTTGAAGGTCAACCTACTAAGTTTATGTAAAGTGGAGTTATTATTAGTTATGAAAATAGGGGAACTTGCAAAACTTACCAATATACCGGCCAGTACTATTCGCTTTTACGAAAGCAAAGGGTTACTAACACCAAACACTCGCAGTGCTAATGGTTATAGGCGATACACTCTACAAAGTTTAGAGAAACTACAGTTAATTAAGTTTTCACAGAGCTTAGGCTTTTCACTCGACGAAATACCTTTATTACGTAACGAAAGCGGCGAGCTAAACCATACAGTAATAATTGAACGTTTAGAGCAAAAACAAAAAGAAGCTGACATATTAATAGCGCAAATACAGAAAAAGTCACAACGTATTGGCAGCTTAACTACGTTACTAAACTCTTATTGGGATAAAGGCGAATGCCTGCCAGAAGGCAAATTGAATGAATTACTAAAAGTGATAGATTACTAATAAATTAATACAGCTTATTTAGTAAGCTGTATTAAGGGTGTAACTAATTTTATGTTACTTAAGCTTTTTAATACCAATTAACACACAGATGGCGCCGCCAATAATACCCGCCCATGCTTCTATTGGTGTATCACCACTAAATGCTCGGCTTAGCTGCGAAGCTGCTGCATCATATACGTCGTATCCCCACATAATTAAAGCGATACCTATAACGATTAAAACAATACCTATAATCTTATTATTCATAAACACCTCTAATCTCTAACGTACATTATTTAGCATACTTAAATGAAAACACTTAACACATTTAATCAAGCTCTAGCTGCGCGCGTTCAACACTTTCATTAGGTAACTCTTTTTGTACCGATACACCAAGCTCTTTAAATTCGGATGCTTGTTTAATTAAATTACCTTTACCACGGTATAATTGCGAAAATGCTTTATCATAACTTTCTTTCGCTTTATCAAGCTGCTTACCTACGCCTTCCATACTTAATAAAAAGCCATTGAGCTTGTTATAAAAACGCTCAGCCCGATTTGCCAGCTCTTTTGAATATTTAGTTTGCTCTTCAAAACGCCAAAGCTGTTTAACAATATTTAAACTAGTAAGCAGGGTAGTGGGTGTAGCTACCAGTATATTTTTTTCGATTGCTTGTTGGTAAATATCACTTTGATATTTAAGTGCTTCAACAAAGGCTGATTCTATTGGTACAAACATAACCACAACTTCAGGCGAATTAAGCCCTGGTAAACGGTCGTACGATTTACTCGCGAGCTCATTAATACGCGCTGTAACAGCGTTCACATGCTCTTTAATTGCTTGATTAGCATCTAGCTCATTTTCAGCGTTTACATAGCGTGTATAAGCATTTAATGATGTTTTAGCATCAATAACTAAGTGGCGACCTTGTGGTAAGTAAACAACTACATCAGGGCGCAAACGACCATCTTCAGTGTTAAACGACACTTCACGCTTATAATCAACACCTGCACGTAAGCCTGCGCTATCTAACACGTTTTCGAGCATAAGTTCGCCCCAATTACCTTGGGTTTTCTTTTGCCCTTGTAGCGCGTTACTGAGCTTGTCTGCTTGATCTGTTATAGCTTGGCTTTTAGCTTGTAAATGCAGTAATTCGGTTTTGAGCGCAGTACGTTGTTTTATATCTTCAACGTGTATTGACTCCATTTTTTCTCTAAAGCCTTTTAGTTCGCCCTGAACTGGTTTTAATAATTGCTCAATGCTTTCTTGATTTAAGGTTTTAAAGCTTTGTGATTTTTCTTCTAGAATTTTATTGGCTAGATTTTCAAATTCTTTTTTGAGTGTATTTTTACTTTGCTCAATTTGCGCGAGTTGTTCGGTAAAGTTTTGCTGCTTTTGTTCAAGCGTAGTGCGCATATTATTATATTCAACATCACGTTGATTATATTGCTCGCGAAGCGCTGCAAGCTCGCCTTCGGCTTTACGCCAAAAATGATTGTATTGAATACTTTGTTTTTCTTGTTCGCTAAAACGCGTTTTAAAATGCTGCGCTTCATCGCGCTGCTCTTGGTGAGTGTGCTCTAGCAGTTCGTGATCTTCTTGCAAGGCGCTATATTGCAGCTCTTTATTATCAAATTGATTTTGTAATAGTGATAGCTGCTGTTGTTGTTCGCTTATTTGTAGATGTAGCTTTTTACGAAGCTGCGTTGATACAACACCGTAAAATAGGGCGCCTAACGCAACACCAGCACCTGCGCTTAGCCAATCAATATTAGTGAGTACTTGAGTGAGCATAAAAATAAACTTATAAAATTTAGAGACATGCCATCATAACCAATAACAAGCAACAGAAGTAGGGGAGCAAAGAAATTACAGACATAAAAAAACCAGCTCAAAATAAGCTGGTCAAATATTACTAAATTAAGTAATCAAAGGGAAAATCAATATGTGCCCGCGCAAGCTGCAACTTAAATACATTATCACCAAAATAAAAAAGATTATTGGGTGAAGCTATATAACAACGGGCACTAGAGTAGACCGGGAAACGAAATAATTAATTCAAATTAACTTACGAAAGATCATTTATTTTTATTCGGGCTGATTTAAACAAATTTTGGGCATAAAAAAGCCAGTTCAAAATGAACTGGCTTAATCATTACTAAAATTAGTAATCAAATAGGGGAAATCAACATAAAACCTGTATTAACTGCAATTAATCAACAAGCATAATAGTAGACGCCACTTTTTGAATTAAGTTCATAAAAAGATCAAAGCTTTTAAAATAAAAATTAAACGCTAAATTTTGGGCATAAAAAAAGCCAGTTCAAAATGGGCTGGCTCAATCATTACTAAAATTAGTAACTAAATGGGGGGAATCAACATGAAAACTTGTATTAACTGCAATTAATCAACAAGCATAATAGTAGACGCCACTTTTTGAATTAAGTTCATAAAAAGCTCAAAATTTATAAAATAAAAATTGAACACTAAATTTTAGGCATAAAAAAAGCCAACTCAAAATGGGCTGGCTCAATCATTACTAAAATTAGTAACTAAATGGGGAATCAACATGAAAACCTGTATTAACTGCAATTAATCAACAAGCATAATAGTAGACGCCGCTTTTTGAATTAAGTTCATAAAAAGATCAAAATTTATAAAATAAAAATTGAACACTAAATTTTAGGCATAAAAAAAGCCAACTCAAAATGGGCTGGCTTAATCATTACTAAAATTAGTAACTAAATGGGGAATCAACATGATGCTTGTGCTAACTGCAATTAACCAACAAGCATAATAGTAGACGTCCGCTTTTAAATTAAGTTCATAAAAAGATGAAAACTTTTTAGAGCAATTTAATTTTTAATGAGCGACAACATTTGTTGCTCATCAAATTTAGTAAAGCTCATTGATTTATCGGTAAATAATGCATCTACAAGCGCTTGCTTATCTTGCTGCATTTTAAATACTTTTTGCTCTATTGAATTATTCATTACGAGCTTATAAACAAATACTGGGTTAGTTTGGCCAATACGGTAAGCTCTATCTGTCGCTTGCTTTTCTACGGCAGGGTTCCACCATGGATCAAAGTGAATAACGGTATCGGCTTGTGTTAAATTAAGGCCTGTACCACCGGCTTTTAAGCTAATTAAAAACACCGATGTTTTACCAG
Source organism: Pseudoalteromonas sp. TP27 (assembly GCF_056470645.1). Classification (NCBI taxonomy): domain Bacteria; kingdom Pseudomonadati; phylum Pseudomonadota; class Gammaproteobacteria; order Alteromonadales; family Pseudoalteromonadaceae; genus Pseudoalteromonas; species Pseudoalteromonas sp. TP27. Next base: position 138,621 of record NZ_JARDAK010000003.1, on the reverse strand, counting down.
TGGTAAACTCGTCGATTACTTTATCTCTGTGGCGCGTTTGGCCTGTAAGCATACTAAAGTTAATATTTATTTCTTCAAGGCGTTGGGCTATTAAGTCGAGCGCCGATGTAAACTGACTAAATATAATGATTTTACGACCAAGACTTAACATAAGTGGTAAGTGTGTTGTTAACCATTCGAGCTTAGCAGAGCCTGCCTGAGTGTCTGGATCTATTAATTTAGGGTGGCAACAAATTTGCCTAAGTTTTAATAATGCCTCTAAAAATGCAAGTTTACTTTTTTGTGCACCTTGCTCAGCAAATAAGTCGATTAGCTTTTCTTCTAATGAACGTGTAATGCCTTGATACATTTCTTTTTGCTTAGGTTCAAACTCAAATTCTTTAGTTAGCTCTGTTTTTTGGGGAAGCTCTTGCGCTACTTGTGCTTTAGTTCGGCGCATTATAAAAGGCATAATTAACGCTTTTAGCTGCTCAGCTCTTTCCATATCAGCTTCACGCTCGATGGGCGTTTGAAAATGCTGCTTAAAGTGCGCTTGAGAACCAAGTAAAGATGGCATAGCAAAATCGAGTAACGATTTAAGCTCAAGTAAATTATTCTCGATTGGAGTACCACTTAAACAAAGTTTAAAGTCGGCATTTAAGCGTTTCACTAATCGCGACACCTGTGCGGTATCGTTTTTAATGTATTGAGCTTCATCTAGAATTATATTTTCAAAATACAATGGCGAGTAATAAGCAATATCACGTTTTAACAACGGGTATGTAGTAAGTATGCACTGGGCTTGTGCTAAGTGTTGTAAAGGTTCGTTACGGTTTGATCCAAAAATAGTGGTCACTTTTAAACTTTTAGCAAACTTAGTAATTTCGTTTTGCCAGTTACTCACCAAGCTAGTTGGACATACAATTAGTGTAGGGCCTGCTTGCGGACGGTTAAAGGTACTCGCTAAAAACGCAATAACTTGGAGTGTTTTCCCCAGCCCCATGTCATCAGCTAAAATACCACCTAATTGATGACGCTTTAAAAAACTAAGCCAGTCAACACCTTGCTGTTGGTACTCACGAAGCGTTACCGATTCATTCAAGCCATGTAATGAAACCTTTGGCATTGGTGTATCGGTATTGTTTAGCTCTTGTAAGTATCGTTCAAGCGAGTCGTCATGTAACTCTACATTTATGGCTGTATGCTTTACAAGCTCTGGTAAATACGAAAGCGGAATATTAAATTCGTCCCGTGTTTTTACAAACTCAAAACGCTCTTTAAATTCATCTAATAAGTTTATGGCAGACTTATTAATAACTCCAAATTCACGACCAAGCGGGTAGTAGTAAAACAACTCACTTTGTCGGTTTAACGACTGATATAGCGGTTCTGCATTAGTAAATAAAAGCGCTGCTTTTGCATCGCATAGCAGTACTTTACAGTGCATTTGATGCCCTGCAGCGCGGTGTACATGTAAACTCACTTCACACTGCGGATTAGGACTCGTTACTTTACTTACACTTACCTGCCAACCACGTTGTTTAAAACCAGGAAATACTTCGTATATAAGCCAATGTAAATGGATAGGAGATTGCTTTGTAAATACAAGTTCACTTTGTAAACCCCCTTTACAAAATTCAAATCCTAGATTTATTAGCTCATTGGTTACTGTATTTTCAAAAGCACTATTAATAGTGCTTGCAGGTGCAGAACCCGCTAAATAATTTTTATTTTTATACTTAAATAATAACGAAAGTGATAAACCTTGATCGCCCATCGTTACTTTTAAAACAGCATTACTAGAGATTTTAGGTAACGTTGGCTGCAAGTTAGTAGGATGAGGTATTACACCTGCGCCAAAATTATCGGCAAGTTGTTTGTAAATACGATCAAAATTAGCATCGTGCAAAGCAGGCATAGTTTGTAAATGGGCTATTTCTTCTGCACTTAATGGTGTGCGAAGACGACCCGCTTTTAAGTGATCTAAATCGAGGTAAGTAGGTGGTGTTGTTTTTAATAAAGCCCAGTTTTGGGTTTGCTCAAGCTTAATAACTAATTGGGAAAGATCTTTATCTTGCTCCCAACTAAAACTTAATGTTTGGCCCGATTGTGCTTTAATTGGCACTCGAGAACGCTGGAAAAAAAGGCGTTCTGTAGCGATTAGTTGTTGTAGGGCACTAAAGCCCCATTGGCCTTTTAGTTCAATACTTCCCACTGCATTTTGTGAGCGTATCCAACTAAATAATCTAAAGTCACTTTCGAGTAAGTCACTCGGCGTTACAAAACTATTTAACTGCTGCTCAGTTAGGTTTCGACCTAATGTATAATTCTTTTTAGTCTCAACATTCGCTATTTTAGGCGTTAAAAATACTTTGTTATTTTCAATATCTAATACAAACAATAATACTTGCGAGGGTGTGGTTTGCTCACCACTTTTAAGTGCGCTTAATTCACTAAACCAATCATTAATAAAGTAATCTTCACCGTACTCACCAGAATGTTCAATTTTAAGTTTAAATAAAATAGCGGCTAAGTGTCGACATTTGGTTTTTGCATTACATGTACAGTGCGTATCAACAGAATAACCAGTGGGTACTTTACTGATCTCAATACGTTGGTTAAACGATGATCCGTTATCCACTTGAACAGTAGAATCTACAACAGAAAAGTTAGGCGTATGCTCTAACCAAGTGATCTGGCCTTTTTTATAATATTCTTTTCCTTTATCTAGGACATTTTCACGGAAAAGTTTTTTAATAAAGCGTTCAGACAGAGGAAACTGGGTAGCCTGCTCATTTTTAATTTCTTCAAAAATAGCCATTAAATCATTTTTTGATAAGTTAGCAGACATGTCACTCTAAGCATTAAATTTTAAAAATAATTCTGCCAGTATATGCCTTATGTGCTCTGAGCTAAAGCACTATTAACAAGTTATAAACTGGTTGGAGCTGATAGCTTAGTAAAAAATCGGTTTATAGGTAAAAATCCGTATAAAATTTCACAAAATATTAGACCCTACATACACATGCAAAGAATAATCTAAGTATTACAGATCACGATTTTACTAACAATAATAATAAATCGAGAAAATGCAGCCAAGAAGAGGGGATTAGTTAGTAAAAAAGTGATCTTGAAGAGATAATGTGGTTGTTTGAAGAGGAATTACGCTAGTAAAGATCAGGTTTTTACTAACAAAACAATCTGCCAGATCACTATTTAACTAAGTAAACAAGCCTGACAGATCATTATTTAACTAACTAATTAAAAGCAGTTAATAACTTAGTTAATTGCTCTAAGCGTTTGTCTGTCATCACTTTATTATCAATTTTAATAGACACATCGCCGCTTTTTAAATTACGTTGAACCGATATAAATTTATTTTCGAGTACAGCTTCACGTTTAACGGCCACTTGTGGCTCAGCTGTTAAGCATTTAGTGATTGCCATTGCACGCTTGTCGTCGCTTGTAATCGCATTTAGCTCTTCATCGCTAGCTAGGTCTAAAACGAGTTGATTAAACGCCTCTTGGTCGCGCTCCTTTGCGCTCACAAGCTTTTTAGCTACTTCACGGCCTACGTGGTTCGCAGTAGGGTAAAGCGCAATAACATCGGCAGGTATTTGCTCGTACGCCTTGATGGCATCTGCAATTGCAGTGTGCGATACACCTTCAATGGCGGCTATTTCCCTGTAAGACCCTTTTTTACCTTGTTCAATCAACTCGTTTTTTGTTTGTTGGTAAGCTTGTCCTAGCTCCCATAAGCTCGGGGCAATGTACTGATCTGAAGATACCGCTAAAATTTTAGCATCTTGCTCAGTAAAGTCGCTTGAACTAAGCACTAAATAATCTGCGTTACCTAAAATACACGCCATACGACGGCGAGAGCCCGCTAAAACTAAGCTCGTTTCACCTTGATCCCAAAGTAGAGCAGGATGCTGATTACGGCCGTCATCACGAATAGCAGGAAGAATATCTGATACTGACTTTTCGTTTAGCAGTGACTGTACACGGCGGTTTTTACCATATACACCTGTAGTAGATTCAATATCAGCGTGTGAGATCACTTTACAAACAAGCGTTATCTGGCGCTCAGGATCGCTCGGTGCCGGCATTCTAATTACATCGCCAGCATTGGCTTGTTCTAGTAATGCGTCAAGGCTACTGCTACCTACAGCGGTTGCAAAAGGATCTAAGCGGGTGTCATTTTTACGTTTTTTAGCCATTTTTATTTAACATCCTTACTTAGGAGAATTGAGTGTTGATTGAGTTGACTGCCAATTTGAACGAATAAGCATTTCTAGCTCATCGACGACATCTTTAATATTTTCTTGGGCGCGCATTAACGATTCACGACTTGCTAAGCTGTCTGACGCTTTTTGATCAAAAATAGTGTTAAAAGATGATGAGCTTGCTGTGATTGCCGAGCTGTGATTAATTGGGTAGCTCATAACTTGGCGCCCAAATGCGCTACGAACATCTTTAACGATATCGCGCTGTGAGTGATTACCTTTCACGTAGTTGGTAACTAAAAACTGCATAAAGTCCCAACCTTCGTGGCCTAATGCCGCTACAGTATGGTAAATCTCACCTAATCGTTTTAAGTATTTATTGTTGGCATCAAAATCTACAGCTTCTGGGTGAACAGGGATTAACATAGCAGTAGATGCCATTAATGCATTATAAAACATAAAGTTAAGAGTAGGTGCTGTATCAATTAAGATAATATCAAATTCATCTTTAACAGGAACAATCACTTTTTCTAGTAATTTATGATAATGACGAGTTTGCTCATAATTTGAGGTATCTTTAAGCAATGTTGCTGTTTCGTGCTCAAAGTAAAAATCATCCATACCTGAAGGCAAAACTCGGATATTTGGGATATGCGTTGGTAAAAATGAATTAGATACAAATTCAGGCCATGTTTCGCCCTCATCTAAATCTATACAATCACGCATTAAATCACCAACAGTAATTGGATCGTGTTCACTTGAAGGAAAAAAGCTTGAAGAAGAACCTTGAGGATCTAAATCTATAATACCAATGCGATAGCGCTTAATATTTGTTGTTGCGAGCGCTGCTGCAATATTAACCATACTGGTTGTTTTACCACAGCCGCCTTTGAGAGAATTAATAACAATAACTTGTAGTTTGTCATCACCCGTACGATGATCTGGTTTAATATCCATAATATCGGCCATGGCAAAAATGTTTACTAACGTGTAAGCATAATGACCATTAGCACCGCGTTTAATGTTTAAATCATCAAAGTCGCCATTGTCATGACGTCTTTTTAAAGTACGATTATTACAACCTAGTAAATCGGCAGCTGCTTTTTGCGTATAGGTTCTTAATTCTTTTTCTTCTGATTTAAGATGAGCACGATAATGCTGAATACGACCTTCTAATGATTTTTCAGCTACTTCGGCAGTTGCTTTTAAAAGCCGGTAGGTACTTAACGCGTTATTATTGATAGACATACTTTCTTCCTCAAAGTTAGGGAGTTAGTATAATGTCCATTCAATTTGCTGTAAACAACTATTTAAGACGACATGCATTTTAAAAAGAAGACATTCAAAAATACTTTTACACCGTTAATATTGCTTAGTATAAATAAAGAAGTTTAAAGGTGGTTAAATATATAAGGTAATAAAGGTTAAGGGCTTTAAATTGGCATATAACATAATGATTTATATAAACAATGTTTAAAAAAGCAGATCAGCTTTATACTTGGTTAAGATCAGATCTTTATCTACCTGCAGATCAGCTTTTTACTAAGGCCTATTTTTAAAATAGAGTTATACACAGGTTGCGCATGAAGTTATGAACAAAAAGAGCCTTGTAGATCAGTTTTTTACTAAGTAAATTATAAAGTTATGCACTTGTGTCATCATCAAAAGCGACGTTTGATTAGTATAGATCTGATCTGTACTTGGTACAGATCAGATCTATGCTAACTCGATAAGGCTTTATCCACAGGGAGATTTATTTTTACAGGAATTTGTCGTGCTAAATTTTAAAATAAAGCGATTGTAATGGACAAAATAACAGCTGAGTTAGTAAAAAAGAGATTTGTAATAGCTCAGTTAGTATAATTATGATCTGAAATAAGAAGTTATAGACTCCACTTAGTATAATAGTGATCTAAGGCTTTTATTTAAAGTCAGATCACTTTTATACTAACTTAAACATTTAACTTTTGCTGCTTAATGTGTTGTTATGAGCTGTCGCAATAAAAATGGAAATAAGAACAATGAGCCGAAAGGTCAACATCTCGGTAGATAACTTGCCCGATACACTTAGGGGCCAAATCCACGGGGTGGAAAGTGCAATCGATAACGAAAGTTTAGCACTATTTACAGACAACAAAGACGTGCGAATTTCTATTGAAAATGCAGCTCATGGATTACGTGCATATTCAAACACGTTTAATCATTATGATTTGTGGGGACGTTTTGTACGTTCTGGCTATAAAAAATTACCACTTGAAGAAGCACCTAAAAAAACAATTATCACGCGTAAAATATCTGAAAAAGTAGATGGTATTTTATACGATGGCGAAATAAAAATAACTCCCGCTGTTGTAAGTACGCGTAAAGATGGCGAAGACGTCGAATACCTTGTTTGGCCATCAGACAGAGAAGAAAAAGTAGAACGTGCACTTATTCGTTTAGCCTCTAAAGGCAAAATAGTTAAAATTAATTTTAAGTCCGGTATTCAATACGCGGTTGTTTTTTCTATGAACGAATTAGCGCAAGAACTCAAAGCGGTAGGGCAATCTATGCCATACCCTGCAATTAAAGAGTCTCTTGAAGCATTGCAAGGTTCTAAACTTTCGTTTAAATATTCTGCAACAGATACTAAAAATTCTGATATAGATGATTCGTTTTACGAGTCAAATATGAACTTTTTATCGTCACTTCATTTTAGCGGCAAGAAGGGTCAGGGGGGCAATGTAAAATGTGTCGCCTGTTTAAATGCATTTGTTCATAACATGATTGATAACCTTGAATACAAAGGTTATTACTTTAATAGTGCTCAAGAATTAAAACGTGGATTATCGCGTTGGATGATGCTGCGTTTGTATCACCTTTGGCGATATGCTGCGCCAGGTAAAACGTATCATTTTAGATTACTGTCTATAATGGAAAAATACGGCTCTATTTATTCAACGGATGATATTACCGAAAATAAATTAAAAGCCCTGCGTCGTGATATGACCACTACTATGAAAGACTTGATTGAAAAAGGCGCAATATCAGAATACAGCATTACTAACGTAAAAGATGATAAAACAGGCAATATTATTGATTACACTTACGAAATGCATCCATCAGATCAGTTTTGTGATGAAATACTCACACTCAACAAACACAATAAACGTATTGAAATTCAAGGTGGTAAACGAATTGTTGAAAATGCAGTGTTGATTGATGAAGATAAAATTGAAGAGATAGTAGAAAAGTAATAAACATTATTTAAATACTTAAACACATTACCAAAAAGGCCACATATTGTGGCCTTTTTAACATAATCACTATCGGTCTACCTGCTCTAAATATAGCCTATCAACTAAAAAATCGTACTCGCGTTTACGCGGGTGAGTTTCGGGTTTTTGATAATTAGGTAATATGCCTAGTTTTACGTCTGGTTCTGGATTAATCAAAATAAAGGGCAATGCGGCACTAACATGATAGCGGTTTTGCGCAGTATATCTCACATTAACTTGTGGGCTTACACGAGTAGGGCGACGAATTCTTAGTTTTTCCTTTTCACCTAAACTAGCAACCCGTAATTGTTCTTGAGCTACAAGTGATTGCCATTTTTGTTGATCAATCATTCTTGGATTTCGATAACCGGCCGATTTATCGAGCATTTCGAGAGCCATTTTTTTTGTCAGCGTTTTTGTTGCGTGCTTATGCATCCAAGTAAATCTAACAGAAAATGGAGAGTCACTTTCACAATGAATTTTGCGATACGCAGCAAGTGTAATTAAATTAGGCATCGCATTATGAACTGCTTCAAAACGAGCATCGTTATTATCTATTGCAACTATGCATGCTTTAAAGTCTGCTTTCGCTTTATTTACTTGAGCTATTCGATTGTTTAATGCTTCCTTATTGGCATTTTTTATAACCAACAAACCGGGGTGGCGCTTTAATACGCGGCTACTTAAGCCTTCTTTTTTATAAATATCGGTAAATGAATTAAGAATAGCTCTATGTGCTAAGTCTCCAGATATTTTTTCGGTAATAATTGACTCAGGAACAATATTCTCATCAAGACTACTAATATCAGGAAGTTGATAGTATTCAGCTTTTGAATAGTCACATTCTTTAAGCTCTTCAACTAACCTCACCGTTAATTCATTCATTAAATCAAACTGACTTCTAATTTGAACTTTACTTACCATAACCCACCAAGAACACATCTTACTTAAAATGATTATCGCATATTTCTTAGCTATTTGATTATTTTTTATAAAATTCTACTCAGAGCTAAGTTTATATATAAATAAAGAAAAGTATGATGTGTTCTTTGCATGCTCTAAATGAATATAATTAAGTAATGACTGTGTAAGTAATAAATGATCTTGAGTTAAAGGAATAGTAGTTTAGCAAATAAATAATTGTAATAAGCGAAAATAAATAAGCCTATAATGAAAGGTAGGCGGTAACAATTAAAAGCATATTACGTTATATCTAAATTTAAGCCTTTAACGCAATTGTATAAAAGCTCAAAAAATGAGAGCTTGTGAATTATAGACTCCATGAAATAATAGGGCTTATTCTATGACATCAGGCAAGAGAAAAGCTAAGAACACTGTAGGGAAGTGGATGAAACCGCAGACCAACAAAACATGTGCACCATCGCTATTAAGCCAGGCTGTGAAAGCGAAACACTCTGCTCGCCCTTAATACTTGCTTGAGTAGTAGAGCAGTATTGAGGAGGTCTTGCGCATAAGCAATTGCATACTTTAAATAGACTCACCTCATTATTATATGAAACTAAGTAAACCCTATAGCACACAATTTAACAACATCCTACTTGACAATAATAAAAGTTTATTTTACCTGTAAAGTTAAGATTACAATAGGCTGAGTTTAAGTATGATGTGTTCTCATCAAAACTGTTCATTACGGTTACTATGCTATGTTCTATCTCCAAGCAGGTAAAATATAACCAATTGTATTTTATCTTACTGTTTTATAATGTTTTTAAGTTACTCAAAAACAAACTTATCAAGTCTCAGTAATTCAATATTTGCCTATAAATCTCATAAATACTTACCTCATAACTAAATAATTAGTAAATAGTGAATTTAGTCCTTGAACATAGGGGCCTGCATACGGTAATTTCTTCTTATCAGGTAATGTAGGAATGAGGAAAGAACATGCAATCGTGGAACCCAAATAGCTGGAGAGAGCTGCCAATACAGCAGCAGCCACAATACCCAGATCAAGAGATACTTAAATCAGTTGAAGGCCAATTAAAGACGGCTCCGCCTTTGGTTTTTGCTGAAGAAACAAGAAGCTTATTTAAACAACTTGAAGACGTGTGCGAAGGTCGTGCATTTTTACTTCAAGGTGGTGACTGTGCAGAATCATTTAGTGACTTTAATGCCGCTAACATTCGCGATACGTTCAAAACTATCTTACAGATGGCTGTTGTATTAACTTACGGCGGTAAATGCCCTGTAGTTAAAATTGCGCGTATGGCCGGTCAATATGCTAAACCACGTTCAGCAGACTTAGAAACAATTAATGGTGTGTCTTTACCATCTTACCGTGGCGACATCATTAATAATATTGAGTTTACAGAAGAAGCGCGTATACCAGATCCACAACGTTTAATGACTGCATATCACCATAGTGCGGCAACGTTAAACTTATTACGTGCATTTGCACAAGGTGGCCTTGCCGATCTTCATCAGGTTAACCGTTGGAACATGGGCTTTGTAGCTGCAAACCCACTTAAAGAAAAATACCAACAACTTGCAGACAAAATTCAAGACGCACTCGAGTTTATGGAAGTGTGCGGAATTAACTCTACAATAGCGCCAAGCTTAAAAGAAACCGATTTATATACATCTCACGAAGCATTACTACTTGGTTACGAAGAAGCACTTACTCGTCGCGACCACCTATCAGGTGACTGGTACGATTGTTCTGCTCATTTTGTTTGGATTGGTGAGCGTACTCGTCAACTTGACCATGCACATATTGAGTTTTTCAAAGGTATTAAAAATCCAATTGGTGTTAAAGTTGGCCCAGGTATGGAACCTGATGACCTAATTCGTTTAATTGATGCATTAAACCCAGATAATATTCCTGGTCGCTTAACGCTAATTACACGTATGGGTGCAGACGTACTACCAGAAAAACTTCCAGCGCTCGTAAGAAGAGTTCAGCAAGAAGGCCGTAAAGTCATTTGGAGCTCTGATCCAATGCACGGCAATACTGAAAAAGCGACGTCAGGATACAAAACACGTAACTTCGACAATATCATGCGCGAAATCAGTCAATTCTTTGCAGTTCATAAAGCTGAAGGTTCATACGCAGGTGGTGTTCATTTAGAAATGACAGGCCAACACGTAACAGAATGTACTGGTGGTGCTTACGGTTTATCAGATGATGACTTAGCACAGCGTTACAAAACGCAGTGTGACCCACGTCTTAATGCCGACCAAGTATTAGAGTTAGGTTTTTTAGTTGCTGATTTACTAAAAGACGCACGTAAATAATAATTATTAATACTAAAAAACCGCTTAATTGCGGTTTTTTTGTTTCTAATTTGATGAGTAAGTTAGTACTTACGTCGTTCTAAGTCAGTCTCTGTCAGGATTTTTGCAGATATCTCTTCTACCGAATGATGCGTAGAGTTAAAGTAAGCAATTTTATGGCGCTTATAAAGCATTTCTACTTCACGCACTTCAATCCGACATTGTTTAATAGATGCATACTTAGAATTAGCCATACGTCTATGCCTTATAGCTGCAAGTCTTTCAGGGTCAATCGTAAGCCCAAATAACTTATGTTTATAAGGAACTAAGCACTTAGGTAAACCTTCGTTATCTAAATCTTCTTCTGTAATAGGATAGTTAGCCGCTTTTATTCCATATTGCAGCGCTAGATATAAGCTGGTTGGTGTTTTACCACTTCGGCTAACACCAATTAAAATAATGTCAGCCTCAGAAAAGTTTTTAATATTGCCGCCATCATCATTCATAAGTGCATAGTTAACAGCATCGATTCTAAAATCATAACTTTTTTCATGAATAGAATGCGTACGGTGCATTTTTGGAACTGGGGCTACATTGAGTTCTTTTTCTATTTTTTCGCTGTATGTAGTTAAAAAATCATAGGTAACCGCATCGGCCGATTTTATAATTTCACTCAAACTATGATTTACAAAAGTAAAAAACACGAATGGTTTTTCGCCTGTTCTGGCAGCAGTTGCATTAATTAATGCTTTAATTTCGTGCGCTTTTTCTTCAGTTTCTACAAATGGAATTGTTTTATGATTAAAATCGATAGGAAACAACGACAAAGTTGCATGCCCAAACACCTCTGAAGTAATAGCTGTTCCGTCTGATATATAAAAAGCAGTTCTCATAATTAACCTTTTTATTGCGTTTAAATCCCTAAAATGGGTTTCTCACGGTTTACGTGAGGACTGTTGCCAGTGTAGAATGAAGGTGACCTTTATAAAAGGTTTTCTTTCTTAACTCTCACAGTTAGACCTACAATTAGTTTTTTTTGGAGAAAGATCCGTGCAAGAATACGTTCTCTGGTATCAAGAGCTTGGTATGCAAGATGTTCCTCGAGTTGGCGGTAAAAACGCATCACTTGGCGAAATGATTTCAAACCTAGCAAACGCTGGTGTACAAGTACCGGGTGGTTTTGCAACTACCGCAGATGCTTTTAATGAGTTTTTAGATCAATCAGGACTCACAGCAAAAATTCACGACATTTTAGATACACTTGATGTTGATGATGTAAATACACTCGCTAAAGTCGGTGCAGACATCCGCCAATGGATAATCGACACACCATTCCAACCAAACCTAGATCAAGCCATTCGCGACGCATATAGCCAACTCCACGGCGACACTACAGCAGATGTTTCATTCGCAGTACGTTCATCAGCTACCGCTGAAGATATGCCAGATGCATCATTCGCAGGCCAGCAAGAAACTTTCCTAAATGTAGTTGGTATCGATTCAGTAATGGTCGCTATTAAACACGTATTTGCTTCATTATTTAACGACCGTGCAATCTCGTATCGTGTTCACCAAGGTTACGATCACCGTGGTGTAGCGTTATCAGCGGGTATTCAACGCATGGTACGTTCAGATAAATCAGCATCTGGCGTAATGTTTAGTATTGATACAGAGTCTGGCTTTGAAGACGTTGTATTTATTACATCAAGCTACGGCTTAGGTGAAATGGTTGTACAGGGCGCAGTTAACCCTGATGAGTTTTATGTTCATAAACCAACACTCCTAAAAAACAAACCTTCAGTAGTACGTCGTAATATTGGCTCTAAAGCCATTCAAATGATTTACTCAGAAGATAAAGCACATGGTAAGCAAGTAGACATCGTTGATGTTGCCCCTGAGCTTTCAAATAAATTTTCGATTACAGATGAAGAAGTGCAAGACCTTGCCAAGCAAGCTGTAATCATTGAAAAACATTACGGTCGTCCTATGGACATCGAATGGGCAAAAGACGGTAACGACGGCAAGCTATATATAGTTCAAGCTCGTCCAGAAACTGTTCGTTCAAACGAAGACTCTAACGTAATGGAACGTTTTCAATTAAATGGTACAAGCAACGTTGTTGTTGAAGGCCGTGCAATTGGTCATAAAATTGGTAGTGGTGTTGTACGTGTTCTTGATTCAATCAAAGAAATGGATCAAGTACAAGTTGGCGACATTTTAGTTACCGATATGACCGACCCTGATTGGGAACCAATCATGAAACGAGCTGCAGCGATTGTTACAAATCGTGGTGGCCGTACATGTCATGCTGCAATCATTGCACGTGAATTAGGTATTCCAGCAGTAGTTGGTTGTGGTAACGCAACTGATTTAATTAAAGCGGGCCAAGAAGTAACTGTATCGTGCGCCGAAGGCGATACCGGCTTTATTTACGAAGGTATTTTAGATTTTGAAATACTAACGTCACGCGTTGATAAAATGCCAGAACTACCAATGAAAGTTATGATGAACGTGGGTAACCCCGATCGTGCATTTGACTTTGCACGCTTACCGCATGCAGGTGTTGGCCTTGCGCGAGTTGAATTTATTATCAACCGTATGATTGGTGTTCATCCAAAAGCGTTATTAAATTTTGATGCTCAAACAGATGCATTAAAAGCAGAAATCACAGACATGATTGCCGGTTACGAATCACCAGTAGAGTTTTATATCACAAAACTGGTTGAAGGTATTTCTACTCTAGGCTGTGCATTTGCACCAGAGCGCGTAATTGTTCGTATGTCTGATTTTAAATCAAACGAATACGCAAACCTAGTTGGCGGCCAGCAATACGAGCCGGAAGAAGAAAACCCAATGATTGGTTTCCGTGGTGCTGCACGTTATATCTCTGAAGACTTCCGTGATTGTTTTGCACTAGAGTGTGAAGCAATAAAACGTGTAAGAAACGACATGGATATGCAAAACATAGAAATCATGATCCCATTCGTACGTACCCTTGAAGAAGGCAAACGCGTAATTGAATTACTAGAAGAGCATGGCCTTAAACGTGGTGAAAATGGTCTTAAAGTAATCATGATGTGTGAACTTCCTTCAAATGCACTACTTGCTGATGAATTTTTAGAAATGTTTGATGGTTTTTCTATCGGCTCTAACGATTTAACACAGCTAACGCTTGGTCTGGACCGTGATTCTGGTTTAATTGCACATTTATTTGATGAGCGTAATCCAGCAATTAAAAAGCTACTTTCTATGGCTATTAAAACAGCTAAAGAAAAAGGAAAGTACGTAGGTATTTGTGGCCAAGGTCCTTCTGATCACGAAGACTTTGCAGCATGGTTAGTAGAGCAGGGCATTGATTCTGTTTCATTAAACCCAGATACAGTAATAGAAACATGGTTGTACCTAGCTAAAAAATTAGCAAAGTAACAAGTATGTAAGCTATAAAAAATGCCAGCAATTTATTGCTGGCATTTTTATTTGCTCAATTAAAAATAAACTAGCGGGCTAATTTTTTATCTAAATAGGCACACGACTTAGTTAATGCCTTTTGACACAGCGATAAATAATATCGCGCCTTTGGATAATAAAGCGAAAAACATAATAAACCCGCCATAAAAAAAATCAACGAAGGCTAAGGGCGTGTTGATCTTTGTGGATTGAAATTTGTTCAATCTAGGGGCGATTTAATCGCGGCGCGAGGTTTGTAACCTAGTGGGCTAAGTAAAAACCGAGCAACAAAGAGTTAATCGTCCCTAGAAAGAACCCATTGGGCAGCGCATGTTTGGTATTTATGCTGCGTTATCGCCTATTTATGGGGAGCAACCACACTACATAGGCTCTGCCTTGCCTAAAAACCAAACATACTGCTGCAAATTCAACAACCAAAGGTCAACACGCCCTAGCTACAACCGCAAAAAATAATCCTAGCAAAATAAATAACACGCCACTGATCTGTAATAGTAATTTTTTCATATAACACACCTCATTACTTGTTAACTTGATTATAATTTAAGCTGCATTAAAATCGACTAAAAGAGTGTTACAAACTGTAAAATCTTCAATTTCTATTCGCCATCACCATGATATAATTAGGCAAATGCCCTAAAATATCGCCGTCATGATAGCAACAATTACACAGCAAGATGCCGCGACAGAACTTGTCGCTAATTACCTAAGTACCATTAAAAATCAAGGTTTTACCGGAGATACAGACGCAAGTTACGCAACGCGTATTACTGCTTCAACCGATAACAGTGTGTATCAGGAAATACCGCAAGGTGTTATTTTTCCAAAAAATGAAAAAGATATTCAGCTCGCATTGCAAACAGCATCTCGCGACCCGTTTTTATCATTAACGTTTGGCCCGCGTGGCGGTGGAACAGGTACAAACGGTCAATCGCTAACACCTGGTATTGTTGTAGATTTGTCTCGCTATATGCGCGAAATTCTGGAAATAAATGCAGAAGAAGGCTGGGTACGTGTTCAAACCGGCGTAATAAAAGATCAACTTAATGACTTTTTAAAACCTTATGGTTTTTTCTTCTCACCCGATTTATCTACCAGTAACAGGGCAACTATTGGTGGCATGATAAGTACTGACGCATCGGGGCAAGGTTCATTAGTTTACGGTAAAACAAGCGACCATGTTTTAGGGTTAACAACTTATTTAGTTGACGGCACCCCTATGTGCACTTCAACAATCGACATCGACAAAGCAAAAATTATAGCCGACCAAGACTCACTCATTGGCAATTTATATAAAACAGTTTTAGATATTTCACTTAATGAACGTGCTGCTATTTTAGCTAAGTTTCCTCGATTAAACCGCTTTTTAACTGGGTATGACCTTGAGCATGTGCTAAGTGATGACTTACTTACTTTTGACATGAGCCGACTAATAACCGGTTCAGAAGGGTCATTAGGTATAGTAACTGAAGCTAAATTAAACCTAACGCCTATTGCCGAATTTAAAACACTTATTAATATTAAATACGATAGTTTTGACTCAGCACTTCGCCATTCACCATTTTTAGTAAATGCACGCGCAACATCAGTAGAAACCGTTGATAGCAAAGTTTTAAACTTAGCGCGCGAAGATATTATTTGGAATTTAGTATCGGACTTAATAACCGACGTACCAAATAAAGATATGCAAGGCCTTAACATGGTCGAATTTAATGCAGTATCAAACGATGATATAAAAGACAAAGTAGACACGCTTTGTAAACTTTTAGATGAATGCGTAGCTAATCAAACTAATGGCGTTATTGGGTATCAGCTAACCAGCGATAAAAGTGATATATTAAAAATTTACGCAATGCGTAAAAAATCAGTGGGTTTACTAGGTAATGTAAAAGGGAGTCAAAAACCACTCGCTTTTGCAGAAGATACCGCAGTACCACCTGAAAATTTAGCTGATTATATTGTTGAATTTAGAGCATTACTCGACAGCCACAATTTACAATATGGTATGTTTGGTCATGTTGATGCTGGGGTTTTGCACGTCCGTCCGGCGCTTGATATGTGCGACCCAGAACAAGAAAAACTACTACGCACAATTTCAGATCAAGTAGTAAAACTAACCGCTAAGTACGGCGGTTTAATGTGGGGCGAACACGGTAAAGGTTATCGTAGTGAATACAGCCCTGAGTTTTTTGGTGAGCATTTATATACTCAACTTCGTAAAATAAAAACCGCTTTCGATCCTAACAATCGTATTAATCCCGGTAAAATATGTACCCCTATTGATAGTGAAGACTCACTAGTTAGTGTAGACGGACAAAAGAGATCGCACTTCGATAAGCAAATATCAATAGACGTTAAAACTAGTTTTAACAATGCAATGACCTGTAATGGTAATGGCATATGTTTTAATTACGACGAAAACTCACCCATGTGCCCATCGTATAAAGTGACTGGCGATCGCCGTAATTCACCAAAAGGGCGAGCAAGTTTAATGCGTGAATGGCTTCGATTACAAGAGTCAAAAAATGTAGATTTACTCGAAGTAGAAAAGCAGCTTAACAAAGGTGAAGTAATTACCTGGTGGGAACGTTTTGTTCACAGCCGCGAAAAACGAAAAGGTATTTACGACTTTTCTCACGAAGTAAAAGCGTCAATGGATGAATGTTTAGCATGTAAAGCATGTACAACTGCCTGTCCAATAAAAGTAGATGTGCCTACTTTTCGTTCGCGCTTTTTAAATTATTATCATAGTTATTATGCGCGTCCGCTAAAAGACTACCTTGTTGGTAATATTGAAAATAGCGCGCCATTAATGGCAAAGTTTGCAAAAGTAATAAATCCAATTGTTAAAACATCGCTAGTCAGCAATGTTATTAAAAAAACAGTTGGTTATGTTGATACACCACAGTTAAGTATTCCTGCACTTTCAAAACGTGTTAATAAAGCACAAAAATTTGATTTTGATTTATTAAATAAATTAAATGCAGAACAACAAAGCGAATACGTATTAATAGTACAAGACCCATTTACGAGTTTTTACGAAGCCGAACTAGTAGAAAGTTTTATTACATTAATAACCCAGCTTGGTAAAAAACCAATGTTATTACCTTTTAAACCAAATGGTAAACCTCAGCACGTAAAAGGTTTTTTGCATGAGTTTAAAGTTACAGCAAAAAATGCCGCAGAGTTTTTAAATAAATTAAATGATATTAATGCGCCATTAGTTGGTTTAGATGCCTCACTGGTTATGTGTTATCGCGATGAATACAATACAATTTTAGAAAATAACCGTGGTGAATTTAATGTGCAACTTGCTCATGAATGGTTAGAGTCGCAATCGTTTAAAGGGTTAACTGCTAACCAAAATACAGATACCGAATTTACATTATTAAGTCACTGTACTGAAACAACGGCATTACCAAAAGCTGCAAATGTATGGCAAACAATTTTTAATGATATTGGGTTAACATTAAAAACAACAAATACTGGTTGCTGTGGAATGGCGGGAACTTATGGCCACGAAGCACAAAATCAAGATAACTCACGTGCACTTTACGAAATGAGCTGGAAACCAATTGTAGATAAAAATAAACCAGAGCAACTTTTATCTACTGGCTTTTCGTGTCGTAGCCAAGTTAAACGTTTTGAGAAGTTTAAACCAAAACACCCAATTGAATTACTAGCACACGTTCTTAAATAACTTTATAAATAAGATCACTTAAAAATAAGAGTACTTAAATAACTTTATTTAAGTAATATTTTATTAAATTAGTTCTTAAGCAAAAAAGGCGCAACGATTAACTTCATCAGTGATGAAATAACCGTTACGCCTTTTTTAAATCTATTATTTTAATTATCTAATTTAAATAGCCACTTTAAATAACTGTTTTAAATAATTATTTTTTAACAAAACTATCGGCAATAGGTTTAGTACTAATGCCATGTATAAACACACTAAATAAAATAGTCGTCATTGCTATAGTCGCAATTTGATATTTATTTTCTATTTGTGTATCTAACACCATCAATGTAAAAACAATAGATGCTAATCCTCTTGGACCAAACCACGCAAACGTAAAACGCTCTTTAATATTCAACGCTGTAAACTGTAGTGACAACATAACCGGAATTATTCTAATTAATGTTGTGCTCAATAAAGCGTAAATTATTATTTCAGTATTTAATTTAGGGATAACTAAGTAAGCGCAAACAAACCCGAACAAGCACCAAATCATTAGCGATGTAAAGTCGGCAATGTGTTCTGAGTCTTCTATTAGTTCTGTTCTTACTTCATCAGTCGAAAATTTATCAAACAATAAACCTGCAACAAACACTGCAATAAAACCACTACCATGAAAATACTGAGTGACCGAAAAAACAGCCATCGCAAATCCCAGTAATAAAAAAGGGCTGGTGTTTTGTGCAAAGTAATGACGTTTCATTGCAAAATTTAAACACGGTATAAAAATAGCGATACTTGTAATTGCTATTAATAAAGCAAGCCCAAGCTCTCGGCCAAATACGCTTAATGTTTGCGTAGCTGTAATAGCTGATTCAGGATTTTTAGCGAGTAATATAAATATTAAAAATACAGGTACACATAAACCATCATTCAAACCACTTTCAGTATTTATTCCTTCACGAATTTTTTCAGGAACTTGTGTACTTGCTAATAGCCCTTTGCTTAAAGCTGCATCGGTAGGCGTTAAAATAATAGCGAGCAATGCCGCTTGAATAAGTGAAAGCTCAGCAAATAAAAATAAAGCTACGGCAATACCTAGCAATAAAGTTAAGGGCAGGGCAACAAACAATAATAAACTAGGATACTGAAAACTGTGCCTTAAAACACTTAACTTTGATTTAGCTGCATCTGAAAATAAAAATATACTCAGCGTGAGTTCTATAAAAGGGAGTAAGAGATCAACACCATCTTTTATTTTATGCCCTTCATTGGGTAGCAACATTGCTAAGCATATTCCACCAATAACAAAAAACATTGGCCCCGTTACTTCTGTTTTTTCTAACTGGCGAAGTGTTAAAGAATAAATTAAAAATAGTCCGCCTATAAATGCAATTACTAAGTACTCCATTAAATTTTCCTCTTTAATCCTGATTTTGCTCGCTCTTTAATATTTGTTTGAATATAAATTTGATCGGTAGTCGCAATTTTAGAATGACCTAAATCTTCTGATAAATGTTTAAGCGGTCTAGTTTGCGCATCATGTGTGGCACCCGTATGACGAAGCCAATGGGCAGTTGCCGCACCAAGTTGTTCAGCATCATCTTTAAAACCATCATCAAGTAATGATTGCTGTGCATAATCAAAACTTTGTTGAACTAAACGCCTAATTTGCCTTACAGTCATCCCACCCTGGCCACGAATTTTATGCACCAGCGGATCTGATTCATCAACACGGGGAAGGGCGGGTAAACCTCTGTATAATCTATAGCGTTTTAAATATTCAACAAAATCATCACTTAACGTTACATCACGTAATTTATTTCCCTTACCCATAATACGTAAAAACCAAAAACCATCATTATCCTGCCAAAAATGAGACATTACCGGCGACCATTGCGGGCGCTCTGACAATTCAGATATTCGTAAATATAAACCTTTTAAACACGCGAGCGTAAATAGATTTCGCTCTAGCTCTGGGTTCTGTTCGCATAAATCGCGCGTTACACCAAAAACATATTCCCACTGTATATCGCTTAACGTATCAGGAATTTGAATTTGAGATTGCACGACTAAGTACGGGCTATTTTTTTTAACTACAGGCACAAAGTTAGCAAATGTTTTTTCTTCGAGTAGGGCAAACTTATAAAATACATTTAAAGCAGTAAACATAGACGATAAAGTTTGCTGACTAGCAATAGATTCTTTGAGCATAAAAGGGCGCCAATTTTGGTTTAATCGGCGAATACCTTGCTCATCTTTATATCGCCATTGCACTGAAGTGGCAGCCCAAGTTTTATCGGGTTCGACCATAAAATCAACGTAGGCTTCAATATCTTCGCGTTTTAAATCAAATACTGATTTTTTTGCGATTAACCAAGACCATAAATAAAAGCGTTCAAGCTCATTTCGAAAACGACTATAAGTGGCTTCTGATTTTCGGCCATAAACATACAAAAACTGATATAAAAATATCAGATCGGCCTTTGATTCAGTTACAGTCAAGCCAACTTCCTGTATAAAGGATGCAAGTTCTGGGTATTCTGAATCTAAAGTACCGTCATCTAGATGGGCAATTTGATATCTTAATTGTTTTAACGTATCAACCAAAGCAACAAGCATAATGTATAAATATTCAATTAAATAATAGACTTACAGAATAACGTTAAAGTCCGATACTGTCTAGTATTGGACATAGTGAAACTCTAATTATTTAATACCATGATTATTCTATGGTTGTTGGTTGCTATATCTTATTAAGGAAAAGTTATGAAAAAACTAATTATACTAAGCGTGCTTGCTTTCACTGTAGCATTAACAGGTTGTGCTACTACAGGCAGTGCATCACCAAGTGAAAAACGTTCTTTGGTTCAAAGTATGAAATCAAATACACTTGATAAATTATACGCAAAAAAGCCTGATGTTAAACAGCAAATTGCTAATTCAGCTGGTTTTGCTGTTTTTGATAACGCTAATGTAAATGTAGTTTTAGCCAGTTTTGGTGGCGGGTATGGTGTTGTTAAAAATAACCTTACTGGTAAATCGACTTACATGAATATGGGTGAAGCCGGTTTAGGCCTTGGTTTAGGCGTTAAAGATTTTAACGTGGTTATGGTTTTTCATACCCAAGCCGCGTTAAATAGATTTATTGAACATGGTTGGGCATTTGGCGGAAATGCAGATGCTGCAGCTAAATATGGTGATAAAGGTGGCGCTGTAGTTGCCGAAGCTATTGCAGATCAAGTTACTGTATATTCTGTAACCGAAAATGGCCTTGCACTACAAGCAGTATTAAAAGGAACTAAGTTTTGGGTAGATTCAGAGCTTAATTAACCCCTAAATACTGCCCTAAAAGCGAGCTGGTTTGTATAATCACGCTCGCTTTATTATAACCCACACAATTTAACATAACGTAATTTATGGGTAGTTATATAAAGTATCTCTTAAACTTACCAATACTACTTTAAAAGATGTCTTACGTTTAGATCAATAGAATTTTTAAAATCTGATAATGAAAAATCTTCCTCACTGTTTATGTTAAAAATTTTTATTTTTAAAATTTCATCTATAAAGACTTTATCTTTATCTGTTTCTTTAAATTCCTTCATTGTTTTTTCAGGCTTTGAAATGTCTTTTTGTATTTTAAGCATGATACTAGCAGCATATACTCTTAGCCGAATAAGTTCTTCTTCCCGTTCTATAGAATGAATCGCACCTAAAATATCTATGATTTCAGATAATTTAAAGTATGCCTTTTGAATTCCATTAAACTCGATATAAATATGTTCTTTTAGTTTATCTTTACTAGATCCTTCAAACTCATGTGTAATTTCGTCACTATTACCTTGGTATATATTTAGTGAATTATAAATTTGCCTAGCTGTATGGTAAATACAGAATGTAAGAGATATAAGCTGCTTGTATTCGTTGATTGTTTTATCAACTTTCCATTTTTTATATGTTTTCACAGCATAACAAACTAACAAGATGCTACAAATACTTACGGTAAAATTGCTAAAAGATGATATTAATGAAGCAACTGTTTCCATATTAGCAGTCCCAGTAAATATTAATTGTACTAATCCAAGTATTACAATAAATGTAATAGCAAATACAATGGTTAATAATACATAGCAATAGATGGTGCTTAAATTTTCCTTGAGATCTTTCATTTTATTAATCCTTAATATGCTTTTATTTTAATATTATTTTTAATCATATATAAATTATCAAACGCCTCTGCCAACTTTTCAGTTTCACTAAAAACTGTATTCCAATATTTAATTCGTGTATCTGTATCGAGATCGGTAAAGTCATTCCTATCTGGAATTTTTCCGTACGGTAAGCTTGCTACAAATTATTTTGATGGGGTGATCATCACTACGTTGTCATAATTAAGTGGTTACACTTTGCGTTTTAAATTTTATCAAACCACCCTGCTTTTAGCTCGCTATTAAAATGCGGATACAAAATTAAGCTTAGATTTTTAGTTTTAGTTTTTAGTTTTTAGTTTTAGTTTTTAGTTTTTAGTTTTTAGTTTTAGTTTTTAGTTTTTAGTTTTAGTTTTTAGTTTTTAGTTTTTAGTTTTTAGTTTTTAGTGGTAAAAATAATCCCGTCTTCCGATATATAAATATTTTTATACTCTTTTATTTATATTTTTGGATTGGTAATAGCTTTAACTTTTCATAAAAAAAGGGCTCTCGCCCTTTTTTAATTTAACTATAGTACTTATATAAATTATGTGTTTATTTTGTGTGTTTAAAAATAGTCTGTGTATAATCAGTACTTAATAAATTAAATAAATATATCAATTATTTAATCATGATATATAGTAAAGCAGCCAAAACACTCCCTATTATTGGACCCACTACCGGGATCCATGAGTAACTCCAGTTACTATCAATTTTACCTTTTATTGGTAATAAACAATGCATAATTCTCGGGCCTAAATCTCGCGCTGGATTTATAGCATATCCAGTAGTCCCACCAAGAGAAAGTCCAATACCCCAAACAACAAAAGCAACAGGGATAGCACCTATTGAACCTAAGCCTATTTTTACGCCAGAACCATCGTCAATTTCAGCTGAAGAGAAGTAAAAAACACAAATTAATAAAACAATGGTGCCTATTATTTCACTAAGTATATTTCTAAACGTATTTGGTATAGCTGGAGATGTACAAAAAACAGCTCGTTTTAAGATGGGATCGTCAGTGGCATCGAAATGATCTTTATATATTGCATAAACTAACGAAGCGCCAACCATTGCGCCAATAAACTCTGCTAAAATATAGCTTAGAACTTCGGACCATGGAAATAATCCAGCTACGGCTAAGCCTATTGTTACCGCAGGGTTTAGGTGTGCTCCACTATAGGGACCAGCAACAACTACCCCCATAAAAACACCAAGTCCCCAAGCCGTGGTAATCGTCATCCAACCGCCGCCATGGCCTAATGTTTTCTTTAGTATGTCGTTAGCAACAACCCCACCACCAATTAAAATTAGTAATGCTGTGCCAACTATTTCAGCTAAGAAAGGTGACATTTTAATATTCCTTATTAGCGATAAAAACCGTCCATCACTATGTATCTATCAGATAAGCCCAAATATTTATAGTATTTGGTTTACATCACCATACATACATATTTTTATATTTAACGTTAAATCTGTTTTAGTCTTTTAATAACGTATCTTAATCAACTAAATCAGATAAGTTTTACTATTTATTTTTGCGAGCAGTCTTCGCTTTGCACTTTTTTGACTGAATTACACCAACCAGCATACAATTCATCTCGTTTAATTTTAGTCATATCGGGTACGAATCGTTTATCGCAATTCCAGTTACTCGCTAATGACTCGAGTGATGGGAATACACCCGCTTTAAGACCTGCTAAATAAGCTACACCTAATACAGTTGTTTCACTTATGCTTGAACGATCAACTTCGGCTCCTAAAACATCAGACAAAAACTGCATGAGCCAGCTATTTTTTACCATACCACCATCAACTCTTAGTACCTGTGGTCTTACTCCATCTGCTTCCATTGACTTTTGAAGATCTTTAGTCTGAAAACAAACTGATTGTAATCCAGCGGTTACGATTTCTTTTATACCGGTATCTCGGGTTAAGCCAAAAATAGCACCTCGCGCATTCGAATCCCAATAAGGAGCACCTAATCCTGTGAAGGCAGGAACCATATATATACCGTGGTCTAAAGGGGTATTACATGCAAGTGATTCAGTTTCATCTGCTTTTTCGATTAGCTGTAAACCGTCTCTAAGCCATTGAATTGCCGCACCTGCAACAAAAATGCTGCCTTCAAGCGCATAGGTTGGTTTTCCATTTAGTCTGTAAGCTACTGTACTTAAAAGCCTGTTTTCAGATTCAAGGACTTTATCACCAGTGTTAACCATCATAAAGCACCCTGTTCCATAGGTACTTTTTGCCATGCCGGGTTGAAAGCATGTTTGCCCAAATAGTGCAGCCTGTTGATCACCGGCCATAGCTAAAATAGGAACTTCGTAACCTAAATATGCTTGCTCTGCTACGCCAAAGTCATCAGATGAGTCCATAACCTCGGGTAACATTTGTTTTGGTATATTGAAAAGTTCAAGTAATTCTGAATCCCACTCTTGGGTGTGAATATTAAACAACATAGTACGAGATGCATTTGTGGCGTCGGTACGATGCTCTTTTCCACCTGTTAATTTCCACAATAGATACGTATCGACAGTACCAAAAATTAGATCACCATTTTCTGCTTTTTCTCTGGCGCCTGGACAGTTTTCTAAAATCCAATTTATTTTTGTTGCAGAAAAATAGGGGTCTATCAAAAGCCCTGTCTTTTTGCTAACCATTTTTTCTTTGTCAGCTTTTTTTAAACTATTACAAAACTCTGACGTACGTCTATCTTGCCAAACAATCGCATTATAAACAGGTTCGCCTGTTTTTTTATCCCACACAATGGTTGTTTCACGTTGGTTAGTAATACCAATCGCAATCACTTTATCTTGTTGTGGGTCAATGTGCTTCATCACTGCTTCAGTAGTTTGTTGAACAGAATTCCAAATATCATCTGTTTTATGTTCTACGTAACCAGCTTTAGGAAATTGTTGATCGAATTCTTGTTGTTCTAAGTAAGCAATATTACCTTTTAAGTCGAATAGTACACTTCTAGAACTAGTTGTGCCCTGGTCTATTGAAAGAATGTATTTATTCATTGTTTTTCACTTCTACTTTCGATTATTTTCGTTTTTTTACTATTACATGGATTTATCGGTACATACAACTAAAATGCGTCCTTAATATATAATTATTTATATGTAATTTTCATTCATTTGTTTTTAATCTATAATTTGCCGATAGCTTATTCTCAAATGTGAAGTACATGACTCAAAATCAGAGACACGAATCCATACTAAAATTATTAAAAGAAAGAGGTTCAATTTCTATTGAAGAATTGGTAAGTCATTATAAAGTTACGCCGCAAACTATCAGACGAGATCTCACATATTTAGCCAATATAAATAAATTAAGGCGCCACCATGGCGGTGCAAGTGCAATTTCAAGCATTGAAAATACCGCGTATCAAACCCGAAAAATTATGGACTTAGAAGCTAAGCAAAAAATAGCTGAGCACATCGTTAGTATGATACCCAATGGCTCTTCACTTTTTATAAACATAGGCACCACAACAGAAACTATCGCGAAAGCATTACTTAATCATGAAAATTTAAAAGTGGTTACTAATAACCTAAATGTTGCGGCTATATTAGGCGTTAAAAAAGATTTTACCGTGCTTATTGCAGGGGGTGAGGTTAGACACAGAGACGGCGGCATTATTGGTGAAACAACAGAAGACTTCATTAATCAATTTCGTATGGATTTTGGCATTATTGGTATTAGTGGTATAGAAGAAAATGGTGCATTACTTGACTTTGACTACCGTGAAGTGCGCGTAGCCCAAGCAATTATTAGAAATTCACGTAAAGTTTTACTTGCTGCTGATCATTCTAAATTCGGTCGGTATGCGATGGTAAGATTAGGTAATATCTCGCAGGCAGATAATTTTATTACCGATGCTCAACCTCCTGAGAGCATACTTAGTTTACTCAGTGAACACGATGTAGAACTGCATATAGCTCAGTAAAATAAATAACACGTGGATGCTTAAAGCTATTTTTATACTCGTTTACGTGGGTATAGTAGGCAGTGCAATACAAGAAATTATTAAGCATAACTTTATATTGCAACTTTTATTCTGCTATAGCGCAATTTTCAAGGTGCTATAATCGGTCTTTTTTATGTCGTTGGCATTAGTAAAGAATACCTTTCTTTTTTATTTTTCGAAATACGATAGCTCAAGCTGCTGCTTACTAATTTTTCAAAATTCAAATTACAATCACCGTAAAAGATTGATTTTCATTTATGTATTTTAATGTTTGCAAATGTTCGTTATTAAGTGTTATTTTTATTAAAGAGAAAATTTGTACTAATATTTATTTTCAATCTATGAATGTTTTTATCCACTATCCTATGTTAAATGTTAAATGTTAAATGTTAAATGTTGAATACCTACCCCGTGATAAAAATTTTTAGTCTTGGGCTAGTATTCATAAATAGGCTAGGTTTGATGTTTTTCAATGCATGTAAAATGCCCTAGATATTTAAAAATTACACCTTAGAGCCCATTAGGCCTTATATAGTTAATTAAGCTTCTTAAAATAGGTAATCCAATAGATGAGTCAACTTAGAGATAACAATATTAAAAAGCTCCCTCAAGATATCTATGATGTTTTGATTATCGGAGGAGGTATTAACGGTGCTGTATCTGCTGCTGCTTTAGCCGCAAAGGGTGCTAAAGTTGCCTTGATAGATAAAGGTGATTTTGCTGGTTTCACTAGTTCAAACTCATCAAATTTAGCTTGGGGTGGCATAAAGTATTTAGAAAGTCATGAATACAATTTGGTTAATAAACTCTGTAAAAGTAGAAACCATTTAATGCGTAGCTACCCTTCTACCGTTAAAGAAATTCGCTTTTTTACAAGTATCCAAAAAGGCTTTAGATTCCCTGCATTTTTTGTTTATTTAGGCACTATTCTCTATTGGTTCATG
The DNA here is from genome assembly GCF_056470645.1 of Pseudoalteromonas sp. TP27. NCBI lineage: Bacteria > Pseudomonadati > Pseudomonadota > Gammaproteobacteria > Alteromonadales > Pseudoalteromonadaceae > Pseudoalteromonas > Pseudoalteromonas sp. TP27. Next base: position 111,668 of record NZ_JARDAK010000003.1, on the reverse strand, counting down.
GGGCGTTTTTTTACGAAATCTCCTAAATACCTCAATGCAAAAAAAATAAAATCATTAGAGCCGGTCGTTAACACGAAAAATGTTGAGGCTGGATTTGAATATTCAGACAGTTTTTTATTAGATAACGATGCTCGTTTTGTTTTCAATTTTATTCGCTCTAGTATGAGCCATGGGTGTATTGCCGCTAACTACGTAAGTTCGCAGGGCTCTACTCGTGCCAATGATATTTGGACTACAAATGCAGTAGACGAGATGTCTAAAGAGAAGTTTACAATCCGCTCTAAAGTTATTATTAACGCAGCAGGCCCATTTGTTGATCCTATTAACAATACAAATAGTCAAACCACAGCACATCACCATGTATTTTCAAAAGGTATCCACCTTATTGTTGATAAGATAACTAACAGCAATAAGGTACTGACGTTCTTTGCAGACGATGGTCGATTGTTTTTTGTGATCCCCATGGGCCCAAAAACGTGTATTGGTACAACCGACACACAAGTTCATAGCCCGTACTCACAAGTGACTGATGAGGATCGAACCTTTGTGCTTGATAACGCTAACAAGTTATTGGAGCTAGAAAAGCCAATTACAAAAAATGATATTATATCCGAGCGATGTGGAGTTAGGCCATTAGCAATTAAAAAAGACGGTAATGGTAAAGCTGACTGGGTGCAGCTATCGCGCAAGCACGCTATAGATACAAATAGTGATCATAAATATCTTTCTATCTTTGGCGGCAAATTAACTGATTGTATTAATGTAGGCGATGAAGTGGCTGATTTAGTCACTGGCTTAGGTATTAAGTTACCTTATGAAGATTACAAATGGTACGGTGAACCTGACGATACCGTTAAGAATGAATTCATGCATCGTGCAAAATTAATGAATTTAGATGGTTTGACACCTAAAACATCTACCGAGGCACTTAGTAAGCGCTTTTGGAGACGTTACGGCAGAAACGCGATTAATATGCTAGAAAAAATCCGTGAAGTCCCCGAGAAAGGTGAACTCCTTATTAAGAATTCAGAGTACTTACGTGTAGAAATTGAGCATGCTGCTGAACGGGAAATGATTACTAAACTCAGTGACTTTTTACGCCGACGTTCTAAAATTTCACTGGTTGTCAGAAAAGAAGATATTCTCTCAGATCCAGGTTTACAAGAAGTCTGCCAAATCCTATTTGGTAAAGATAATGCTGACAATAAACTCCAAGAGTATATTGAAGAAATATCTCAGTAATCTTTTACATCTATTCTTACGGCTTTAAAGGCCTGTTCAGATGTTATATTAGGAGTCAATTAACACGATTATAATTAATTACGTTAGTTGACTTCTAATGACGGCTACATTCGAATAATAAAGCTATATTTTATTATTTAGCCGGTGCTAGTTTGAAAAGTTAATAACATTTTTTAACTTTTTATCAAGCGCTTCAGCTAGCTTTTCTGTTTCACTAAAAACTGTATTCCAATATTTAATACGTGTGTCTGCATCGAGATCGGTAAAGTCGTTCCTGTCTGGGATTTTTCCGTACGGTAAGCTTGCTACAAATTCTTTTGATGGGGTGATCATCACCACGTTGTCATAATTTACGGGGGAGACTTTTCGTTTTAGGTTTTTATCGAACCACCCTGCTTTTGGCTCGCTATTAAAGTGCGGATATAAAATAAGTCCTGGGTTATTAATTTTTAAATCAAAGTGATAATCAATAATTCCACCATCGCGATACATGCCAGGTGGTGAGCCTGCAATATTTTTTATGCCTTGCATAACAAGCGGTATAGAACCCGATGCAAGTAATGCATCTTTTAAGTTTGTTTGTGTGAGTGCTATGCTTTGTGTTTTAAAATTGTAGCTGTCGGTAATTGATAAGTCGCTTGTTGCTGGGCCAAATATAAAACGCTCGTACTGTGAACCTAATAATTTTCGGTTAACGCGGTTTAACATATAACTTTTTGATAAACCCATAAGTTGTATAAGTTTATTTTCGCTGGCAATAAAGCCTTTCGATTTTGCCACTATAAAGTGCGCTTTAAATATTGGGTTATTTATAATTTCGGTGACGCCGTTATCGCCAAAAACATCTTCAAGTAATGTACGCGCTTTTATTGTTATTTCATTTGGTGTTGGTTTATTACTAGAATAACGTGTTTGCGAATACGATTTTGCTAAGCGCTCAATGGCTGCAACAGGATCGTTTTGTGCAAAACACGCAGAGCGAAAAGCGCCAGCCGATGAGCCAATTAAATTAAGTGGTTGAGTGCGGTTTTTAAAAAACTCGCCAAAAATATATTTATCTAAACCAAATAAGGTAAACCATTTTGGGCCACCACTTGCGCCTAAAAATGAGGTAAAAAGCTCTGGTTTAAAACCTTGTTCGTTTATTATTTTTGCTGCTGTTTTACCTGCGTGGATCTCGATCATCTAAAAAACTATGCCTTTATTATTGGTTATTTTAGTTGTTTATTTAAAACTAAATGTGAATAATTATTCAAAATAAAAAACGATTTTATGTTGCCACAAAACCGCTTTTTATAGTTAAAGGTGCTTAAAATTCGTTAATCAGTCCCAAATGCCGTCTTCGCATTTACCCTGTACTTTTACATCTTTTACTTTAAATTCGGGCTCTAAACCTTTGTCTCTTTGTGCGTGGTAATCGCTGGTAACAGACAAAATAGTCGGCGTTAACAGTATAATAGCGATAACGTTAACCACTGTCATTAACCCTAAGGCAATATCGGCTAGATCCCACACTTCTTTTAATGTGGCCGAAGCGCCCCAAAGCATCATTGATAAATAAAGCAAAGTGTAAATGCCGCGCCCTACTTTGTTATCAAGCTTAAATAAGTGCAAGTTGCTCTCTGCATAGGCGTAGTTTGCCACTACAGATGTAAAAGCAAATAGCGTAATGGCAGCTGCAACAAAGTAAACACCACCTTGTGCTAAATGAGCTGTCATCGCGCTTTGTGTTAAACGAATCCCTTCCATTTCGCCGCTAATGTCTATATCGGCTAATAAAATAATAACGGCTGTACAGCTACACAGTACTATTGTATCGAAAAATACACCTAGCATTTGTATGTAACCTTGCGTTACGGGGTGATTAGGAATTGGGCTAGCACTTGCTGAAGCATGCGGCACACTACCCGCGCCCGCCTCATTAGAATATAAACCACGTTGAATACCATTTTTAATAGCGGCGCCCATTGCACCAGCGCCTGCCTCTTGTAATCCAAATGCAGATAAAAATATATCTTTAAGCATAGCAGGTACTTGAGTGAAATTTATAAAGGTTATAATGACGGCGGCAAGTACAAACACAATGCCCATTATGGGCACTACTCGCTCTGCAAATCGGGCAATTGCTTTAAAGCCACCGAGTATAATTGAGCCCGCAAGTACGGTAATAACCAAGCCTGAGTAAAAGGTAGGTACTTCAAACGCATAGTTTAGCGCGTCTGTAATCGTGTTAGTTTGCATGGCACTAAAGGTAAAGCCGTAACCTAAAAACAAACACGCAGCGAACACAATGGCAAATGCGCGACTGCCTAAACCTTGTTGAATATAATACGCTGGGCCGCCTCTAAAGTCGCCGCTGCTATCGCGCACTTTGTATACTTGCCCAAGTACGCTTTCGGCAAAGCCTGTTGCCATGCCGAGTATGGCTATTACCCACATCCAAAATATTGCGCCGCTACCACCAAGTGAAATTGCAACCGCTACACCGGCTAAATTACCTGTCCCTACTCGTGCGCAAAGCCCTGTACACAATGCTTGGAATGATGAAATGTCGTCTTTTTTACATTTGCTGCTGCCTTTTAATAGGCTAAACATATGTTTAAATTTAAGTATTTGAATTGCTTTTAAACGTACTGAAAACCATATTCCTGCAAATAGGAGTATGTAAATAAGGACTTGCCCTTCTCCCCATAAAAGGTTGTTTACACTTTTGACGACGGTATCGAACATTACTAATCCCTTTTTATTTTATACTTTTACTTTATGTTAGCACCGACTTTAAACTCTGCATGTAGCGCTACTTAATTTAAAAAATCTGGCAGCTCATTATGCATTAAACATAATAGTGTTTAAGTTTGGCTTTACCCTATAGTGAAGTGTGTATTGATGTTTAATAATCTGTAAGTAAGCACATTTAACATTGAATTTTATTTCTATAAATGTGAATAATAAATCACACCTACACTTTATATTGATTAGTTAAAAAATCAATAATATCTTTTTAAGATTCAGTATTTTGTTTTGCGTATGCGTGCGGGATGCAATAGTTTTTATTTTGATGCAGTAAGGTTTAGGCGTAATGAGGGATTAAGAATGGCAAAAAAATAGCGCATAAAGTTATGCGCTTTTTTAAATTATATTTAATTGGCTATCGCTGTATTACTTAGTTATAGCTGTATTGTGTAGGTGCACTGTAATGGTTGTTGCTGTTAACCTGTAAATTTTGCATTGCTAGATATGAGCGACCAGCATCTAAACCTAATTTATGGTCAAAGCGTAAATCGTTATTAGAACTACCTAATAATTTACTGTGTAGCTTTTCGTTAGCAAAAATTTGGATTATTTCTACATCATCCGGTGGATTCGCAATAAATTTCAGCTCATCTAAATACGCTTGCTCGTGCTGTAGTAAATAGTCTAGCGTTTTTGGGCAGTAACCCGATACCGTTGCCAGCGATTTCAACTTTTGAACCCAAGCAGATTGAGCTTGAAAGTTAGCATCAACCGTTCTAATTACTACAATTTTACGTGCACCTCGGTTGTAAGCTTCACGTACTGGGAGTGGTGCTGCTAGGCCGCCATCAAGATAAAAATCAGCTTGTGTTTGCTCTTCAACTAAGTGGGTTTCGCTCGCTGCTTTTGCACTTGACCATGGTGTTAATTTTACACCCTCTTTGTACAAAAATGGCAGTGCGCTTGATGCTTTTAAAAGATCGCGCCATTGATTATCTTCACCTGTTGGCGATAAGTAATATGGCTTTCTGTCTCGCGCATTAGTAGCTGTAATAAGTAGCTCACGTTCGCCTAAACTTGTTTTTGCTGTTTTAAAGTCTATCGCTCTTTTTACTTCAGTGGTTTTGTCAAAGTACCAATCTAGGTCAACTATGTGTTTACCCATTAGCCCTCTACCAAGCTGAAAAAAACGCTTATTACGCGAAAGCCCTCTAATTAGGCGTTTAGCATAGCCTTTTTGGCGCGCTAAATAGCTAGTCAGGTTTTGTGAACCTGCAGAAGTGCCGATAAATAAATCGAATGGGTCGTAGCTTTGCTCCAACCATGCATCCAGTACACCGGCTGTGAATATCCCTCGCTGCCCGCCACCTTCAGCAATCAGAGCAACTTTTGGCTGCGCTGTTTGATTAACTGAATTAGCTGTTGCGATGTTTAGAGAATTCACGGTGTACCTACCTTTAATTTAATGATGTTTGGTTTAATACCTACATTATAAAAAATAAAAGTAACATCTTAAAATAGATTATTTAAATCAGTTCGATTGAAAAAACAGAACGATAAATAAAGCAAAAATAAGCACCAAACAGCGTAATTTATCTACTTTAAACATTTAAATAACAAATACAGACATCACTTAAAGTTAATAAAATGAGTTAAAAAAGTTTAACTTTTGATGATGTCTGTATGTTAACAAGCCCAGAGTGTACGCTTGCTTAACTAACTATATATTAGTGTTTTATTTCCATTAAAATTTCGAGTGCACGGTGGCGTTTTTCACTATCAAATACATCGTTGGTAAATATAAACTCATCAACTTCTAGCTGCTTCGCTATCATCTCTAACTTGTGTTTAATACTTACATGTCCGCCTACTACGCTTAGGCTTAAAAAGTTTTCAACATGCGCGCGCTCTTGTTCGCTCCATAATCCGTCCATACTTTCAACGGGTGGTTTTAACCACAGCTCGTTACCGCGTATAAGTTCGAGCACACGTTGCTTAGAAGTAGTCGACAGGTATTGCGCTTCTTCGTCGGTGTCGGCGGCAACTAAAGGCAGTGCAAGCATTACATATGGCTTATCAAGATCGCTTGATGCTTTAAATTCGCGTTTATACAACGCTATTGCATCGTGCACAAAGCGCGGTGCAAAATGCCCTGCAAATACATACGGTAATCCTTTTTGCGCCGCAAGTTGCGCGCTAAATAAACTCGAGCCTAATAACCAAATAGGAACATTTGTGTTCTCACCCGGTATAGCACGTATTGGGTGCGTACCGTTGTATGGACCTAATAACGTTTGCAACTCAGTTACCTCTCCAGGGAAGTTTTCTGCGCGGCTCATATCATTGTTTAGTGCTCGGCTTGTTATTGGGTCACTGCCGGGGGCGCGTCCTAGTCCTAAATCTATTCGCCCAGGATATAAGCTCTCTAGCGTACCAAATTGTTCAGCAACAACTAATGGTGAGTGGTTTGGTAGCATAATACCGCCAGAGCCAACACGAATACGTTTAGTATTTCCCGCTATGTGGCCAACCAAAATTGAAGTAGCGGCACAAATAATACCTGGCATATTATGATGCTCAGCAAGCCAAAAGCGATTAAAGCCAAGCTCATCTGCTCGCTGTGCGTATTTAGTACTTTTATGAAGAGTGTTGGCAACACTGTCCCCTTTGATCATGGGGGCAAGTTCTAATAACGAAAAAGGAATGGAATTTAACAAAATAGCAGCTCCTAAAAATGCATGCTAATAATGGATTACATCATTAGCATAAAACACTTAAATGGGTCTGCTATTAAGTCAATTCAAGTTACGCAGTGGTATTAGAGCAAAATAGGTATATGTTATTTTGCTCTAAGGTATTCAGGCAAGCTGTGCATCACGTTGGCGCTGCTTTTTATAGCCTTCTGAGTCTACGCCTTTTTTCCAATAACCTGAGGATACAATATTACCGCGCGGTATATTAAGTTGCTCAGTTAGCAAGGTTTTTACTGTACGTACAAGGCCTGCCTCCAGTGCCATAAACACAATAGGTGGCTGCTCTGTAATGTGCAAATTTTTAAGTGCACTTAGCATTGCTGTATCGGCACTATCGGTAATTACCCAGTTTATATCGCGATTTGTTTCTAAATCGATAATGTCTTGCTCAGTAGGGGCATGTACAAATGCATCAATTATTGCAGCTTCAGGTAACTGCTGCACATAGCCTTTTATAGCATTTACTGAGGTTAAATCGCCCAGCAATATATAATGAGGGTGCGTGTAATTATCTAATTTTTTAGGGCCTGGTCCAGCTATACCTAGCGCATCGCCTACTTTTGCAATTTTAGCCCAGTTAGTCGCGGGGCCTTGGTGCATATTTATAACAAAATCAAGCGTTAGTGCGCCGGTTTGCGCATCTACATGCCTTATTGTGTATGATCGCATACACGCTGTTTTTAAGTTAAAATCTACTTCACCATTTTTTGGGAACAGTATTTTTACATAGTTACCAATATACTCTGGGGTTAAGTCTTTAAAATCATCAGAGCCTACTACAATACGTTGTAGGTGCGGTGTAATTTGCTCAGTGCTTAATACTGTTGCTTTGCGAACTTGTTTACCCATGTATTACCTCGTTTTACATTAATAATTGGCTGCTATAAAAGCAGTCATTGCACAACGCCCCATTGGTTGATAAAATCAACTATAGCAATTTAATTGACTTTGTCAACCATATTGAGAGTTCTATGAATACACCTTTATCAAATACCTTGTTTGAACTAATGCAAAATTACCGTGTAACAATTCGCGAAGCGATTAACGCAGGCGAACTGGGTATTAATGCTATGCACGTACGCTGCATACATATTATCGCGAACGTAAATAACTGTACGGCTAACGATATTGTTACTAAAACGCAGCGCGACAAAGCACAAATAGCACGGCTAATTAAAGATCTTATTGGTTTAGACCTTATTGATAAACAAGCAAGTGAGCATGATAAGCGCTGTTTTATTTTGTCGCTTACAGAGGAAGGTAAAGTTCTTTTTAATAAGTTATTAGCCTCAGAGCAAAAAATAAATAATCAAATGTGTAAAAATTTAAACTCTCAGCAAATCAAAGACTTTTTAGATACCGCACAACAAATGATCAAAAATATGGATTGATCTGCTATTCATTCCTTGGCATAACTTACACTAAACGCATATACTGTACACTTATACAGTATGTGCGTTTTAGGTTGTGTTATGTTTGTCATTCCCATTTATATAGAAGCTGGCGTGTGTGGTTTTGAATCCCCCGCAGCGCAGTACACCGAGCTAGGTGTATCTCTTGATGAGCTATTAATAAAGCACCCAGATGCCACGTTTATTGGTATCGCGTCGGGGTGCTCTATGCAGGAAGTCGGAATTTTTCAAGGGGATTTATTAGTTATCGACCGTGCAGAGCCTGCCGAAAACGGTGATGTTATTGTTGCTAACTTAAATGGCCTTTTTGTATGCAAACTGCTTGATAAAACCAATGCGCGGCTACTTTCTGCGTCTTCTTTACATAAGCCGGTACAACTAACCTCTGCAGATGAGTTTCAGCTAGAAGGCGTAGTAACGTTATCAATAAGAATGCACAGGCAAAGCCCTGACTTACTTAAATGAAACTTGCCTAAATGAGAGTTACTTAAATGTACGCTTTAGTTGATGCTGTGTCATTTTATGCCAGTGCCGAAAAAGTATTCAACCCGGCTATTCGCTCCAAGCCCGTAGTTGTACTTACTAATAACGATGGCTGTGTATGCGCTATTTGCCCTATTGCTCGGCGCTTAAATATTCCTAAATTTGGCCCATACTTTAAAGTTAAGCATTTACTTGAGCAAAACAACGTAGTTATTCGATCTAGCAATTATGAGCTTTACGCTGATTTAAGCGACAAGATGATGAATGTTATTGGTCGCTTTTGCGATACACAACATATATACAGTATTGATGAATCCTTTTTGCACTTTAACGGCTACACACCACTGATTAAAGACTGGCATGAGTACGGCCATGTTATAAGGCGTACAGTATGGCGAGAAACAAAGTTGCCCGTAGGCGTAGGCTTTGGCCCTACCCCAACTTTAGCAAAAGCGGCTAATCACGCTGCTAAAAAACTCAGTGGTTTTAATGGTGTAGCCGTAATAAACAACGAGCAAACGCGCCAAGCTATTTTACAAAGAATGAGCTGCGAAGATGTGTGGGGAATAGGCCGTCGATTAGCTAAAAAACTTAAAATAATGAATATAAACACAGCATGGGAGCTTGCTCAGCAAAATCCTAAAACTATGCGCCGTGCATTTAGTGTGGTTGTTGAGCGCACGGTAAGCGAGCTTAACGGCGTAACGTGTTTAAATTGGGACGATGTACGACAAGACAAGCGCGAGATATTTTCAACCCGTAGCTTTGGTGAGCGAATATATGAGCCAACCGCGCTTAAAACAGCGCTTATTAACCATGTAACTACAGTGGCTAATAAACTACGCGCCCAGCGTTCACTCACTCATCAGCTTTATATTTTTGCAGCCAGCGGCGCGCACGAAAACAGATATTATAAAAAGTCATTTGTTTATAAATTTGCCAGCCCCACTAACGACACCTGCGTGATGGCGAATGCTGTATCTGAGGTATTTAATCAAATTTATCAACCGGGAGTTCGGTTTTATAAGTGTGGTGTGGGCGCGGTGGAGTTAACGTCGGTGCAGTTTCAACAAAGTGACTTATTTAGTAAAAGCCCTGATAACCCAAAGCTCATGCAATGCCTAGACACAATAAACAATCGATACGGAAAAGGGATGCTAAGCCTTGCTAGCAGTAAGTTAAATGACCGGTGGCACATGAACCGTGATTTTTTATCGCCGCAGTACACAACGCGTTGGCGCGATATCCCTAAAATATACTGCGAATGATTAAATGTTACTAAGTACTTTATTTACTCTCGTCTGCTTTTTTAAATATGCACTCTACACTAGGATCACTCAATGTGTATTTTAGTGTGTTATCAGCTAAAAATTTAATGCTTTGGCTAATTGTTTTCTCGTTTGCGGGATTTTCACAACGGCTCATTCGTAAACCATTTTCAAGACCATCACTTTTATATTTTAATGAGCTGGTAATAAAACAAAAGCCAGGTTTTTTTACTGTTTGTGTACCGTTATGAAGCGGGCCAAATATAATTTGTTCTCCTAACTTAAAGCCGCTATTTGGGTTGTTTTCTTCTGTTAGGCTTAAGTTACTATTAACGCATAATCCTGAATTGGTCGACACAACGTCGTAGGCACCCAATTTTGACTTTAAAAGTGGTATAAATCGCGTTTTATTACTTGGCTCACTAAAGGCATAAGCACTTGTAAATGTAATTGCTAACAGAGCAAATGTTATATATTTCATTGCGTGTGTGTATCCTTCGAGAGTTAATGTGTTAGATAAGCGAAAAATGCTTATCTACTTAACTTTTTACAACTATAACAGAGATTTACTATAAAAGGAGAGAAGTCGTGCTACAGCACTTAGATACAACAACTAATACCAATCTGCTTATGTAGAGTCTATTTAACGAATTAAATTGATCAAAGATTTATGCAGGTTGGTATAATCACTTTGTTGTAAAGTACGCTGTTAAATACGTACCAAAACAACAAAACGATTAAATACACATTACTGCCAATATTTTGCAAATAATAGTGGGTAGTTTTGCTTTAAAAACTTAGGTTTGTCTTTGAAACGTTTACCTTTAGGTTCATCACTGCCAGATGGGATAAACGGTAATTCGTCTTCACTGCGTTCTTCAAATAATAAACCGGCTATTAAGTCATACTCATCAATGTACGGATAAGGCTGCTCGTTTAAGTAATAAACAGGTGTACATTGTGCAATTGAGTCAGCATTTTCTAAGGCATTTTCGAATACAGTTTTACCGCGCGAAATTAACCAACATCTAAATTCGCTAAAACCGTAATCGTCGTTACATCCAGCCATAACAAAGGCGGCGCCAAACAAATCCCAAGTAAAGCATTTACGCATATGTATGCCAAAGTGCTTATCAAAATCAATAAGGTGCTGATCGCTTAAATCATTAAGTTTAGTTTTTAGGTTATCGCTGACACTTTGCGGATCGAGCCCTAAGTCAGGCGTTGTTACTAATTCCCAAAAAGCCTGTTCTGTTAACGCTGCCATTATAAAATCTCTTTTACTCGGCCAACCTGACCATCTTCTAAACGCACTTTAATGCCGTGTGGGTGATTAGGTGATTTTGTTAAAAGACGCTCAACAACACCTTCGGTTAACGTACCGCTGCGTTGATCTTCTTTTAATACAATATTTACTGTAATACCTGGTGAAATTTGCGAACGCGTAGGAACAGCCATAATTTAAACCCTAAAAATAATTTATCTAATTATAACGTCCATGTGCTATCAAACCAACAAAAGCTCTGTTAATTAGCTGAAAATGAAATATGTGCTGGTTTTGCGTTCAACTTAATACTCGTAAGCTCTTTGAGTATTATATTTGTTAATTCGTTAAGTTGCGGTTTTGCACTTTCAAGGGCTATATCATCGTTAAAATAGCACTGTACTTTTAACGTATTGGCCTCGTTATTTAAGTCAATTGAATGCGTTAGATAATCAAATCCTGTTACTGTTTCTTTTATAGCTTCGCATGCATTAGTAAGTGCTAAACGAATTTGTTTATCACGTTGTTTTTGAGTTTTAGTCATAAATATAAAGGTTACTTACTTAGTTTGGGCTTGTTGCTGTTTTTTAAACTCTTCGTAGTTAGAGTCTTGTTTATCTAGGCATTCGTAATATTCTTTGTCGGCCTTATAGTTACACTCATCAAGGCGCGCCGATTGCAATTCATGAAAACGCGCGTCAGAGCTGCAACCAGCTAAAACACATAATCCAACAATAAGTAATGCGCTATTTTTTAGTTTATTGATAAACATTAAATTTCCTTACACTTTCTATATCGAAAAAGCGTTAAATTATTACAATATTATTGTATATTAGCGCCATAAAATCTTAATCTCCAAAGGATCTATTACTATGATGTCGCAGTTACAAAAGTTGTTTCAGCGTATAGACAAAAGCAAGATATTTCAATCATTTGTTATAGCTGTAATTATTGTTTCTGCTCTTACAGTAGGTGCACACACTTACTCACTACATCCTACCGTAGAGCTTGCTCTAAATTGGATGGACGTTGGTATTACCGCATTCTTTTTAATTGAGCTAGTAATCCGCTTTGTTGCAAGCAAAGGCATAAAACACTTCTTTTCGAAGGGGTGGAACATATTCGACACCATCATAGTCTTGGGCAGTTTATATCCTGCGGCTGGCTCTACTATGTTAATTGCTCGACTATTGCGTATATTTAGAGTACTTCGTTTAGTATCAATGATCCCTGAGCTGCGTTTATTAGTTAACTCATTGCTTAAAGCCATTCCACAAATGGGTTATATAGCCCTATTAATGTTTGTTATTTTTTATATATACGCTGCAATGGGCAGCATGATGTTTGCTGAAATAAACCCCGTACTTTGGAAAGACGTATCCATATCAATGCTTACTTTGTTTAGAGTAGCAACGTTTGAAGATTGGACCGACATAATGTACGAAACAATGGCAGTGTACGAATTAAGCTGGATTTATTACCTTACGTTTATATTTTTAACCGCATTTGTATTTTTAAACATGATGGTAGGTGCTATTTTAGAAGTAATGAGTGAGGAGCATCGTAAAGCGCGAGAAGAGCTCGCAGATGATAGCTCATTACCCGCAACGCAAGGGCAAGTAAACGAGCTGCAATCACAAATTGCTGAGCTTAAAGAGCTATTGAGTAACCGCAAAAACTAACCTGCTCAGAGTATTAAAGCACCCACTTAAAGTTTAAAAAGTGGGTGCAGTTTAAAGTTCTAATTAAACTAAAATTACCAAAGTACTTTAATTTTCCTCGTTATCAGACTTTTCACCCGTATCTTCAAAAGAAATAACGTTATCCACTTTCATTTTAAAGGCATCAAAAAAAGCATTTTTTAGCACCGAAATAACTGCTTGGAAAGTAGATACATCTGCATTATCTAATTGCCCCTCTATGGGAATACGTGCAGCAACAAGCTTAGATTCATCGTTTTCGAGGATAGAGCCGAGTAAATCAACACTGCCTTCAAATATGGCCGTAAATAATCCATCGTCATCTTTTTCAATATCTTCGCGCCACGAAAACACACGCAAGTTTTGAACGCCCGCTTTAACATAACCATTTAAGTTATTATCTTTAGCTACAAGCTCCATTGCTCCATCAATGCCTCCCGCTTCAATATCAAATGGTGTATACACTTTAAATACAGTGTCTAAATTTTTAACTGAAAAACGCTGTACCTCTGCGTTAAAATCAAAATTAGCTTGCTTGCTAAAAGGGTCTAATTTGCCATTAAGCTTTAATGCAGCCTCCCCCATTAACGCACCTTCTACGTTTAAAGTAGTCACAAGTGTTTTTGATAGGTTTTGCGCATTCGTTATGTTTTCAATTCTGGCATTGATATTTGATATAAAGGTGGGGTTTTCACCGCTATTCGTTGAGTTAACTAAAGTTAACATACCTTGCTCAATTGTTAAGGTATCAATTGAGAACAGTACCAAATTATTAGCGAGCCCTACCCAGGTAGTTTCGTCTTTTACTTGTTTATTTTGCTCAGAAGCATTGGGATCTTTATCATATATAACTATTTCAGGACGCGTAAAGGCCATGTTTGTTACTAAATTGCCCTTTAAAAGGGCTGACCACGCAAGTGAAAAATCAAGCGTTTGAATGCTCAATAAAGGCTTTGGAGCTGAGGTTGCATCAACAGCGTAAATTTCAACGCCGTCAATTGCGTAGGCACCGCGATATAAAAACAAATCGACGTCACCAACATGCCCCGTAACACCTTGCGTATGTTTTAACTGATAATTTACGTAGTATTGAACTACATAAGGCGCGGCTATTCTGGCAATAATAAGGACTAACAAAATAACCGCAAATGAGTTAAACCATTTGCTATGAAATACATTAGAAACCGAGCCCATTATAATTTCCTTTACCTAATACCTTAAAAATGAGTATTTTAAACATGTAAAAATTACGCAAAATTGTAATAACACTACGTATAAAACATCTAAAATACATCGTTAATAGCCTAACTGAAGTCAAAGTGGCTAATTTAAGTATTAATAGCAAAGGTTATACCAATTTAAAATTGCTACAAAAATTGGGTTTATGCAGCAATGCTTAATTAAATAAAAACAGGTAGTACCTTTAATATATCAAGGATATAGCTTGCTCAAATCTAACCGGTTTACTGAATATAAAGCCTTGGTATTTATCAATTTTTAAGCTTTGTAATAACGTTAACTGAGCTGTGTTTTCTACGCCTTCCGCTATTACTTGGCAACCAATCATATGAGACATATTAGTTACCGCAGATACGATACTTTTATCCTTTGAGCATTCACAAATATTATCAATGTAAGATTTATCTATTTTAATATAATCAACTGACAGTTCTTTTAAAACCGATATAGAAGAAAAACCAGTACCAAAGTCATCAATTGAGATACGTACACCGGTGTTTTTTATGGCCGTAATTACTTTTGACAAATACGGTAAATTTTTAATCATGACTGTTTCTGTTATTTCTAAATGGACATTGTATGGTTTAACTGCGTATCTATTTAAAAGCCCAACCAAAAATTCTAAAAAGTTATGGTTTTCTAGTTGCAACACCGACACATTAATAGACAGTCCAATATTACTATTTACTGCATTTAACTTACTTAGGCTCGCAATAGCTTGCTCAAGTACAAACTCACCTAATATATTAATTTTTCCATATCGCTCAGCAATATCTATAAACTCTGAAGGCGGAATAAATTCATCATTAAATTGCCAACGAAGTAGTACTTCAAACGTGGTTATATCGTTTGTAGTTATATCAACAATAGGTTGATAGCAAAGATGAAAATCACCTTTTTCTACACATTCTTTAATAGAGCTAAGAAGTACTTCTTCTCTTTTAAGCGATTCATGCATCCGCTCGTCAAATACCGATATTTCGTTACGGTTTTTCTTACCTTCATACATAGCCACATCAGCATATTTAATCGCGTCTTCAAGAACAAAATTCTCGCGCGTAAAATACAGCCCAACCTTAAAAGAGGGATTTACTTGATAGCAGTCCATGCTTACTGTTTTCGTTAAGGTTTTAACTAATCTAAAAACACAGTCAAAAAGTTCATCTTCGGTGTTACTACGAGAATAAAAAATAAACTCATCCCCTCCCCATCTACACGCAATAAAGTCGCCTTGGGTTTGTGTTTCAACTAATCGTTTACCTGTTTGGGCTAATACAAAGTCACCAAAATTATGGCCATATTTATCGTTGATGATTTTAAAGTCATCCATATCTAAAAATAAAACAGCTTTAATATCATCATTTTGATTGGCTAAATCAAGTTCAACATTAGAAACAAAACTTCCCCTGTTAAACAATTTAGTTAGATTGTCTTTTTGCTCTAAAAGGATTATTTGTTCAGTACGAACTTGCACTTCATTTTCTAAGTTTTCAATGAATTGATCTAACTTAAGTTCATTATTAATAGATGACTTTACATCTTTTGCACTGCGTATAGCCGTTACAAAACATAATATAAACCATAAAACGAGTCCTAAAACACCCAATACATTTTCATCTTCTATTGGCTGCAAAAGTAATAAAATACTAAATGGAACCAACAAGCAGGTTATGTACGACAGTGATGAGCGAATATCAGAAGCTAAAACATTAACACCGCCACCAGCTAGGGAGCTAAAAACAACCAGAGAGACAAATTTCTCCTGCATTCCCATGTTTTCATAAAACAAAATAGGAAAAGCAGCCCACGTTAAAGCTGTTAATAATAAACCTATAAAATACAGATGATATTTAAAAGCATGGGTGTTGTTAACAAATACATGGCTGGCTACTCGAAGTAATGAAATAAATGATAACGTAAAAAGCCAGTAAAGTTTTTCTTGCGATGCGCTGTGGTTAATACTGCTAAAAATAAGAAAACAAGAAACAACCGTGTTTATAGCAATTGCAGAACTAAAATAGGAGCTAACAAATGCTAATCGCTTATTGGCAAAGTTATTTGTGTGAGAGGTCATTAATGTTACTTGAATAGGCTGCTGCACAATGTAGACAGTTTACTTAAGTTCAATAATAAACAAAAGTGAACATTCATAAAAAAGTATTATTTTAGCCTCTTAAGCGGTTTTATAAGCCATTAAACCAAAAGGGGCTGGCAAATTGCCAACCCCTTTTATTAATACTGATTATATATTACTCATCATCAACAATTATGCGTAGCATACGACGAAGTGGCTCTGCCGCTCCCCATAAAAGCTGATCGCCTACTGTAAATGCGCTTATGTATTTTGGCCCCATCGCTAATTTACGAATACGGCCAACAGGAATGCTTAAAGTGCCTGTTACTTTAACGGGTGTTAAATCTGTTGAGCTGATTTCGCGCTCGTTAGGAATAACCTTAACCCACTCGTTATGAGACGCTAAAATTTCTTCAATTTTTTCTACGCTAATATCTTCACGTAATTTAATGGTCATCGCTTGAGAGTGGCAACGCATAGCGCCAATACGCACACATAAACCGTCAATAGGTACTGGTTGCTTAGAAGAGCCTAATATTTTATTGGCTTCTACTTGCGCTTTCCATTCTTCTTTAGACTGACCGCTTGGCATAGGTACGTCAATCCACGGGATTAAACTGCCCGCTAATGGCACACCAAATTGGTCTTGTGGTAAGTTTTTTGACGCCATCGTTTCGCTTACTATTTTATCAATTTCTAAAATAGCAGAGCTTGGGTTATCTAGTTTATCTACAACACTTGCATAAATAGCACCCATTTGTGCAATAAGCTCTTTCATATTTCGTGCACCAGCGCCCGACGCCGCTTGGTAAGTCATTGGGCTTACCCATTCAATTAGGTCTTGCTCAAATAAACCGCCTAATGCAAGTAACATTAGCGATACTGTACAGTTACCGCCCACAAAGGTTTTAACGCCCTGCTCTAAGCCTTGTTCAATTACATCTTTGTTTACAGGATCAAGCACTATTATGCTGTCCTCACTCATACGCAGTGCAGAGGCTGCATCAATCCAGTAACCATCCCAACCCGATTCACGAAGCTTAGGGTAAACCGCATTGGTGTAATCACCGCCTTGGCAAGTAACAATAATATCCATTTTAGCAAGCTCAAATACGTCACTTGCATCAAGTAATGGTTTTGCGTCACCTGCTATATCTGGGCCTAATTGACCCGCTTGTGAGGTTGTGAAAAAGGTGGTGTCGATAAGTGCAAAATCACTTTGCTGCTGCATACGTTCTAATAACACAGAGCCAACCATGCCACGCCAACCGACTAATCCTACTTTTTTCATTGTTTGTTCCACTGTTTGATTCATAAAAGATGCCTTAATACATTAAAAATTAAATTCATTGCGTGAGATTTAATTTTCATTAACGCTAAACTAACACTCGTAGACGGCTAAAACTAGTGAATAAAGTAGAACTCAAATTTTTTTCATAGTGTAAAAAATGCAAAGACAGACTGTGCTTATTTTAAACTTTAATAAAAGCTTAACCTTGTTGAAACTTATATTTACCACGCTTAATAGACACATTGAATAAAGATGTTTTGTGTAATTCTACATTCAACTAAAGGAAAAGATAATGAAGACATTCACTCTTGCTCTACTTACTTTAAGTTCAGTATCACTTAATGTATTTGCAGATACTACGCTTTCAGCAAGCACAGTAACGCTAAAAGAAAATGAAAAGGTATCCTTTGAGCGCGCAGAAATAAATATGGAACAGCAACAAGGCATATTGGTAAATACTGCAACAACCTATTACGCACCAAAGGTTTGGATAAATGGGCGCTTAAAGCTGTTTTTTGTGGGTTCTACAAATGGAAATCAATTTTGTGAAGAGCGTGGTCACAATCAAGAAATTTCTGGAAGCACAATTACCTGCGGAGAGGATGAAAGCGCCTACGGAGACTTCGATTGGTATAACCAATCATGGGGCATGAAAAGTACTGGTAGTAAAAACCAATGTTATCAGCTCTATGCAACTATCAAGTGCAAATAGAAAAAATATTGACACAAAAAAGCCCCGTTAAATAACGGGGCTAATCGGTAACTATAGTTATTATAATCCCCTTCCTTGGGCAAAGCTATGCGTTAAAATTGATACTTATACTCAACCGAAAACTCAGTTCCTTTTTCCTTAGAACGAGTTAATACTCCATCCGCTTCAATTTTTTGATCTTGGCCTAAAATATTCAACACTTTAAACTTAATGCTTGAATTGAAATCTGGGAAGTAAGTATAGTTTAAGTCTACAGAATGAAATGGCTGCTCCATCCAATCCTCTTGACCTTCAATACCCGGTATAATGATACGTTCACCAAATACATTATAAATAATTGTCGCAGCATGCTCTCCACTTGGCGCATCATAGCCTAACTGCATATTTATCACGTATTTAGAATGTCCGGTTAAACGTCTCTTTGTGTTTGTTACAGCAGCTGAAACCCCTGTTTGATCTACGATTGCTTGTCGATCTAACTTTATTTCAGAATCACTTAATGTAACGTTACCACTTAAAAAGATATGTTGGCCGATGCCACCTAAAAAAGTAAAATCTTTTAGATAGTCAAATTCAACGCCTGCTACATAACCTTCCTCAGCATTCGCTATACGTACTAATGGAGGACCATCTTGTGAAGGCGATTGCACTGATTCAATAGGGTCAGTCATATCTTTATAAAATAAACCTACTGAAAAGTTATCACCTGTATCGTAATAATTTTCCCAACGGAAATCATAGTTTTTGATCTGTGTTGTACGCAGGCCCGGTGTTCCCCCTACTGGATATTCTGTAAGTGGATCAATATATGTTGATTCTGAAATCTCACGTAAATCAGGGCGTACAACTGTTTCACCGTAGCTCAAACGATATTGGGTTTCATCATCATAAACATATGTAAATGCTAACGCACCATAAACATCATCTTCTTGAAAAGCCAAATCTGCAAGCTCCCCGTACTCAATTGATGAGTCAAGACCTCCTGTAAATGGATCTAAAGGGACAGACACTTGCCTAAAGTCTTCCCAACGAATACCTCCACTTATACGCCATTTATTATTAAAGAAAAAATCTGCTTCAAAATAATACGCATCAGTTTTTTGAGCCGACCTATAATCATCACCGGAAACAGTCGTATCATTTAAAATAGGCAAATTAAGCTGAGCATTAGCAATTACATCATCAGATAAAATGCTGTTTAATTTATTGCCATTTAAATCTACACCGCTAAAGGCGCGCGTATTAATGTCAAAACGACGATTAGACGCTGAGCGTTCTTTTGATATAAAATCAGCACCTGATTTTAATTCAATATCAACGCCATCAAGCATAATAGGGAATGTGAAGTTAAACCCGTAATTCTCTACTTCATCATTTAAATTTTGATACGTATAGCGTGCTGCCGTTGTTGCATTAGTTAAAGCGATTTCATTTTGAACATCATAATTACCATCTTCGTTTTCATCAGTAACAATAAATCGCGTTGTTAAGTTACCAGGTGCATAACGATTTGAACGACCATTAGAGTATTTCCAATCAAAGCCTGCAAAGTTTAACCAATCAAACGTATGCGTGCCTTTAATCTGGTTTACAATTAACTCACGCTCTTCGTAGCTAATATCGTAAGAACGAATGCGTTTGTTATCTGATTGATTGTTGTTCTCATCAATACCTAAACGGTCTCTAACTTTGTCTTCAGTATCGCGAAGTATCAGCGAACTAATATCAATACGATGTGACTTATCGTACTCAATACCAAAATTAAACATCCCAGAAAGCTTTACGTTATGCTCACTAGAGGTCACTTTGTCATAACCTCGCGTAAGCGCAGCAGTAGACTCCCCTAGACGGAAATCTTGCCCTTGGTATTCTTCACCTACAAAATATTTATTATCGTAACTTACAGCAGATAAAAACCCATAACGCCAATCACCTGACTCAAAGCTATTACCCAGTGTTATAGTAAATTTAGTATTTGGGTCTAAACTTGTTTCAGTTGGGTCATAATCTCTATTTAAATCAAGTGCTAATGCACGACTTTGCTCAGGTGTAACATCATCAATTGATTGACCTGATTTATAAATAGCTTTAATAGAATCGGGCATTTCACGTGTGCCATCATCAAAACCATACCAATCATCAGAACCGCCATTGTATTCAAGGCCATCATCAAAATTGTTGCTGTTGTAACCTAACTGACCTGTAACATCAAAAACAAACTGATTCGGAATACTTTTTAATCTTATATCTACATTACCACCACCAAATGAAGCAGGCATTGATGGTGAATAAGATTTTTGTACTGATAAGCTCTCGATTATACCTGCTGGAAATAAATCCAAAGGGATAACTGAACGTGTTGGATCAGGACTTGGCACAGCAGCACTATTTAATTGCGTACTCGAATAGCGCTCGCCTAAACCCCGTACATATATAAACTTACCGTCAACTAATGTAAGACCCGTTACACGGCGCAAAGCGCCCGCAGCATCGCTGTCACCACTACGGGATATTTGCTCTGCTCCCATTATATCGGCAACAAATGCTTGTTGTTTACGCTCTTCAAGTACAGCCGTTGCAGTGCCTTTTAAACGACTTGCACTAACAACAACTTCTTCGAGTACAGCTTCATCATCAACTTCAGCAGCATTAACTGACATGCTTAGGCTACATAAAATAGCGGTACTTAAAGCTGATAAACTAAAATGTTTGGAAAATTGTTTCATGTTTACCTCTATCTGATATAAAACAGAAAGTTATAAAAAGGTGTTAAACAAATTTAACACCTGTTCTTACTGTGTTATTCCAGACCTACAGTCCAACCAGCGGTCCAATCATTAGTACTTGAAACTGCACCTATATGGTCAGTAGTATCAAAGAAACTATCGATTGCCTTTACGTCTGTTGGAACTGTTGTATCTATTGTAAAAATACCATTTACAACATCAGGTTGCCCTGTTGCAACTAGATTACCTAAGGTTGTCGTCCACCAGTTTTGCGTATCAAAAGTAACGCCACTTGGGTCTTTAAAGTTTTCTGAGCAAGCAATAACCGAAGACTTAATCAATAAAGTTCCGTCGTTGGCATTATTCAATGTTTCGCTTTCAGTAAATAACGGGGTTCCAGAGTCATCTTTTGCAATACCTTCAATTTCTAAACACTCACCCATCCCTACTGGACCGGTAACAATAGTGTTATAGATTTGAGCGCCTGTGCCTTCACGGAAATACATACCTTCACTATCATCTTCACCATCAAAGGTATTACCTATGATAGTTAAGTTAGCAATAGTCGGATTTGATTTAGGTAATTTTGACGGTGATTTACCATCGTTATCTGATTCAATACCACGGTTTGCATCCGAATTATCAGCAGCTTGCTTTACAAGTACATGTTGTAATTTACCTTGGAATCCATTATCCCAGTCAATACTGTCATCTTGAATACTTGTAAGCACAACGTATTTTGCTTGAACGTTACCACCAAAAAACTCTATTCCGTCATCTGCATTTTGGTGAACCTGTAAGTATTCAACGGTTGTACCAGAGCCAACACCGCCAAAAGTAATACCGTTTATTTCATTACCTGGTGAAAGTAAGTAGCCACCATTCATTACGCGAACATAACGCAAAGTACCTGAGTTATCAGTCGTCTCTGTACCACCAAATACCGCTCCACTTTCTACGCCCTCAACTTGAAGAGCACAATCACCAGTATCTGGACATTTGTTAGACGGCGCATTACCAAGAAGCACTAAACCGCCCCATTGTCCTGCGGCTGTAGCTTCGCCAGCTACATCTTGACTAGATGTAAACGAAATAGGCTTATCTTTTGTGCCGTTAGCTTCTATTTTAGAATCACGACCAACAACTAAATAATCTTTACCGTTTCTACCATAAACGGTAACACCAGGTTCAATTGTCAAAGTAGCAGAGTCTGTTTTATCACCACCAACGAATACAGCGCCGTCAAGTGCATAAAGGTTACCAGCGGTTAGTGTTAAATCAGCTGTAATACGACCCGATATTTCACACGTTGTCGTTGTGCCATCACCTGGTGAAATTGAAGTTGTTCCTGTAGGGCAACCTGCAACGGCTTCAGGTGCGGTAACAATTCCGCCACCATAACCAAATGCCCAGCCTTCACGCCAATCATCAGAATCATTCAATGCACCCGCAAAATCAACTGTGTCGAAAAATGCATCAACGGTATTAGCAACATCCTGACCAGCACCTAACAAAGGAGAGCCGGCAATAGGCTGACCATTAACACCTAGCATAGGTTTGTCATTAATAACGTTACCAGATTGCGCCGTAAACCACCCTTCTAACGCTAAAAGTACTGAACCATCTGCACCTTTAGGGTCTTTAAAGTTTTCACCATTAGTACAAGACATAAAAGTGTTTTGCATTAATATAGTGCCATCGTTAGCATTATTTACTGTTTCGCTATCAGAAAATAATGCCGTGCCATCATCTGCCAATGCAATACCTTCAAGCTCTAAACACTCACCCATTTCATCAGAGCCTGTGATCACTGAGTTGTATAGGTGTAAACCGGTGCCTTCACGTAAGTAAATACCTTCAGCATCGTCTTCACCATTAAAGTTATTACCAATAATGGTTAAATTAGAAATCATAGGCAACGATTTTGGATCTTTAGAAGGGATTTTACCGTCGTTATCAGCTTCAATTCCTCGGTTTGCATCAGTAGAGTTTTTATCTTGCTCGACGTAAACAAACTGCATTTTTCCTTGGAAGCCATTATCCCAATCAATGCTATCATCATCGATACTTGTTAAAACAACGTGTTTTAAATTAACCGCGCCACCAAAAAATTCAACGCCATCGTCCGCATTATTATGAACTTGTAAGTAATCAACTGTTGTACCAGAGCCTACCGCACCAAATGTAATACCGTTTAACTCATTACCAACAGAAAGCTCAAAACCCGCATTTTTAACGACTACGTATTTAAGAGTACCTGAACTATCAGTGTTATCAGTACCGCCAAACACAGCACCAGACTCAACACCTTCTACTTGAAGTGCACAATCGCCTTCAGCAGGACATTTATTTGAAATACCATTGCCTAATAACACCATACCGCCCCATTGACCTGCAGCAGTTGTTTCACCTAAAACATCTTGCTTAGATGTAAAGATAATTGGGTCGTTTTTAGTTCCTGACGCTTCAATTTTTGAGTCACGACTAACAACAATGTAATCGCCTCCATTATTACCAAAGACGACAGCGCCTGGTTCAATAGTAAGCGTTGCACTTTCTGCTTTATCTTTACCAACAAAAACAGCGCCATCAAGTGCCCAAATTGCATCAGTTGAAAGTGTTGTATCTTGTGTTATAACACCAGAAAGAACCTGAACAGTAACAGAACGACCTAAGGCAGTAGATACCTCTGTTGATAAACTTTGGCTAAATGTACCGGGTAACTCTTCAGCTGTTGGTGGTGTTGGATTTGTAGGTGAAGTTGGTTGTTCAACCGTTTCTTCAACATTTAGATTTATATCACCGCCACAGCCGGCTAATGTAATTGCAGTAGCCACAAGGCTGACCTTGAATAAGTCAGATAATTTCATTGTTCACTCCGTTAAAGTATTTAATTATTTTGTTAGCGCTTTATTAAACTCAAGTCACCTTAAAGCACTTTATAATGCATTAAGGTCACTTGAGTTCTTAGCTCCGACTACCTTACGGGAGCTGTATGACAGAGCCGTTACACTTTAATAAACATAAGATGACAAAGTTATTTTCATAAATTTCAAATGGTTAATTAAAACAAAATAAAAAAACCGCCAGAAATAAATTTAAGGCGGTTTGCATAGTGCGATTATGAAATAGCTTGACGTGTATACCTGTTACCAAATAATCACGCTAGTCAAAAATTAAAGTAACGCTGTCCTAAGTGTTTCTGCATGCACTTTCTCGCGCTTTACATATTTAATCCATTGCTGCGCTAAACGCTGTGATTTTTTATGTTTTTCGGCTTGTTCAAACGCCAGGATAGATGCATCAAAATTTTGTAAATTGTATTGCGCCATCCCTAAGGCAACAAACGCATTTGATTCAAAATCAAGTGAGCCTTTATTAAGTGCTTTACGCGCTGCATCGGCTGCTTCCTCATATTGTTCAGTGTTAACATACACTTCAGCTAAGCGTTGGTCATACTTACCACTAGGTGATAAATCGGCTGCTTTTACAAAGTATTTTATTGATTTTTCGTCTTCTTTTGCTTGGATCATCGCCTCAGCTACAAAGGCATAGTTTTTAGCGTTTTGCTCTGCGATACCTTTTTCAATCGCATCGCTCATAACGTCTGCGGCTTTAAATGCTAAGCCGTTATATAAATACACTTGTGCTAATTGGCGTAAATCAGACTTTGAGGTTAAAAATTCTTGCTGATAAGCCGCTTCAATTACGGCTAACTGTTGTTTTTCTTGCCCTGTTTCACCATACATACCCGATAACTGCACCCAATACTCAGGCTTGTTATAAAGCTTTACCATGCGCTCAAGTACTTCAACAACTTTGTCAGTTTGATTGAGTGAGTAGTACATGGCACGCTGAAGTACTAACCAATTCTCTTTAGGCGTTTTACCTTCACTGTCACTTAGTGAAATAACCTGAGTAATATACTCAAGCCCTTTTTGGTAATCCTTTAACTGGTAATACGTTTGTGCTCTTAATAAATAGTAACCTTCTGTTTTAGGTTTAGTATTTATTGCATCCCAGTTATCTAAAAACGCAATTACCTTCTTATAGTCACTATTAGCCATAGCTAGTTGCGCTAAACTAAATGTAGTACTTAAACGAAGCGACTCAGGAATAGCCTCCTCTGCTACGACCTTTTCAAACGAAGCTATTGCTTTTGGTAAATCGTTTTCGTTGTAATAAATAAAGCCATAAAAGTTATGCATCATCGCAATTTCGTACGAGTTCATACTTGATGCACGTTCTTGAATGCTATCAAGCGCCTCAAGGCCTGCTTTAACATCGCCATCGTCAGCCAGTTTTTGTGCACGTGCAAGCTGGCTGTAAACCTTTTCGCGAAGCGCTGGTACACGTTTAGTTTTTTGTTCTGACTCTGCATGTGCCGTAGCTACATTTAGCCCTGGTATCAGGCTTAAAGCACTTGGAGTTACAATGCTTGTACTTACTGCAGCGGTACAAAATAAAGTCACTTTCAAAAGTTTAGCCGTAGGGTTTAATTTCATAACTGATTTAATAAATGGTTTCATAATCGCCTCGCATTTCCGTCCGTTTACTCGTGGTTAATTACTAAATTAACCGCTAATTTGGAAAGATATTTTGTTCTGAACACCCGCTACTTCAACGGCTTCACCGCTTACTACACGTGGTTTATATTTAAATTTAAGTGCTGCATCCATCGCGGCTCTATCAAAGAGTGACTCAGGCTCTGCTTTTACTACTTGTGGGTCGCGCACTGTACCTTGCTTAGTTACTGTAAATTCAACAATAACGTAGCCTTCGATACCACGTGATAATGCACGGCGCGGATACACTGGGGCCACTTTTACAATCGGTAAATATTCACCATCACTTGTCTCTAGTGCTAAACCGCCCGCTAAATTTACATCAGCATCTACATTGGCAGCAAAATCAAAGTTATTAGCATTTGCTGTCGCATCGCTACTTTGCATTTGCGGCGACTCCATAGGCGGTGGCGGCTCTTTTGGTGTTGGTGGTTTTTGAGGTTTACGCTCTTTTTTTTGTACGGTTTCTTCTTTTTTCAAGCGAACAAAATCAAGTACGTTACCCTTTACCGGGTCTGTCATAGCGCCTTCACCACCAGTAATAAGTGCCTGCATGCCTAAAAACAGCATAAAGGTCACTACACCGGCTATCACTAATGCAACTAAATATCGCAACATAACTAGCCCTTACGACGCATCTTGTGCGGCAATTGATACATCAAATGCACCCGCCGCGCGCGAGGCATCCATTACCTTAATTAACATCTCGGTAGTCGCTTTTTTATCCGCTTGAATAACAACGCTACCTTGTGGATTCTCGGCTTTTAAACGCTCGATATTTGCTTGTACTGCGCGTACATCAATTTGACGTTTATTAATCCAAATTTCACCTGTATCAGAAATCGCTACCAGGATATTAGCACGCTCTTTTTTAACCGCTGTTGCGGCTTCAGGGCGGTTAACATCAATACCGGCTTCTTTAACAAAAGAGGCAGTTACAATAAAGAAAATAAGCATGATAAATACAACGTCTAGCATTGGGGTCATGTTTATTTCCTCAGCTTCGTCTTCTTGAAATAGGTTTCCTAACGGGGCTCTCATTTTTATTCTCCTAGGATGAGCGACTTTATATAAGCCGCTTATCAAAATTTTGCTTAATGGTCTAAAACCATAGTGTCTTGTAGTAGTTCTACTTCGCGCTTAGCTTTTCGTTGTAAATACGTTGAGGCAAATACCCCCGATAACGCACCAACCATGCCTGCCATTGTCGGGATAGTTGCTTTAGATACCCCTGATGCCATTGAGCGCGCACTGCCTGTACCTGTTATTGCCATCACATCAAACACTTCAATCATGCCCGTTACAGTCCCTAACAAACCAAGTAGTGGGCATAAAGCAACCATTACATTAATCAAAGAGAGGTTAGTGTTTAAGCGCATACCTGCTCGCGATATTATTGCTTCGCGTATTTGCTCGGCGTTCCAACTATTACGTTCTGCGCGGTTAATCCAATCGGTTTTCACACCCTGTTTATAGCTTCGAAAACCGTTGAAAAAATAAATAAATCGCTCGAGTATCAATAACCACATCGCGAAGATTAACACCCCGATGACCAAGAGAACCTGGCCACCAGTGTCGAGAAAATCACGGATAGCATTGATTGAATCAATCAATAGCACCATGGTTTATGCTCCCTTCTCGCTACGCTCTGCGATAATACCGGCGCTCTGCTCTTGAATAGTTAACAAAATATTTTTAGCGCGCGTATTAAGTAAGGTGTATAAAAATACCGTCGGAATTGCCACAACTAAGCCCAATACCGTTGTTACTAGTGCTTGAGAAATACCACCCGCCATAAGCTTAGGATCCCCAGTTCCAAACAAGGTGATTGCTTGGAATGTATTGATCATGCCGGTTACCGTACCCAATAAACCAAGTAGCGGTGCAACAACAGAGA
This sequence comes from Pseudoalteromonas sp. TP27, assembly GCF_056470645.1. Taxonomy (NCBI): domain Bacteria; kingdom Pseudomonadati; phylum Pseudomonadota; class Gammaproteobacteria; order Alteromonadales; family Pseudoalteromonadaceae; genus Pseudoalteromonas; species Pseudoalteromonas sp. TP27. The sequence goes on along the minus strand of NZ_JARDAK010000003.1, from coordinate 84,309 downwards.
TGATTTTGATAAGTGTTAAATTACGTGTCACTTTTGGCATTTCACGTAAAATAGCTTCACTTAATTTAAGCTCAAGTGTGTCGTGTGAAACACTTGGAAATTGATCTTTTACTTTCATCACACGTCCAAGCGGATTGTCATCACGTGCAACACTATCTTTAAGCTGGCGGCGAATTTTACCGCCCATAATCAATAATGAGAAAAAACGCTCTAGTGATATAAGAAGTGCAATAACACCCACGCCTAAAATCACATAACCAACGGTCCCACCTTGATGAACACGCTCTTGCGTATCGGGTGCTTGAACTAATAAACCAAGAATTGAGCCGCCTGTTGGGTCAAGTGCAAATCGCACTACACCACTTTTAGTAGTTTGTAGCTCTTCGGCTGTTGCAGTAAAGCGCGATACAGGTTGGCGTGTTAATTCACTCAAAGAATTAGTCGATGGATTAAATTCTAAGTATTTACCGTTTGATATAAGGTTAAATGCACCCACTCGCACAACTTCTTGCTGTGCTTTAGTGCCACCTTCAACAATAACGCTTGCGTTAAAGCGGCTTACCTTGCCTTGCTCGGTCATTTCTCGTTGTAGTTCAAACCATACTTTTTCAATATCTTCTATTGAAGCAAGTTTTGACGTTGAACCCATTTTTTGAGCAAGTTCATCCATAAACCTACTGCGCCCGTCTATTTGAGCCGACACAATCGATGTCGCAAATTTATTACTAGAATCACCCGCTACTTGCTGTAACACACCAAATAACTCTTTTAGCGAGCCCATACGTTTAGAAAGCGTGTCTGTTAGGTTAGCTAGTTTTACTTCGTTTTCTTCAAACTGTGTTTCTAAACGCTCAGATCCCACCAACATTTGATTACGCTTAGCTTGGGTATTTTTAAGCATTTGTACTTGTTCGTTTTGACGAGCCGCAAACTCTTGTTCACGTTGCTTGTTTTGCTCGCTTTGTGCTGATTTACCATTTTCGAGCGTTTTAAGTAATGAATCTAGGTTCATTGGCTCTGCCGCTATACTTGCACCAGTAATGCTTAGGCTTGCAGCAAAAAGAGCTATTTTTGTCATTTGAGTAAACAATTTCATTTTCAACCTCTTATTCTGCTGCATGTACTGGCAGAGTTAACATATCTGGGGCTAGTTGCTTACGTGCAATACGTAAGCCTTTATTTATTTGGCTTATTGTAGAATCTGGTAATGCTTCAAACGATTTTGTATCTGCATTCCAACTACCGGCTTTTTTGCCATCACGTGTTAAATAAATAAGCTCTAAACGGCCAATGCGTAAAAAGTCGACTTCACGCTCTTTATCATCCACATTTAAAAGTGCGGTATAAGCTTCGATAGTGCGTCCGTAGTCAACTTCAACTTGGTAGGCTTCAAGCACACGGCGAAACTTTTCGCTTGAGTTGATATCTGCACGATTCATCATTTCATTTAAAGACGTAACGCGCTTAGTGCGCTCATCAGATAAAAATGGAATGTCTAAAGATACAAACTGCTCAAGGCCTGTGATCATGCGCAGCATTAGCGGAGTAATTTGACGTTCAATAATAGAAACCTGATCCATTGACAGGTTTAAAGATTCCATCTCTTCTATTTGATTATTTAACTGTTTAGTTAGCTGAGCGTTGTAAACAGCTAAACCGTCAATTTCTTTATTGAGGGTTTTAAATTGCTGTAAACGTCCTTGCATTGAATCTGCAATCTTGTCTATTTTTGTTTGTGATTGCGCAGCTGATTTATTAATTTCACTGCTTTTATCAATAACCTTATCTAAATCGTTTGCGTGTACTGCTGCACTTGCGGCCACAATACCAGCTAAGATTAATGGTTTAACGCCTTTCATCGCATACACCTTTACTCGTTAGTTAGCGGATTTGCTAGTTTGTTTTTTAAAGCCATAAATTAAGTTATATAAATAATTTATGACTTAATAATTTCAATGAGCAGAAGTTTATAGATGAAACATGACAAGGATGTTGCGCAAAAAAGTCGCTTTTATGACAGTGGTAATAATTAAGACTTACGAGGGGATTTTAACGGTAATAAGGGTACTTACTAATCAAATACCCTTTATTGAGAAGATGAAAGAAGGTGACTAGGGCGTGTTGATCTTTGTGGATTGAAATTTGTTCAATCTAGGGGCGATTAAATCGCGGCGCGAGGTTTGTAACCTAGTGGGCTAAGTAAAAACCGAGTAACAAAGAGTTAATCGTCCCTAGAAAGAACCCAAAGGGCAGCGCATGTTTGGTATTTATGCTGCGTTATCGCCTATTCATGGGGAATAACCACACTAAATAGGCTCCGCCTTGCCTAAAAACCAAACATACTGCTGCAAATTCACCCACCAAAGATCAACACGCCCTAGTTTAAAATTGAATTAATTTGATCAAAAGAGTATTGCCAATCGGTGTAATTTATTTCAATTGGGTATGCTTTATTACCTTTAATAAGCACGAGCGAGGGAAAACCTTGGATTGGTAATGTGCGAACAAAGGATAACTCTGCTTTGAGCTCCTCATTAAGTTCGCTTGACGTTAACGCCGCAGTAAACTCACCTTTATCTAAACCAATATTTTCAGCCAAACTAATTAATGTGCTTTCATCAGACGGGTTTTGCGCGTTTAGGTAGTAAGCATGTTGAATTGCAGCGACCATGTCGGCTTCTTTATTCGCTTTGCGCGCTATAAGTGCAGCTCTGCATGAAGGATACGTTGAGCGCCTTGGCTGGCAGTTACGCCAAAAGTCATAATTAAACTGCGTACCCAACTGCGCTGAAATTTTATGCCAAGTACCTTCAAGCATCTCTTTCATATTTTGTGGCATTGGTTCTTGGCTATCAGGTGCTAATCCACCTACTTTATATTCAATTGCTACTTTACCAGCAAGCTCTGATTTTAGCTTAAGCCAGGTTGGTGAGAAGCCCCAACACCAACTACACATTGGATCATGAACATATATTAATTTACTTTGAGACATATTAATCCTTCAGTTAGAAATTGGGCTTGAGACTACTCTATTACGCCCCGCTGCCTTTGCACTATAAAGAGCTTCATCAGCTTGTTTTAACGAATCATCATAATCAGTTACTTTATTTACTTGTGAAATACCAATACTACAGGTGATTGAAATACGCTGCTTGTCATCAGTAAATATAACGTGCCCTGCAACAGCCTCTCGAAATTTGTTTGCTATTACAGTGGCTGTAGGAACAGTAACCTGCGGTAAAATAACAACAAACTCCTCACCGCCATAACGGGCCTTTAACGCAGTTGCCAAAAACTGAGATTCCAAAAGCTTGGTAAACTCAATCAATACCGTATCACCAAAGTCGTGACCATGCGTATCGTTTAAAAATTTGAAGTTATCTAAATCTATTAATAAAATTGAAAAAGGTAAGTACTGCTCTGGACGTGTTTGGGCAAGCTTTAAAAAATGAGAGGTAATGAAACGTCTATTTGCTATGCCTGTGAGGGGGTCGGTATAAGCATCTTGTTTTTGCTCTAGCGTAATATCAGCAATAGCCTGATGGCTTTTATATCTAAAGTATTCACCAATAAATGAGAATAAAAACACCATAGAAAAGGACGCTATAAATCGTGTTTTTTCTATATCGCCATAGCTAACTTGACCAAAATTAGGGCCGTATAAAATAACAATACAAGAAAACAGTAAAGTAAAACCTAACCAAGCACCTAATCTGACCCCTAAAGATGCAAACGTCACTACAGGATAAAACATTAGCCAATATAGCGCGGTGTTGTCTTTACCACCGGTATAAACAAGTGCAACAAACATCATGCACACAATGCTCATACTTATTAATGCCACAACTTGCAGGTTACCCGTTTTTATAAAGTAGATAGAACAGCTTATATTTGTAATGTTAACGATAATTAATGAAGTGGTGAGTATCGGTGAGTAAACCTTATAATTCAAAAACACTAATAGTGCGATCACCACAATTGATATCCCAATCATGGTAAATAAAGAAAACGCTTTGCGCTGTTTGTCTGAGCTATAAACACTGTCGATATTTATTAGACTGAGCCAATTTGGTTTATTCACATTTTTTTTAGTCATTAATTTTATACTTTAAACTTTTGAACCATATTTTCCAAGGCACTAAACTGTTGTTTTAGTTTGGTACATTCGTTAAGCGTGTCATTTAAGTTAGCCTTGCCTTGTATAGAAAGTGCATTAATTGTTTGAATATCGGTATCTAATAACTTAACTACTTGATTTTGCTCGTCGGTTGCACTGGCCACAGAATGATTAGCATCATTAATTTGTTTAATAGCCTGTATAACATGGCTCATTAAATTGCCGACTGCATCTGCTTGCTGCACGCTTTTTTCACTGTCTTGTAGGCTTGTTTTCATAAGCTCTACAGCAAGATTTGAGCCTTTTTGTAGTTGGCTCACGGTGTCTTCAATTTCTTGCGTTGATTGTTGAGTGCGGTGTGCTAACTGGCGTACTTCATCTGCTACAACGGCAAAACCGCGTCCAGCTTCTCCTGCTCTAGCAGCTTCTATTGCAGCATTGAGTGCCAATAAATTAGTTTGCTCGCTTACACCTTTAATAACTTCAAGCACTTGCCCAATACTGGCTGTGTGTGTATTTAAACTATTTATAGTTTGCTGAGCTTTCTCCATATTAGCCGAGAGCTGGTGGATGGTTGCAACACTGTGACTTAATGCTTCTTGATTTTGTGTTGAGTGCTCATCTGCATTTTTAGCAAGCTGCGATGCACTCTCTGCATTATTTGAAATATCCATGGATGTGGCTGAAAACTGATTAATCGCCGCTGCAACACTATCGGTACGTTTACTTTGGTCGTCATACATAGACAATGATGAATGTGTTTGTGATACCAAGCTCTCAATAGCACTATCTAATTGCTCTGTAGTGCTTTTTACATGCTCTATTGAGTGTTGAATCTTTTCGATGAAAATATTAAATGAATGACTCAAGTCGCCAAATTCATCATCATTTTCAACGGTTAAGCGCCTTGTTAAATCGCCTTCACCTTGTGCTATATCTTTAATGGCATCGTTTAAACGGTTCATAGGCTGCATTAAATAGCGTAATAAAAGCTGCATCATAATAATGATAGTAATGATCCCTATTACCATAAAAACAGCCGCAGTTTGACCAAAAGTCGATACACTGGCATATGCTTTATTTTTATCTATAACAACACCTAAGTACCAATCTACGTTTTCAATACCGCTAATTTTAGTAAACGAGATAAGCTTAGACTCTCCGTTTATCTCGTATTGGGTAAACTCACTTTGCAAAGGTGTATTAGTACCAAAAATATCTGATGTATTTTTTAAGTTTAACTTAGTATTAGGATGGCTTAACACTTGACCTTTGTTATCGAGTAAAAAGCCATAGCCAAGCCCTAAAAAATCAATATCGTTAATAATTTTAGTCACGGTTTGCATATCAATATCGGCACCTGCAACGCCGCTAAACTGCCCATTTTGTAACATAGGTACTACCGCTGAAATTGTAAGCTCATTAGTTGTTACATCTATGTAAGGAGTCGTAAAAGCAGTATTAGATTTGTTTTCAACTAATTTATACCAAGGACGAGAAGTCGCATCAAAGTCAGCAGGTAAAACGACTGATTGATCGTTTAATATAAACGTGCCGCTGGATTTACCTATGTAAGTATTTTTAAAGCTTCCGGCAAGCTCTGCAGTATTTAATTGTGAAAGGGTGAGGGCTTTAGAATCATTAGCTTTATGGGTTTTAGCAATTGATATAACAATCGCCAGCTTTGCATTTAACCAACTCGCTATATTTTGCGACACAGATTCGGAATTTTGTTGTAATACTAGGCTTAACTGCTGCTCGGTTTGCTTACGCATGGCAATATAGTTATTAAAAGTAAATAACCCTAGTACCAAAACCAAAATTAAAGAGGCTGCAATAGTCACTTTGGAAGTAAATTTTAACGAGTTAAGCATATAAGCCCTTTTATTATTTTTTCGTTATTATCCATACAGTTTTAGCAAAAATTTAGCTAAATGTCTTAATAAATAAGGCTTGCGACTAGATTATTAGATAAAATAAGGATAAAGGATTAAAAAAAAGGCTTTAGGGGGTAACTGACTAATAGTGAAATAGATTATGACTAGTATTGATTTATTTTGGAACGTTCCTGCGAAATGTAGCTTTATAAGTGACTGAATACGTATTCAGTCACTATTTTATAGTCTGTTATTTCCACTTATTTGCTAAGCGAACAACATTTAATCCGTACCATGCAATAAATACATAACATAGCATTGGAACAAAAAAGCTTTGCTGTATATTTACTGTATCCGCTATAAACCCTTGCAGTAATGGTACAAGTGCACCACCTACAATAGCTAAGCATAACCAACCAGAGCCTTTACTGGTCAACGATCCTAGTCGCTCGATAGCAACCGAGAATATAGTCGGAAACATAATTGAGTTAAATAAACCAATTGCCAATACAGAATATAAAGCGACGTCACCTTGAGTAAAAATAGTGATCAGTAAGAGTGCGATAATACTAAATGCATTAAACGCGATGGCTTTTGAAGGTGCTATTTTTTGTAATAACACAGAACCAATAAAGCGTCCTACCATTGCCCCGCCCCAGTAATAACTAATAAGCGCTGCTGCAGTGTGCTCTTCAAGTCCTGCTATGTGTGCCTCACCAAAGTAATTAACTAAAAAGCTACCAATGGCTACCTCCCCGCCTACATAACAAAATATAGCAAGTACACCCATAGTTAAGTGAGGTGCTTGAGTTAACGAACGAGACTCGATTGCTGTATTATTTTCTTCTTTATGGGCTTCAATTTCTGGAAGCTTTATAAAGGCAAATATAATAGCGATAAGTAATAAGGCACCAGCCAGCATTAAGTAAGGCACTTTTACAGACTCAGCAGTTGCTGCAGAAGCCGCTAATGTACCTGCGGTTCCAAAAAATAGTATGCCACCAACGTACGGACCAACTGTAGTGCCGAGTGCATTAAGAGCTTGTGCTAAATTTAACCGAGACGAAGCTGTTTTTTCGCTCCCAAGAGCTGCAACATAAGGATTTGCAGAAACCTGAAGCACCGTTACACCAGCGGCAAGTACAAATAAAGCGCTCAAAAATAGCCAATATTCATGTACTACAACAGCAGGATAAAACAACATGCACCCAATTGAAGCCACAATTAAACCAGTTAAAATCCCTTTTTTGTAACCAAACTGCTTAACTAAAATCCCCGCAGGGATAGAAACAATAAAATAAGCACCAAAAAAGCAAAACTGTACTAGCATCGCTTCAAAAAAGCTTAAATCAAATACGCCTTTTAATCGTGGTATTAGTACATCGTTTAAAACAGTAATAAAACCCCATAAAAAAAATAGGGTCGTCATTGCAGTCAGTGGAAACAGATAATTTTTATTTGGCTGTTCGTTGACCGCGAATGATTGATTTGTATTTATTTCACTCACGTCGTTTTCACTCCATTAACAAGTTGAAAACGATTCTACATGTTTATATATAAATTAGTCGGCGCAACAAAGGAACGTTCCAATTTATGGTTTGCATTGAGTATTTGTCGTATTGATAATACGGTCTATTTCGCCACTATTATGAAACTGATAAAGCCCTTCATTTATGTCCTCTAAGACTAAAAGCCATTTAGGTGTAAGCTTACTAATAGCAAAATATAAAGGGTTGTATTGCAGAGGAATGCTTTCTTGTTCAATGGAAGAAAGCAAAGATTGTTTTTCAGGTTTCGTTAAAGAAGAGTACGTAACAGAGAATTTAAGAACTTGAGGATCGCCTATAATCAAATCAACACGTTTAGCAACCAGAAGCTGAACAAGCTGTAAATCATCAACAGAGGTGATAACTTCAAACTCAGTATTATCCATCATGGCATCAAACTCAGGCGTATTTTGATACCCACGAACAACACCAATCTTTTGCCCTTTAAGCGATTTTAAGTTTCCAGTGAAACGGTCTGTATCGCCTTTCCTTTTTAAAAATGCAATTTCGCCACCTTTAAACGAATTAGATAAACCGAGCAATTCTCGACGTGTTTTACCAGTAACATAATCAGAGGGGGCTGTATCTTCTATAAAGTATTCAGGCATTAATATATCAGCTTTGCCTAGCTCTACATTTCTAACAGCTCTTGCCCAAGGCAAAAATTCAATATATACGCTGTAGCCCTTACTATTTAACAAGGCAATTGAAAATTGATAAACCCAGCCTTTATTACATAAATTATTACCAATATAAGGAGGCCAATCGAGTGTGGCTAAATGGAGTGTTTGTTTGGGGTTTTTCGCTTCATAGAGCACTCCTGATTTGTGATAATGCCCATTTAAAACATATTGAATACCATTTTGATAATATTCAACTGACGTTTCTGCAAAACAATTACTACTTGTCAGTAATAATATAAAATAAAACCAGCGCATGTAAAAATCTATTGATGATTAATCATGTTTTTAAGTTTAGTTACAACTAAACCTTTTGCACTGATAAACCTTAATCAGATGCTTTTTCCCATTTCATTTTATTATTTGTATCGCGCGAGCTTATAATTGTTGTATCGCTGCTCTCAACGCCGCCTAATTTAGCTAAGCGATCGTACAAAACCACATTACAAGTAGCCGCTAAGTTCATGCAGCCAATAGTCGGAATATAAACAACCTCATCGCACCACTTTAAAACATCTTTTGGGATTGAGCCGTCTTCAGGACCAAATATATAAAATGCGTTTTCAGGGTGTTTAAACTCAGGAAGCGGCGTTGCCCCTTCAATAAGTTCAATGACCACAACGGTTGCACCCTCTGGCTTTACTACTTCTAAACTATCAGTTTCGGTAAGCGGGATACGCTCAAGTACATTTTTTGTGTCGGTATGGAATTTTTTGGCATTTAAGTAACGATTACCAGTAAAAAAAACCTGTTTAGCGTCGTAACACCCTGCTGCACGCAATACGCCGCCAACATTAGTCGGGCTTTTAGGATTGATTAAACCAATTACGGCTTGTTGTTTACTCATTAATCAGCGTCCTTTGTTGGCCACTCTGCAATATACAAATCAAAGTCGTCTAGTTTCACATCGCAATCTTTTACTGTTTTATCTTTTACAGAAATCCCTAACTCGTGCATTTTTGTTTTATCGCCATTGTTTAATAACGGATGCCAAGAAGCCAAGCCACGCCCTTCGTGTAAACGGCGGTAACTGCAACTTTGCGGCATAAAAAAGATGTCTTTGAGGTTTTCTTTTGTGAGTTTTACACAAGAAGGAACAAGCGTTTGGCGGTTTTCGTACTCGCTACAACCACAGGTGTTGTTATCAAGATACTGACACACAATATTAGTAAATATTAACTGCTCACCTTCACGTAACTGATCGGTGGCGGTAAATTCGTCTTCATCTTCGCTATCAATAAACGTATTTAAACAACATTTTCCGCATCCATCACAAATGGCCTCCCATTCGTTTTGACTCATGTCGCTTAAGCTTTTTTTAAGCCAAAATTGTGTATTTGCTAATTGTTGATCAAACATAGTTTACTCGTGCCCCCTAAAGAGCGCGCATTCTACCGTATTGCTGCAAATGGCGCAAAGCCAATACCCTTTCAAAGTACTGGCTTTGCGCTAAAAATTAGCTTTGAGATTTAACCCAACGCTTAATTTTCTCCTCTAGGATTGGCATTGGTAATGCGCCATCAATTAATATTTGCGTGTGGAACGCTTTAATATCAAATTTATCGCCGAGTTCTTTTTTAGAATAATCACGTAGTTCTTGGATTTTAAATTGCCCTAACTTGTAAGAAAGCGCCTGCCCCGGCCATGCAATATAACGCTCAACTTCAGCTATTACATCACTTTTAGCCATAGATGAGTTAGCAAGCATGTAATCAATACCCTGCTGGCGTGTCCACCCTTTTGCATGAAAACCAGTATCAAGCACTAAACGCATTGCACGTAATTGCTCGTCTGATAAACGCCCGTACCACATGTAGGGGTCGGTAAATAATCCAAGCTCTTTGCCTAAGCTTTCTGCGTAAAGTGCCCAACCTTCTGCAAATACAGTGTAACCACCAAATTTGCGAAAGTCAGGTAAGCCCTCTATTTCTTGTTGAAGTGCTATTTGAAAGTGATGTCCTGGCGCCGCTTCGTGTATAGATAAGGTTTCGAGTAAAAATTTCGGCTGTGCTTTTAAGTTATACGTATTGATATAAAAAATGCCTGGGCGAGAGCCATCAGGTGCAGGAGATGCATACGACGCACCTGCAGCCGACTGCGCTCGGTAAGTTTCGACCGCTTTTACAACGTAAGGTGCTTTTGGTGCTATATTAAAAAGCAGAGGTAAACGCGCATCTATTTTTTTCTTAACGTTTTCATATGCCGCAATTAGCTCCTGTGGCGTATTGTAGTAAAACTCGTCTGAATTACGTAAGTGGTCAAAAAATTCAGATAATTCGCCTTTAAAACCTACGGTTTCTTTTACTTTTTTCATTTCGCTTAAAATGCGCGACACTTCACTTAAACCAATTTCATGAATTTCGTCTGCAGATAAGCTAAGCGTCGTGTTTTTCTTAATTTGGTATTCGTACCATGCTTTACCGTTTGGTAAGTCACTATAACCAACGCTCTCACGGCTATTAGGAATATACTGATTAGCTAAAAAGTCACTCATGCTTTTATAAGCTGGTACTAAGTGCTGCATAATCAGTTCGCGATACTGCGCTGTAATTTCTTGCTTTTGCTGTGCGCTAAACGATTCTGGTAATTTTTTAATTGGTCCCCAAAATAGTGAGTCTTCAGCTTTTTTAACTACATGAGCCGCAAATTGTGGTTGCAGTTTTTCAGCCAGAGGCTTTGGCAAGGTAATACCTAGTTTAATACCTTGTGCCATTGAGCGCTCTACACTAGTAAGCCACTTAACAAAACCTTCGCTGCGCGACATAAAAGCAGTGTAATCTTCAACTGTATTAAACGGCTGAGCGCTTTGACCTGAGCCAAAACCTGCAAACGTGTTATGCGCACCCGCCATTTGGTTAATTGGTAATAAATAATCAGGAAACTGCATGCCCTCTAATTTTAGTGCAAGGTCGCGCTCTAATATTTCAAAGCTTAAAAGCGACTGCCCTGTTAACTGTGCTTTATCTATAAAGTTTAATCGCTGTTGATATTTTTTATAAAAAGCCGCTTTTTTTGCTCTATTTTCTTTTGAGATTTCTGGCGTAAATTGATCGTTAAACTCGTTACGGCCACTATACGTTGCGCTTATAGGGCTATATGTAAGCGATTCATCGTAATACTGTGCAACATGTACATCGAGTTGTTGCTCTGCCGAAAGCTCTGAAACAATACCTGCCGATGCGTTAACTGTGTTTAGCTGCGCACTGGTGTTAGTGCTTGTATTAAGCCCAGTATTCATACAGCCACTTAAAGCAAACATAACGCCACTGGCAACTAATGCTAATTTAATTGATTTCATGATAATCCTTTTTAATATCGTTTTTTAATTATGCGCATTTAACAGCGCTTAATAAAGAAATTACGACAGATTGCGTTTATCGCTATTCATTTGCACTTTAAATTTACCTTGGTAGAGTCAAGAAAGACACAAACTACTCTAAAAGAAGAATAAAATGAAAAAACAATTGCTCAGTGCTTCTATTGCCCTGCTGTCCCTAAACAGCTTCAATGCACAAGCTGTTACTTACATATCAGCTAAAGCAATGTTAGATGTAGAAAACGGCACGTTAATACGTTCGCCGTTAATTGCAATTGATAACGGGGTTATCGTATCAATTGAACAAAACAAAAAACCTAAGCTTTCTAAAAATGATGAGCATATCGCGTTACCGGAGCTAACACTTATGCCTGGTTTAATGGATATGCATGTGCATTTAACAAGCGATCCGACGGTTCCACGCAGTGAACGTTTAGGCCAGTCAGTTCCGCGTATGGCAATTAAAGCGGCTTATTTTGCTAAAAAAACACTAGAAGCCGGTTTTACTACAGTACGTAATGTGGGCGCAGACGGTTATAGCGTTATCGCTGTGCGTGATGGAATTAACGCAGGTGACATAGTTGGCCCTCGTATTTGGGCTGCGGGGCCATCACTCGGAATTACCGGCGGGCACTGTGATAACAACCGATTACCTCCTGAGCTAAAATATACTTCAAGTGGCGTCGCAGACGGTCCATGGGCTGCGCGTATAAAAGTACGCGAAAACATTAAATATGGGGCAAACGCAATTAAGTTTTGCGCCACCGGTGGCGTATTTTCAAAAGGGACTAAAGTAGGTGCACAGCAGTATTCTTTTGAAGAAATGAAAGCCATTGTTGATGAAGCTCATATGCGAGATTTACCGGTTGCAGCCCATGCACATGGTACAAGCGGAATTAAAACAGCCATTAAAGCAGGTGTTGATAGCGTAGAGCACGCCAGCTTTTTAGATGACGAAGCCATAGCCCTTGCCAAAGAGCATGGAACTTGGCTTTCAATGGATATTTATAACACCGAATACACGCTAACTTATGGCGAGCAAAATGGCGTAGACGAAGAAAACCTCAATAAAGAGCGCCAAGTATCAAAAAGGCAACGTGATAGCTTTAGCCGTGCTGTAAAAGCGGGTGTGAAAATGGTCTTTGGAACGGATGCAGCAATTTACCCGCACGGCGATAATGCAAAACAGTTTAGCCGCATGGTTGAATTTGGCATGACAGAACTACAAGCCATTCAAGCATCCACTATTAATAGCGCTAAGTTATTAAAAATGGATACTCAGTTAGGACAAATTAAAACCGGATTTGCAGCTGATATAATTGCTGTAAAAGCAAACCCTCTTAAAAACATTAAAACCTTAGAGTCAGTACCCTTTGTAATGAAAGCCGGTGTTGTTTATAAAAACCAATTGTAAATACACGCTATTAAGGCAGAGCTTACTTAGCCTTAATAAACCCCTCACCCATCTAAAACATCCTAATAAAGGTACGCCGTACCTTTATTAGGCTTACCTTTGTTTATTAATCACCCGAACAGTTCTATTTAATCAAAAAAAGTGAACTTTTCATTCACTTTAAAAACAATAACCATTATCATTCGCGCAAATTCAATAACGCGAATAGTTATCACTCTATGAAAACGTTTAAGTACTCTCTTATTACTCTTGCTTGTTTAAATGCAAATATGGCATTTGCCCAAAATACACAAGTTGATGCTGATATTGAACGCATCAGCGTATACGAAAAACAAAACCGCGTGGTGATGAGCTCAGGTCTTGCTACTAAATCAGACATGTCTTTAATGGAAACACCTGCACCGGTTGTGATTATTGACCGTGAACTTATTGAATCTCAAGGTGTAGATAGCCTACAAGATTTAGTTAGAAACGTAAGTGGTTTAACACAAGCAGGTAATAACTACGGTATTGGTGATAACTTAGTTATTCGCGGCTTAGATGCAAACTATACCTACGATGGTATGTATGGTGGTGCAGGCCTGGGTAATACATTTAATCCAACTCGCTCACTTACAAATGTTGAATCTGTTGAGGTTTTAAAAGGCCCAGCAACAGGTTTATATGGCATTGGTAGTGCGGGTGGCGTAATTAACCTAATTGAGAAAAAGCCAGAATTTGAAGAAAAACACAAAGTATCGGCTGAGCTTGGCCAGTGGGATAGCTATTCATTATCGTTTGATAGCACTAACGCAATAACAGATGACTTGGCCTATCGTGTAATGGCTAAAACAGCGTCAAGTGACGGCTTTCGCGATTTAAAAGAAGATCGCGACGAAATTTATACCTCGCTTAAATACGTACTAAACGACAGACAAAACATCATGCTTTCTGCAGCATATATAAAAGATGAAATAGCGGTTGATTCTATTGGTCACCCTATTCGTATTTACAACGCAGAAACTGCAAACGGTTTAAGCGCGGGTGAAGTAACCGGTGCCGATTTAGTTAACGACCCGACAGGAAGCGGCGTACAGTTAAGCGATGCGCAGCGCGACCAACTTGCTAATTCGCTATCTGCATCTGATGGCTTAACACCTTATAGCTTTGGCACAAATGGAATTATTTCACCAATGGCTGATGCTAACGAAGGTGAAGAACTGCGTTTTAAATTAACGCATAACTATTACATTACTGACGATTTGTTTTTAAACCAGCAGCTACAGTACCGCAACTACACATCGAGCTTTGCGCGCCAAACAGGTGCTTATAACTACGTTTACTCTACTCGTGATTCAATTATAAATAATGACCCACGTGCTCCGTTAGTTGAAGACGGTGTACTTTACCCGTATGCAGCACGCCGCCAAGAATACCGCCAAGTAGAAGCAGATGAAAAATCATGGCAGTACTTTTTAGATTTACGTTATGACTTTATGTTAGGCGACGTAGATAACGAATTGCTTGTTAACGCAAACTACGAAGATAGAGATATTCGTTTTAAACAATTCTCAATATGGGATCAAGATTACGTACTCACAAACGATGCTGGTGATGTAACGTACCAAGGTTCATTGCCGTATATTTACGATATAAGAGAACCAAATTGGCCATCTGGCAGCTTTGATGACTTCGATCCACTTAAAACCAGCGACTACAATAAAAAAGTACAAGCATGGGGCTTAGGCATTCAACATGTTGGTTATCTTACTGAAGAGCTTACAACGCGTATTGGTGTAGCATATAACCGAATTGAGCAAACTTACGAGCACTTTGGTGTAGATGAGCGCTATAGCTCAAGCCGCGCAGAGCCAACACCTGAAGCGAGTACATCAGATTCTGGCTTAACGTATAACCTTGGTGCGACGTATCAGCCATCTGAAGATTTATCTGTATTTGTAAATCATTCAAAAGGCCGTACAGCGTATAGTGTATTAGGCTCTGTGGCGGGTAATGAAGCAGACAGAGAAGATTCTGAATCAATGAGTAACGATTTAGGTTTTAGATTTAAAGCGTTTGATGATCAACTACTAGCTTCTGTTGTTATATTCGAAAGCTCTCGTACTAATTTAGAATACGCAAACCCGCTTTATGACGCTTTAACATCAGGCTCAAATGTACCTGAAAGCTATTATGATGGTAAAGAAGAAACAACAGGTATTGAACTTGATTTAAACGCTTACTTAAATGATAAATGGAAAGTAAACGTAAACGGTATTTATCAAGATGCACGTGACAAGAGTAATCCTAATAGCAGCAGTTATGATACACGCCAAAAAGGTGTGCCTTACGTAACAACAAGCACATGGGTAACTTACTACGCAGATATGTTTAACTTACCTGAAGCTGTGAATATAAGTGGTGGTATTACCTTTGTAGATAACAGAAGTACTAATTCGAGTTCGTTCTCGATTCCAGATGGTTATGTACCAAGTTACACGATTTACGATACAGCGGTATCGTACACCACTGATAAATGGCATATGCAGTTAAACCTAAACAACTTGTTTGATAAAAAATATTACTCAAAAGCAATGTTTTTAGGTGGTATGCTAGGGGAAGAGCGTAATGCAAAACTAAGTTTTAGTTACACACTTTAATTGGTTTAGTATTTAAAAAGCACGGTTTTGTATTTTTACAAACCGTGCTTTTTTACTGTAGCTATTTAATTAAATAGTAACGACAATTCGGCCGTTAATTTCGCCTTTAAGCATATCATCAAAAATTTCGTTAATATCCTCTAAACGTTTTTCTTCAATAATTGCTTTTACTTTACCTTGCGCTGCAAATTCCAAGCATTCTTGCAAATCTTTACGTGTACCAACAATAGAGCCCACTACTGACACGCCATTAAGCACAGTATCAAAAATAGGAAGCGGCATATCCTCTGGAGGTAACCCCACTAGTACACATTTACCGCCACGGCGTACACTTTTATAAGCTTGTTCAAACCCAGCTTTAGATACCGCAGTACACACAACGCCATGCGCGCCACCTACTTGTTCAAAAATAGCTTCGCTTGGAACAACTTCTTTAAAGTCGAGGGTTATATCTGCGCCAAGCTCTTTAGCAAGTGCGAGCTTTTCTTTTCCTGTATCAACAGCTATTACATTAAAACCCATTGCTTTAGCGTATTGTACTGCTAAATGACCAAGCCCGCCTACACCAACAATAGCAACCCACTGCCCCGGTTTAGCACCGGATACTTTTAATGCTTTATAGGTTGTAACACCTGCACAAAATAATGGAGCAGCTTCAGAAAAGCCTAATCCCTCAGGTATTTTTACAACGTAATCACCGTGAGCCAAACAATATTCTGCATAACTACCATCAATAGAATAGCCGGTATTATGCTGCGATAAACACAGTGTTTCTTTGCCATCTAGGCAAAACTCACAGTGCCCGCATGCACTATAAAGCCAAGGAACACCCACTCTGTCGCCCACTTTTAAATGCTTAATGTTGCTGCCAACTTTATCAATAACACCAACACCTTCATGCCCTGGTACTAATGGCATTTTTGGTTTTACTGGCCAATCACCATGGCAAGCATGTAAATCAGTATGGCAAACACCACAGGCCGCTATTTTAACTAAAACATCATTTATTCCAACCTCAGGGATTGGTAAGTCTGTTATTTGTAATTTACCTTTGTATTCATTATTAATTGCAGCTTTCATAGTCATTCCATCGTATGTGAAAAAAATTAAAAAAAGGATTTATTTACGTACTGTTGTATGTACAACATATCCTAATATAAATGTATGAATATTAATCTAAATCATACTTTAGTCGTTTAAATTGATTTATAAAGTGGCTAAGAACTTGCTATCCAAAATGAGCGTGCTAGCATTTAGTTTCTGAAATTACTGAAAGTTATTAAGCAATGAGTTTATCCGAAAAGAATTTTGCCTTCGTAATGCATTGTGGTGAGATGGGCAGCCGCTGGGGATTTAATCGTACAATCGGGCAAATGTGTGGTTTGCTGATTATTACTAAAAACCCGATGACAGCCAACGAGATTGCTGATGCGCTTAGTATTTCTCGCGGTAATGTAAGTATGGGTATTAAAGAACTGCAATCGTGGCAATTAATTAAAGTACAGCATATTCCAGGCGATCGAAAAGAGTACTACGCCCCTGCTGGCGATATTTGGGATATGGCTAATCGCGTATTTGAAGAACGTAAAAAACGCGAAATTGAACCCACCCTAACATTGCTGCGCGATAACTTATTAGACGAAGCCAGTAACGATGATGAACTGTACGCGCAAAAACAAATGGGGGAAATTCACAACCTGCTTGAAACCGTAACAAAATGGTCATCGGAGCTGCAGCGCTTAACGCCAGAACAACTCAATAAGCTGATGAAGCTAGGCTCTGGTATTGGTAAAGTTATTGACCTAAAAGATAAGATTTTTAAGAAAGAATAAAGCCGCAATTGCGGCTTTATTTATATACATATTTTAATAATTAGATTTTTGGATATCCAATTCTATCTGACAAATAACCTACGCTGGTGGCAAAGTAATACGAGCGATTCCAGTGCATAAACACTTTGTAGTTATCGTACGCTAAGTACATGCGTCCATTTATGTCATCAGGCATAACCAGTGCAGCACGTACGTCTACATTAGGTAAATCAGAACCATCGGCTTTACGAACACCCAGTGCTTGCCAATCAGCTAATGAACGCTCTGAGTCATTCCAATACTCTAACCACTGCTTACGTGTTTTAGTACCGCGTACTAAAACGTATTTACTATCAAAGTTTTCAGGTAACTGAACTTGGCGTCCCCAAGTAAGCGAATCGTTCCACCCTTCTTGCTTTAAATAATTAGCAATTGAAGCAAAAGCATCTTCTTTAGTGGTCCAAATATCTTTACGGCCATCGTTATTGTAATCAACCGCGTAAGCGTTGAACGATGTAGGCATAAATTGTGTTTGCCCCATAGCACCTGCCCAAGACCCTTTAAATTTATCTAAGGTAATATGACCCGATTTTAAAATATCCAGTGCTGCCCAAAGCTGGCGTTTATAAAGCGCTTCTCTGCGTCCATCAAAAGCAAGTGTTACTAAAGATGAAATAACGTTATGGCCACCTTGAATGGTACCAAAATTACTTTCAAGCCCCCAAAGTGCCACTATAAAACGAGCTTGTACGCCAAACTCTTTAGCAACTTGTTCAAGCACATCTTTGTTTTCTGCGTAGAGCTTGCGTGCACGATCAATTTTCCATTGTGGTACACGTTTTGGTAAATACGTTTCAAGCGTTTCTTTCACTTCTGGCTGGTTTTTATCAGCCGACACCACTTTCTCTTTATAGGTTGCTGTTGCAAAAGCATCATCAATAAGCTTCGCTTCGTAACCTTTAGATATCGCTTCTTGCTTTAAATCAGTTAAATATGTTTGAAACTCGGCTTGTGTTTTAGCCATTACAGAGCCGCTTAAGCAAACTCCACATAATAAAACGGTCAGTTTTTTAATCACTATCAACTCCATTTTCTTTTCGTAATTGACTTAGCAAGTTTTCCTCTGGTGGTGGAATTTGTAAGTAGTAGCCTTTATCAGGGTTTGATAATGCTGCTTTTACAGTTTCTAAATCGGCTCCACCTAAATGTTCACGTTTTGCTAAGTTTATGATCATAACGTAATGAGGTTGACCAAACATGGCCATTAAAGGTTCCGGAACTTTACTAAAATCATCTCTTTTTTCAACAAATAAGAAGGTATCCGCTTTTTTCTTACTTTTATATACAGCAGTGAGCATTATGACCCTATAAATTCTTGCTTAACAATGCCGCACACTATAACATGAGAGTAATAATAAGTTAGAAAATTTAGATTAGAAATTTCAATAAAGGCCTTATTCAGCCTACGTTTATCTAATATTGATTTTTAATCAGACAATTCAATTGAGCGTGTATGTCGGACCAAATTTTTGAGTTAAAAGGGAATCTTTTTACGTTATCAGTTTTGCATCTTTATAGTACTGATATAGCCCTTCTAGCAGAACAGTTGTATATAAAAATAGCCCAAGCACCTAGATTTTTTGAAGGTGCCCCTATTGTTGTTAATTTACTTGAAGTTAAAAACAGTTCACTCGATTTTGTACACTTAAAATCGTTGATTGAGCGCATGAGCTTTAATGCGGTTGGTGTGTGTAATGGCTCTGATGAGCAACATGCCCAAGCTAAAGCGGCTGGCTTATCTGTTTTAAATTATTCACAAGACGTTAAGAGCGAACCTGTTAAACAAGAGGCTAATACGTCTATTGTAGAAAAAACAGTGCATTTGCCGGCGCAAATTATTAGCGGTACCGTTCGTTCTGGCCAACAAGTTTACGCAAAAGACCGCGATTTAATCGTACTTGGTGCGGTAAGTCACGGTGCTGAAGTCATTGCCGATGGTAATGTCCATATATATGGCACGTTGCGTGGTCGCGCTATTGCAGGCGCAAAAGGTTTTAAAAAAGCACACATTTTTTGCCAAAAACTTGAAGCCGAACTTGTTTCCATAGATGGTAACTACTGGATCAGTGATTCGCTACAAGGTGAACATTGGGGAAATGCAGTGCAAATACAACAAAAAGACGAATCATTAGAAATTTCAGCTTTGGTTAAAGGATAAATCTCATGGCAAAAGTAATTGTCGTTACCTCTGGTAAAGGCGGTGTTGGTAAAACAACATCAAGTGCTGCAATTGGCACAGGCTTAGCGTTAAAAGGCTATAAAACAGTTATTATCGACTTTGATATTGGTTTACGTAACTTAGATTTAATTATGGGTTGTGAACGCCGTGTTGTTTATGACTTTGTAAACGTAATAAATGGTGAGGCAAAACTTAACCAGGCGCTAATTAAAGATAAACGTGTAGATAAATTATTTTTACTACCCGCTTCACAAACTCGTGATAAAGATGCATTAACCCGAGAAGGTGTTGAGCGCGTACTAAATGAATTAAAAGAAGACTTTGATTACATAGTATGTGATTCACCAGCAGGTATTGAAGCTGGCGCTATGATGGCAATGTACTTTGCTGACGAAGCAATTGTGACAACAAACCCAGAAGTGTCGTCAGTTCGAGACTCTGATCGTATTTTAGGTATTTTACACAGTAAATCGAAACGTGCTGAAGAAGGCCTAGAAAACATTAAAGAACACCTACTATTAACGCGTTATAACCCAGAACGTGTAGAAAAGGGTGAAATGCTATCGGTAGAAGACGTACAAGATATTCTATCAATTCCACTGCTAGGTGTGATCCCTGAATCGCAAGCGGTGTTAAGCGCTTCAAACTCAGGCCAGCCTGTAATATTAGATACGGAATCTGATGCAGGCCAAGCTTATGCGGATGCAATTAATCGCTTACTAGGTGAAACCGTCGATTTTCGCTTCTTAGATGTTGAGAAAAAAGGCTTATTTAAACGGATTTTTGGAGGTTAACGTGTCTTTACTTGACTACTTCCGCTCAGAAAAGAAAAACAGTGCGTCATTAGCAAAAGAGCGATTGCAGATCATTGTCGCGCACGAGCGTTCTCAGCGAGGAACGCCAGATTACTTACCACAATTAAAACAAGATATTTTAGATGTGATCCGTAAGTACGTAAACGTGAGTAGCGATGCAGTTCAGGTTCAGTTTGATCAAAACGAAGACGACTTAGCCGTACTTGAGCTAAACGTAACTTTACCTGATGAAGAAAAAAAGTAATCGAAGAAAGGGCG
The DNA here is from genome assembly GCF_056470645.1 of Pseudoalteromonas sp. TP27. Taxonomy (NCBI): domain Bacteria; kingdom Pseudomonadati; phylum Pseudomonadota; class Gammaproteobacteria; order Alteromonadales; family Pseudoalteromonadaceae; genus Pseudoalteromonas; species Pseudoalteromonas sp. TP27. Next base: position 63,596 of record NZ_JARDAK010000003.1, on the reverse strand, counting down.
CTTTATAAGCGCCCTTTTTATTTGTATTTACTTTGTAATAATTACGGTGAATATCTACGCTTTAATGCCTGCACTCAACTAAAACTTTTTAACCATGTAATATGAACCAATAGACCCTTATCACACAGTTAAAGGTATATATTTAGCGTTAAGTATCCCATTCTTTTAAAGCGTCTTTAACGTAGGTATATCGCCAAGAGCTAAGTAAGTCAGGCTTTATATGACTCTTTTTTTGATCAGGCGTTAACTTCCAGTTCCAACTAATTAATTGGTTTATTTGTTTTTTAGAAGCCATAACGTCTTCTGGTATATTGTGTTCTTTGGCTACTTTAGTGATTTTTTGTTTTATATCTTTGGCTACTTTTTTATAGGTAGGAAAATCAATTAAGCGCTTAAGTACATCTGGATGCTCAGCATCTGGGACTTCTTTAGCAACTTCAATACACTTTATTATATCTACACCAGAGCGATTAACTTCAATAGCTTCAACTCCTGGAATTTGCCTAAGGGCGTTTAAACTTGAAGGGCCTCGTTTAGCAATTTCAGTCATGTTATGTTCTTTTAACACAAAATTAAGTGCCAAATTTTTCTTGATGGCTTTGTTTCTTCGCCATACAGCAAGCTCTTTTAACACCGCTAATTCGTGCGGTTTAAGTTGCCATGCATTTTTAATATCTTTATATAAAAGCTCGTCTGGTGTTTGAAATGCACGTTTTTTTGCAATCAGCTCACTCTCGTTTAATACAATATCAAAAAAGCCAGCGGCATTGATACGATCGATAATCAGCTCAAAACACGGTAATAAATGAAACGTGTCAGCGGCAGCGTAATCTAATTGCTTTTTAGTTAATGGACGTTGTAGCCAGTTAGTACGTGACTCACTTTTATCTATTTCAATACCTTGCAGTTCTTTTACCATAAGGGCAAAACCCATACAGTTGCCTTCACCCAGTAATTGCAATGCAAATTGTGTATCAAATAATGGAGCTGGAACAAAGCCTGCGTACTTTTGAAAAACTTCAATATCTTCTGAAGGAGAATGTAATACTTTTAAAACAGCAGGATCTTTTAAAATTTCCCAAAAATCAAACAATGAAAGCTCAGCCAATGGATCGATAAGTGCTAAGTGTTCACCATCAAAAACTTGGATAAGTGCAACTTCCGGATACAAAGTACGACGACGCATAAACTCAGTATCGATAGCTAAAACGGGTTTATTTTTAATTTGCTCAACAAATGTATTAAGTTGATTCTGGGTTTCAATCAATTGGTATTGCACTTAATCTCCTACAATAAAAAAGCCGACATATGTCGGCTTTTTTATAGGTTGCTAATCTTTCAAGGCTCTTCGGAGTATCTTACCTACGTTAGTTTTAGGTAACTCATCCCTAAACTCTACCAGCTTGGGGACCTTGTAATTAGTTAAATTATCACGACAGTGACTTATTATATCTTTTTCAGTTAAAGAAGGGTCTTTTTTCACAACAAAAACTTTAACTTGTTCACCACTTACATCATGAGGAATACCAATGGCGGCTACTTCTAGTACACCTTCGTGCATAACCACTACTTCTTCAATCTCATTAGGGAAAACATTAAAGCCAGATACGATGATCATGTCTTTTTTACGATCTACAATAAAGAAGAAACCTTCTTCATCATAAGTCGCAATATCACCTGTAGCAAACCAGCCGTCTTTTAAACATTCAGCGGTTGCATCTGGTCGTTTGTAATAACCAACCATTACTTGCGGGCCTTTAACCCAAAGCTCACCTGGCTCGCCTTTGGCGGCTTCTTCACCATTATCAAGCATTAACTTAATATCAGTATTAGGCGCAGGTAAACCAATAGAGCCATTGTATGCCTCTAAATCAAAAGGACTAATAGTAACTAAAGGAGAACATTCAGTAAGTCCGTAGCCTTCCATTAGTTTTGAACCAGTCACTTTTTGCCATTTTTCGGCAACAGGACGTTGAACTGCCATACCGCCGCCTAAAGACATTTTTAAGTGGCTAAAATCAAGTTCAGCAAAACCTGGTGTGTTTAATAAACCATTAAATAATGTATTAACACCGGTAATAGCTGTGAAATTGTGTTGACCCAACTCTTTAACAAACCCAGGCATATCTCGCGGGTTTGTAATTAATATATTTAAACCACCGTACTTCATAAATGTTAGACAGTTAGCTGTTAAGGCAAATATATGATAAAGCGGCAGTGCAGTAACAACCACTTCTTTACCACGGCTTAACACTTTGTCTAAACAACCTGAAACTTGTTCAAGGTTACCAACCATGTTGCCATGGCTCAGCATTGCCCCTTTAGATACACCTGTTGTGCCACCGGTGTACTGTAAAAAAGCGAGATCAGATAGGTTCATTTCAGGGCGAGTATATTTACTAGCATCCGCAGCTAAAACGTCTGAAAATTTAATTGTGTTAGGTAAGTTGAATTTTGGCACCATTTTTTTAATGTGCTTCACAACAAAGTTAACTATATGCTTTTTAAGCCCGCCAACCATATCGCCTACTTGCGTTAATACAATGTGTTTAACATCGGTATGAGCAAGTGACTTTTCGAGCGTGTCAGCAAAGTTTGCTAGAATGAAAATAGCGGTAGTATCGGAGTCTTTTAACTGATGCTCTAATTCGCGTACAGTATAAAGTGGGTTAACATTTACAACCACACAGCCTGCGCGCAAGATACCTAAAATAGTGATTGGCGTTTGCAACAAATTAGGCATCATTACGGCAACTTTGTCGCCTTTTTTTAGCCCTAAATCGTTTTGGATATACGACGCAACTTTTTTGGTTGCTGTGTCAATTTCGTCATACGATAACGTTTTACCCATATTAGTAAATGCAGGTAGGTCTTTGTAATCAGAAAAACTTTTTTCGAACACTTCGAGTAACGAGTTGTAATGCTCAGGATCGATTGTTTCAGGCATACCCTCTGGGTAGCGCTTAAGCCAGATTTTTTCCACTCTTAGCCCCTGTTTATAATTATATTTTTATTAACCTTAATCTAAGTAAGGCGCTTTAACAATTGAGCAAATACTCTAATGCAGGAATAATCCCACATTTTACGTAAACTTACAATTAACATGCACCATTTTGCAGCATAAAGTCTTGAATATGCTCAAAACATAACTCACTACTTTGCATATGGCAATGATGCCCACCCTCTACTTCAATTACCTTCAAGTTATTGTAATAACTAATATACTTTGCCAAATTTTGTTTTACAAACGAATAACCTTCGTCACCTAAAATTAATTGACATGGTGCAGCTAAATCTTTTATTGCACCAATACATTGCGCTTCATCAAACCTAAAACCTGAGTGATTTTTAAGCTTTGGATCTATTGTTAACGTAAAACCATCTGAAGTCTGTTTTATATTTCGCTGCATTAAGAGCGTAATAAGCTCACTATTTAAATCGGTTGTTTGAGCGCGTGCTTGATAAATAAGTTCTTTCGATTTATAAATTCTCGACTTTTTATTTTTTAAACGCGCTCTATTTAATACCGCACTTTTTAGCTGTTCACATACACCTTCACTAGGGGTTGTAACAGAACCAATTCCCTCAATAAAGGTAACTGTCTTAACATAATCGCCAAAACAACTAGCAAAAAGACCTGCAACCATAGCCCCCATTGAATGACCCACTAAATGTACTTTTTTAACACCAAGCGCATTTATGAATTGGTACACATCATCAATATAATCAACAAAATAGTAATGTGCGTCATCACTTCGCCAAGACGATAAACCGTGCCCAACAAAGTCAATGCAGTACCAAGTATGCTTTGGGTTAACGTTGTTTAACATTGGCATAAAGCTATGGCAGTTGTCTAACCACCCATGTAGCGCTATTACTACTTCGTTCCCTGAACCTACTTTTAAGCCATGAATATTTAAATTATTGGTTTCAATATTAAACGGCTGCACGGTAAGTCCTTTATTAATTTAGAGCATCATTATTTATAGCATACAAGTTGTCAGACCACTAACTTAGAAAATGGTGCGAAATTCACGATTTAATTATCTTCATGATGCAAAAAAAAGCAAAGAATGGAAATCAAACTTAACACTATCAAACACTTAAATTTAAAACAACAAACCAACCGTTTTCAACAACTTTGTTTTGTACACCTTTTGAACAATTAAAACATATCGGCACTACATGTACTTAACTTATAACTAGTATAATTTAAATAAATAGAACTAACAGCGTTAACTACAATTCTATGTATATAAAATCAAAGTATAAATTATAAATATCTCAGATATTCATTTATTTATCATCCTATCTGTATACAATATCAGCGGCTATTAAATAAGGTACACTCATAAGGTACAACCATGAAAAAACAGATCAGCTTATTGGCACTTTTATGCACCGCTTCTGGTGCTTACGCAGAATCAGCACCTAAAAATGTAATTTATATGATTGGTGACGGCATGGGTCCGGCTTACACCACGGCTTATCGCTATTTTAAAGATGACCCTGCAACAAAAGAAGTAGAAAGCACGGTTTTTGACACTATTTTAAAAGGCATGGCGCATACCTACCCTGACGACCATACTTATGTAACAGACAGCGCAGCGGGTGCTACAGCGCTTAGTAGCGGTCATAAAAGTTATAATGGTGCAGTGGCTGTAGATACAGACAAAAAACCAGTTAAAACCATGCTCGAAATAGCAAAAGAGCGCGGTATGACAACAGCGCTTGTTGTAACGTCACAAATAAACCATGCAACGCCAGCGAGCTTTACAGCTCACAATGAATCTCGTTACAACTACGATGATATTGCTAATGATTATATTGATAATAAAATTGCTGGTAAATTACCCGTTGATTTAATGCTAGGTGGCGGTACTAAGTACTTTATTCGTGATGACCGTAATTTAGTTGAAGAATTTAAAGCTGCAGGTTATCAATATGGCGACGATATTAATAACCTCGGCCAAATTACACAAATACCTGCCATAGGTTTGTATGCACCAAAAGGCCTGCCATTTGCACTTGATATGAACCCAACTCGCCTTACTCAGTTAACATCTAAAGCACTTGGTTTACTAGATAACCAAAACGAAGAAGGCTTTTTTGTAATGATTGAGGGCAGCCAAATTGATTGGTGTGGTCACTCTAACGATATAGCCTGTGCAATGGCTGAAATGGACGATTTTGCTAAATCAATCGAAAAAGCAAAAGCATACGTTGATAAAAACAAAGACACGATACTTGTGGTTACAGCCGATCACTCGACGGGCGGCTTAACTATTGGTGCGCACGGCCAATTTAAATGGGAAACAGACGTAATTAAGGGTGTTAAGGCAACGGCTAGTAAGTTAACAGACAAGCTTATGGAATCTAAAGATTTAAAACCAGTATGGACTGCTAACACCAATATTGAATTTACTACTGAAAACCAAATCAAACTTGAGCAAGCTAAAAAAATGGGCGAAAAAGCGCTTAATTTAGCTGTTAAAAGTATTATTAGTGATGCGAGCTTTACTGGCTGGACAACCGGCGGACACACCGCTGTAGACGTTCAAGTATTTGCCTATGGCAAAGGCAGTGAGCAATTTATTGGCTCACAAAATAATACTGATATTGCCGATAAGCTAATCGGCTTTATTGAACAGTAATCTTTACCTCGTTTTGAACACAAAAAGCCCGAACACATGTTCGGGCTTTTTATTAAATTTTATAGCTGTATTTATCTAAAACGTTTGAATGAGCTTTAAGCGTATATATCAACGCCTATTAAATTTTGTACTTCGGCTCTGCGTTCTAAATTAGCAAATTCAGTATAAGTAGAAATCGCTTTGCTTACTTGAGCTGTCGGTTGGTCGTAAATTGTTTGGCTGTATTCATTGCTTTTAGCACTGCTTTTAAACAGTTGATTAGCCAGTTCGACGCCCTCAACACTGCTTTTTACATAATCGGTATTCGTTTTTTGAGCAGCCGGCTGGTCTAATAAACTCTGTGGTTTATTAGTAACAACTTTAGTAGGACTAACCCTACCCGGAATATCTCCGGTAAAAAAACCTGAACCAATAGGCAGCGTCATTACGCGTCTCCAACCTTAATATTGCATAAAATTATGATTTAAAAACAACCAATTTGCAAATAATACTTGAATTCAAGATATGGTTACTCTCGACCTGGTAGCTTTTTCCACGTTACCGTATCGCGCACATATTTAGGTTGAGCGTCACTCGCTTTTACAACATCACTCGCTAAAAACGCGGCTTCAACATGCGCTAACATATAACGCGCATCAGGCAATGTAATATCAGTATTAATTGTCACATTTTCAAAATCATTAAGCGCATCAGGGTAAGTTTTAAAGCCCGTGCCCACCGCTACAGATGGCTCTGTAGTCGCTATATAATCATTATTTAGTAAATCAGGTTTTATAACGCATTCTTGGTTAACTAAAAGCATTAAATTATTTTGCGCTTGGTAATGTGCAAAGTATATCTCACCCATACGCGCATCTATGCTTGGGTAAACACTCAGGCTGTCGTTTTGCTCAAATGCTTGTTGCGCCATAATAGCCAAAGTAGACACACCTACAAGCGGCAAATTAGTTGAATATGCTAAGCCCTGTGCTATCGCTACACTAATACGTACACCAGTAAAACTGCCCGGGCCTTGCCCAAAACCAATGACATCTAAATCTTTTAATTTACAGTTTGCTTTAGTTAATAGCTCATCCACAAGTGGAAGTATTTTTTGGCTATGTTGCTGCGGACATTCTTCAAAATGATGAAATGTTTGGCCCTGAAAATGTAAAACAATTGAAAGTGCTTCTGTTGAAGCATCAAGGGCAAGAATATTACTTTTGATCATTTTATTACTCTAATTAATTTGTTTTAAAAATGTATTGGCATCTTCTAAGCTTCGCGTGCGGCGCATCGGCGGTAAGCTTTTTAAAAATACTTGGCCATATTGGCGTGTAACTAAGCGATTATCGCATATTACAAGTACGCCTTTGTCTTTACTATCTCGAATTAAACGCCCTACACCTTGTTTTAGCGCAATAACAGCCTGCGGTAATTGTATGTGTGAAAAAGGGTCTTTACCCTGCATTTGGCAATCTTGCATTTTAGCTTGAAGCAATGGATCGTCAGGGGCTGCAAATGGCAATTTGTCTATAATAACACAGCTTAACGTGCTGCCGCGTACATCAACGCCTTCCCAAAAAGAAGCCGTACCGAGTAATACCGCATTACCATGGCGGGTAAATTTCTCTAAAATAATACGCTTAGACATTTGCCCTTGCATATAAACTGGGTAGTCTATTTGTGTGGTGAGCCCTTCGGCAACTAAGTGCATCATTCTATAGCTTGTAAATAGGACAAAACAACGCCCTTGCGCTGACTTTATAAGCTCAAGTGTTAATTTTACTATTGCGTGGGGCATATTATCCGCGTGCGATTCGGGTAAGTAACGCGGTAAACACAGCAGCGCCTGATTAGGGTAATCAAATGGGCTATCTACCATCATGCTTTGCTTTGGTTTTAAACCAAGGCTTGCATTAAAGTGCTCGAGTTTGTTGTCAACCGAAAGTGTTGCTGATGTAAATACAAAGCCTGCGCCCGTGTCTTGCATCATTTGAGCAAACTTAGCTGACACATTTAATGGCGTTATATTTATTGTTAAATAACGACGCGTTGTTTCGTACCAGTAACTAAAGCCGGTTTGAGCAGTATCAAAAACACGTTCTAACTGCCCTTTAAATGCCAATGCACGCTCAAACGGGTGCTCTATTTTATCGCTTCTATCTAGGCAAAGTTTAAGTACTTGATAAACAAAATCTAAATCACTGATAACACGGTGAAGTGCCGCACATATTTGTTTATCGCTGAGCTTTTCTCGCCAATCGCCTCTACTGCCATCAACACCAAACTGTAATCGTAAATCAGCAACGCTTGTTTCAAGCTTATTTAAGCTTTTACCAAGTTGTAGCATATCGGGTATTTCGGCCCGATAAATAGCACGTAAATCATTAATTAAATCCACCAGCTTTTTAGTGCTAATGCTCTCACCAAAATAATCACTGGCAATTTCACTTAACTGATGGGCTTCATCAAATATATACGCGTCGGCTTTTGGCATAAGTTCGGCAAAGCCACTTTCTTTTACGGCCATGTCGGCAAAAAATAAATGGTGGTTAATAACAACTACATCGGCATCAGCTGCTGTTAAACGTGCTTTACGTATATAGCAGCTTTGAAAGTCTGGGCATTCTTTGCCTAAACAATTATCGGCTGTTGAGTTTACATAAGGCAGTACTTTGGCGTCATCCTCTATACCAATACAATCAGCTAAATCACCCGATTGCGTTTCACTGGCAAACTTAGCCACCATGGCTAGTTGATGCATTACATCAGAGTCATCTGTAGGTACGTGCGCAACATGCTGATTTAGGCGATAGGTGCATAAGTAATTAGCGCGCCCTTTTAATAAGGCGGTTTTTTTAGAGGCACTAAGCGCTTTAACTAACTGCGGTAAATCGCGGTGGTAAAGTTGTTCTTGAAGAGCTTTAGAGCCAGTCGATATTATCGTTCGGCCTTTAGACTTAAGTGCGGGTGCTAAATAGGCAAACGTTTTACCAGTACCCGTGCCAGCTTCAACGACCAATTGCGAACTGTTTTTTAATGCATCATCAACGGCGACAGCCATATCTATTTGAGGTTGGCGAGGTGTGTATCCATCTAACGATAACGCCAAAGGTCCGGTTGCACTAAACAGCTGTTTGATAATACCAATCACTTTACAAGAAATAATAGCGCGATTTTACGTAAGCTAAACATCAAGGGCAAGTAATTAAGTAATCGGTTTGAGTATATAAATAAGGGAGCAGAGCTCCCATTAGTTATTATTGCGCATTTATAGTTAAGGTTATTCCACTAGCTGCGCTGTACCCCTTTAAGTCAATATACCACTTGCCCGCTTGTGGGTTGGTAATACTACACGTTTCAGCATTACCATTTTTATACGGTCTACATTGATATACAGATTCAGTTGATTGACTGGCAAAATTCACATATAAATCGGCATCGCCTGAGCCACCAGCCATAGTAATATTTAGAGAGGAATACCCTGCTTCTAAGTCTTGTGTAAACCGCCCCCAATCTCCCGTAGCAACACTAATATCAGTTTCTGTTCGATTAATGGGTTCAATCGCTGTTGTTTCACTATAACTGGCAATAAGAGAAACATTAGCAATAGCGTTCCATGCTTCTACCATAACGTAATAAATACCGTTTTGGGCACTCGCAATATCACAACTTTCATTGCTCGATGATGTTGTACTTTTACAATCAAAATTTTCTAATGTAGGCGCTGTATTAAATTTAACATATAGGTCTGCATCACCACTGCCCCCTGAGGTAGTAAAGTTTAAGTTACTTACGTTATTAGGTACCTGTAGCGTATAGATAAGCTGCGCTTTTGCATCACCAGAAAGGCCAGAAACTGCAACACCATTTTGTAACTCATTATTAGCTGGTGGCACTACATCACCTGTATTTTTTGCCATTTCAGCTAAATAACTCACAGCAAGTTTTGCAAATTTACTAGCGTGGTCAGCATCAAAATTAGCGTCATTCTCTGTATGAATTAACGGATTAATATCAGCCATCCTAGATTCAAATGGCATTGATGCTGCAAAGCCTTGTTGATACCATGATGCATGATCTGAACACCCATACCCACATTGGTCAAAACCATAGGTAATGCTAGGTAAGTAGGTGTCAATTAACTGACCTAAAAATTGGTTTTGAGCATTTGTAGTGTAATCAGTCATCATTACAATATCTTCGCTACTGCCATTATTTCCTGTCATATCAAATTGCACCATGCCGATCACATTTTTTCCTTGTGACTTATAAGATGAAGCAATATCTTTTGAACCTTTTAAACCAACTTCCTCTGCAGCAAAAGCGATTATATGAATTGTTTTTTTCGGTTTATAATCATTTTCAACAATCGATCTTAACACTTCAGATAATACAGCAATCCCCGATGCATTATCATCAGCCCCTGGTGAGCGACCGTTGCTTGGATTTGATTGATTAATTGAGTCTAAATGCCCACCAATAATGACAATTTCATCAGCCTCTTCATCTCCTGCAATCGTAACAATGACCGACGACTGTGCCCAACTATGAGTAAAGTAATCAACATTTATATCACTACGTGTACCTGCTAACTGTTGCCAGTAATCTTTTAGCCATTGCGAGGCATCTATTCCAGTTTGAGCCGTGTAATAGCGATTATAAAAGCTACTCATCGAATTAACTGTGTTCGTCAAGTTATTTGGACTAATACTATTTATTAATTGCTGAGTTGTTTGCGGATTGTCAATGCTGTATGTAGCAGCTAACGCACTTAGATTTTGATTTTGAACGGCAGCTAACTGTTGAGTGTATTCATTAGCCTCGATTAACGAATCATGGGCAACAAACCCACCACACCGATGATAATTATCATGCATAAATTGACTTAAGTGAGCAATATTTGCTGGCTTTACTTTTAACAAATTCACTGTTTGTAATGTTGTATTTTGTATACTCAATAATTCATCATTTGGTTTAAGCGAGTTTTGAACCTGTTTATAATGTTTGGCTGCAACGGGGTCTATCGTTACCCAAACACTTTCAGTATCTTGTGCGTATGAGGGTTGGGTAAGTAATAAAGTACTAGCACCGAATAGCATATTTTTTATCGCGCGTTTCATTAATTGATACCTTTTAAATCGAGTAATGCCTTTGAGGCGAGGGAGTTTTGAAAAATAAAAAAGGGAGCGAGTGCTCCCTAGAAATTAACTTAATCAGCTGAAATACTTAATGTTATACCGCTTGCCGCGCTATAACCTCGTAAGTCTATGTACCATGTACCTGCTTGAGGATTTTCTATTGTACACGTTTCAACGTTTCCATTTTTATATGGGCGGCACTCATAAGAGCTAGTACTAGATGCTGAACCAAAATTTACATATAAATCAGCATCACCAGAACCACCGGCAATTGAAATATCGAGTGAAGAATACCCTGCATCTAAATTTTGCGTAAAGCGTGTCCAACCACCTGAAGCAACACTCACATTGCTTTCTGTGCGGTTAATTGGCGAAGCGCCTCCGCCAGCAGACCCGTCATAACTACCTGTTAATGAAACGCCTGAAATAGCATTCCATGCCTCTACCATAACGTAGTATGTACCCGCTTGAGCACTGCCAATAGAGCAGCTTTCAGTACTTGTAGAAGTTGTACTGTTGCAATCGTAAGTGCTGAGTGTCGGTTTACTTCCAAATCGTACGTATAAATCTGCATCACCAGAGCCGCCATTAGTATTAAATACTAAATTGCTAGCACCCGCTGGTACATCAAGTGTAAAAAACAACTGATCTTTAGCTGAGCCACTTATACCAGTACGAGTAACGCCATTAGATAACGCTTCATCTTCCACTGGGGGAGTGGTTGTACCACATGAACTACCCGAGCTTAAATTAGAGTTTACGCCAACAGCACTTAGGGCTGCTTTAACTTCACTTGGATCGTAATTTAAATCACAAGCTGCATCCATAACGCCGTTACCAGCAAGATCCCAGTCAGTACTCGCAGTCCAATATAATTGGTTTGCACGAGCCATCACTTTAAATGCCTTTTCAGTATCCCAACCAGATGTAGTTGCTAAGTTGTAAAATGCTTTATTAAACACCCCAGAACTATAATGAACATCCATTCCTGAAGAGTAGCTTGATTGATTATCAATTGAGCTACCATCTTGTGTTGGATTATTCATGTAACGAAGAGCACCGCTGCCTTTAAATATATCTTTACCAACTAACCAATCGTTTGTCCCTTTCATGTAAAATTCAGCCGCTTCACCAGCCATATCTGAGAATGCTTCGTTTAAACCACCTGACTTTCCACTGTAAACTAAAGCTGAGTTCTGCTCGGTAAAGCCGTGACTTACTTCATGAGCCGATACATCTAGGCTAACAAGTGGATAGAACGTATTTTGGCCATCACCAAAGGTCATGGCACTGCCATCCCAAAATGCATTTTCATAGTTACTACTATAATGAACTCGCATTTGCAGTTGAAACGAAAGCGGCGGCGTACCAATCCAATCGTTATACATATTAAAAATCACATTGCCAAAATAGTGTGCATCGTTGAGTGGGGAGTACGCGCCATTTATCTCTTTAAATGTATTTTCAGGACATGTAAATGAATAAGCACTCGTTCCACTTGTACCGCCATTTAAGTTTATCGTACGAACATTCGCGTTATTCATCGTACAATTATTACCTGACTGACTAACGTCTAAATTATCAAAGTCAGTGCCGTAAATGTACTTCCCTGTTTTTAAGTTACCGCCAGGACCTGTAGCATCGGCATGTTGTAGGTTATCAAAGCTTAGTAACACATCCCCTGAGTTAGCATCAATGATTTGATAAGGACGAGATGGATTACTTCCATAAGTAACATAAGATACCTCGTACACTAGATGCGCTTTACTTTGATTGTCTACCCAAATGGCTAATTGTGATTTTTCATTGTGTTTTTTTAGTCCAACTGATTTGGCCGCTGCTGATGATTTTTGCAAACCTTTTGCAATAGCAAGCTTTTGATTAAGCTTCGGCACTACTGTATTTATGTCACTCGATATATCGTATACAGCTGCACCATGAGCATGCTTTAACTGCCCGCTACTGCTAAACGTTAAACTTACCGTATCTCCAATTACAGGCAAGCCGTTGTAAGTTTGTTGATAACGACGAGTAGTATCACCGTTATTACTTTTTATCTCTTTTAATACAACTAGTTCATTTCCTGCCTCTAAACCTACTAACTGATCAGGGCTGACCATCAAAACAGAAGACACACTATTTTGTGCTGAATTATTTATATTTGCTTGTTGATTTAAATATTTTTTATTTGCAGCTACTGCGCTTGATGCTTGTACCAAAGTAAAGGCAGCAAGTGTTGCTATTGTGATTTTTGATAAATTCACGTTTACACTCCATTTGTTTATTTTGTTTGAATATACTTTTATTAATCGGTACATCTTGTTCCCGATTAAAGCAATCCTAGGTTACAAATCATACAATTGAAAATGAAACAAAAAATTTACAATTAAAGTATTAAAAAATAAATTATATTCTTTAGATTCAATAAATTAAAAAAATAGCACCAAAAAATAAAAACATCCGATTAACACAATGTAAACATTTATTTACTTTGAGTAGCAATTTGAAATAAAAATAACACAATTAAGATGTATAAATTTAATAAAGTGATTTTTACAATATAAACACTATTAAATTTAACGAAAAGCCTAAAAAACAAACCTATTTTTAAAAGCTCGACTGAAGCTTTAACATCTTTAATGTCTTATTTACCAAAACTATTTTTATTAAAAATAAAAACACAATTTGTCGAACAAACACTGTGACATAGCTATATCTCGGGAGTAACATAGGCATGTTTAGATTCCGCTTAATCATATGCTTTTCTCGTTAATTAAGGTTAATCAATGAATGCTTGGTACCTCATTTGTTTTCTCTCTGCAATTGCAATATTTATAGCCTTTGCAAACCAGTACATCCTCAAAATGCAAACTACTATTGCCATTACTACCGGCTCTGTGGTTATTTCTTTATTGCTGATCGTTGCAGTTAAATTATTAGGCGATCAGAACGCATTAGCAATGACCCAAATTGTTTCCAGTATTGACTTTAACGAGTTACTACTTAAAGGCATGTTGGGTTTTTTACTTTATGCGGGTGCGCTCGAAATAAACCTACTTGCCCTGCGTAAGCAGCGGTGGGAAATTACTGCCCTGGTATTGTTTTCAACCATTGCTTCCACATTTATAGTGGGTTATTTGAGCTTTTATTTATTTTCAGTTTTTGGTTTTGATGTCCCTTTTATTTATTGTTTACTGTTTGGTGCGCTTATTAGCCCAACCGACCCTATCGCTGTACTTGCTATTATTAAACAAATGCGAGCGCCGGAAGGCATCTCAGTTCAAGTAGAAGGTGAGTCGCTATTTAACGATGGTATTGGTTTAGTTATATTTACCACTATATTTTCTGTTGCTTTTTATGGCACAGATGCACAATTTGGTGACATAGCAGAGCTATTCTTTGTTGATGCAATAGGGGGCATTGCGTTTGGTTTAGTCATTGCATTAGTTGGTCACTTTTTAATTATTAATAGCCGCGATGTAAACATTCGCTTATTAATTACCTTAACTATCCCAACAGCAGGTTTTGCTGCAGCAAATATTTGGGAAATATCTGGCGCACTTGCTATGGTAACCAGTGGCATATTAATGGGTAATATCACCCGCACTAAAGCAACTGAGCGCACAGGCCCTGAAGACACGCGCTACGTAAAAGATTTTTGGCATGCAACTGACAGCTTTTTAAATGCTCTACTATTTTTAATAATAGGTATGCTAATAGTCACTATGCCAATCACGCTTGGCGAAATTGGTTTAGGGTTATTAATGGTACCTGTTGTATTACTAGCACGCTTTATAAGTGTAGGCGCACCATTTGTAATTTTTAAACGCTTTAGAACTTACGATAAACACAGTGTTAAAATTTTAACCTGGGGTGGTCTACGTGGAGGTCTAGCACTGGCAATGGCGGCAGCTATACCACGCGAGCAAGTTTTTGTAGGCGGCTCTGACTTACATAACTTAATCGTTATTGTTACTTACGTAGTGGTTATATTTTCTATTATTGTACAAGGCTTAACTATTTCGCCGCTTATTCAAAGCAGCATTAAGTCAGCTGAGCAAGCCAAGTAATAAATGCTTTGTCCGCAACATATTCAGTAACCAAGTTATTATAAAAATCACTTGGTTACTGTTACTCACGTGTTACAAAAACACTTTAAAGTTCTATAAATTGTTATCCTTTTTATTTATCTGCTTTGTTTAAATTAATCTGCTTGAAATGCAAATGAAAACAATTATAATTTTGGCTTTTCCTCTGCAGGGCTTTTCAATGTCCATAAATAATTCTCACATGTTTATTAACTTTGTGTCTGTAAGCAAGCGTCAGCTTAATTTCATTTTTGCACTTTTGATCATGATGACGGCAAGCTTTAGCGTTTCTGCCTCACCCGATCAACAAATAAAAATAAAGCAAATTGCACAGCTTGCAGAGTACGTAGGTGTTGATTACGTGGCAGCTGTTGGGAATGGTGAAATACTCGACCCCGACGAATATCAAGAAATGACTGAATTTTCGCACGTTATTATTGAGCAAGCTGGGCAGCTATCAAGCCAAACAAATGAGTTTGATACAGTAAAGGCACAAGCTAAAGCTCTGCATACAGCGATTGCCAATAAAGCAAGCGTTGCCGATGTACGTGCAGCAAGCTCTGCGCTTCGTGAGTCGCTACTTACCTTTATGCCGCAGCTATCTTT
The DNA here is from genome assembly GCF_056470645.1 of Pseudoalteromonas sp. TP27. Classification (NCBI taxonomy): domain Bacteria; kingdom Pseudomonadati; phylum Pseudomonadota; class Gammaproteobacteria; order Alteromonadales; family Pseudoalteromonadaceae; genus Pseudoalteromonas; species Pseudoalteromonas sp. TP27. The sequence continues at coordinate 48,125 of NZ_JARDAK010000003.1, read as the reverse complement.
ACCTACATCGTTACTACCGGTTGAGCAAACCAAAGCGCTTTTTGCTGCTAACTGTTCAATGTGTCACGGCCCAAGTGGTCAAGGCGACGGCCCGCTTGCAAAAAACTTATCACCAGAGCCTACCAACTTTACCGATGAAGAACGCGCAACTAACCGCTCATTAATGGGCTTGTTTGACGCTGTAAGTAACGGCATTAACGACACGCCAATGGTTGCCTTTACACAATTTAACGAACAACAACGTTGGTCTTTAGCTCTTTATGTAGGTAGCTTGGCATTTAAAGATGTTCAAAAACCACAAAATGTAGAGCAAAATATTACGGCTTCGCAAATTGTAAACCTAAACCCTGCACAATTATCAGCGGGTCAAAGTGAAGCGCAAGCACATTACGTTAAATGGTTACGTGGTAATCCAGAGCAATTATTTACCGGTAAAAAAAATCCGATAACGGTTACTCGAACGCAGTTACTTGCAGCGCAAGCAGCGCATGCTAAAGGTAATTACTCTCAAGCGAGTGACTTAGCAATTAGCGCATACCTAGATGGCTTTGAGCTTGTTGAAAATAACTTAAATGCTTACGACGAAACTTTGCGTAAAAACATCGAAGTACAACTGATGAACCTGCGTCAAACCTTCAAAAACGAGAAAGATACTGCCATCGTTGGCGAAAAAGTAAGTGCGGCGCTAGCTCAACTCGCTAAAGCAGATAGCATGCTAAACGAAACAAAACTAACTGATGGCGCCCTACTTTCAGCAAGTTTAGTTATATTGCTACGCGAAGGTTTAGAAGCACTCCTCGTTATTATTGCCCTTATGACTGTGCTTATTAAAACTAAACGCCAAGACGCGCTTAAATATGTACATGTTGGTTGGGTAACCGCACTTATTGCAGGTGGTTTAACGTGGGCTGCGGCGCAAACATTAATAGAAATAAGTGGTGCAAGTCGCGAAGTTATGGAAGGTGCTGGTGCATTGTTTGCCGCTGTTATTTTGCTGTATGTTGGCGTATGGATGCACAGTAAAACAAGTGCGCAACAATGGCAAAAATACATAAAAGACAATATAGATAAGCGTCTTGAGTCGGGTACATTATGGGGATTAGCAGGGCTTTCTTTTATTGCCGTATACCGTGAAGTATTCGAAACCGTACTATTTTACCAGTCATTATTAACACAAAGCTCGCCTGCTCAATATTCATCTATTGCTTCGGGTTTTGCCATCGGTGTAGCAATACTGGCTATTATTACGTGGGTATTAATTAAATACTCAATTAAATTACCGGTTGCTAAGTTTTTTGCAATTACCACTTACCTATTATTCGCACTCTCGTTTGTGCTTATGGGCAAAGCCGTTATTGCATTACAAGAGGCCGATATAATAGGTATTGCGTCACTACCAATTAGCTTTGATATTGCATGGCTTGGTATAAAGTCAACATGGCAAGGTATTGTGGCTCAAGTTTGTGTATTCGCTATATTTAGCTTTTATATATTCAAAAGTAAAAGCCAGAAGTAATGCCAATCTGCTTAAGAGTTTAAGCTAATTGGAATAAGCAAAATACATAGTAAAAAGGCCCGCAAGGGCCTTTTTGAGTTGATTGCTTATGTATTTAGTAAAGTTGCTATTATCAAGCCCATGTATCTAAATGGGGGTTTTCGTCATCATCTAGTTTAGAATTTTTTTTATTATTTTGATCATCAAGTATATTGAGCTTTTTCTTTTTTTGTAACTCACGCCTTTTTTTATTCTCTAGTTTAACTTTTTCAGCCACAGCGCCACTTTGCACACCCGCAATATGAAAAGCACTTTTTGACTCGACTTCTAGCCTAGTTATTCTTCCTAAATAAGGGATCATAATATCCATACGTACTTCCTTATTTTAACTGTTTGATTATCAAAATGCTTAATTTGAATGATAAACAAACAATTATTCGTTAAAATTGCGCTTATTATCTTAATATTATCGACAGTTATAACATATGCTTTAATTAAGCTAAAAAAAACTTGCCATAATATAGCTGTTTATGTTTTTATGAATGCGAAATTTATTTAAACAGATAACAACTGCACGTTAACAAAACAACGGGCAGTTACATAGGATAAAAAATGCGCTTAAACCTGACAACAGTACATCATCACCACCATTCACCGGAATAACCTGTCAGGTCTTTCGCTGAGAGGTTATTCCTAAAAGGAACCTCTGGCGATTCAAATAACATTGATTCATTTTCGCCCTGAGGTTCCCCTCGGGGTTTTTAGTTTTTAAATTAAAGGAAAATGAATAATGAACAACAGTAATCGTCTACGTATCGCCATTCAAAAAGGTGGCCGCCTATCTAAAGATTGTCAAGATCTGCTAAAACAGTTAGGTGTTAAACTTAACCTTCGTGAACAACGCTTAATTGCACACTCAACTAATATGCCAATTGACGTACTACGTGTGCGTGATGACGATATTCCGGGTTTAGTAATGGACGGTGTATGTGACTTAGGCATAGTTGGCGAAAACGTACTAGTAGAAGTTCAAGCAGAACGGATGCGCCAAGGTGTTCCAAGTGAAGTAACTAAACTTTCAAAACTAGACTTTGGTTACTGTCGTCTTGCACTTGCATGGCCACAAGAGCTTGGCGCTCGCGATAAGAGCTGGTTTGAAGGCAAACGTATTGCTACTACCTACCCAGAAATTTTAACTCAGTGGTTAAAGCGCGAAGGCATTAACGCAAGTACAGTAATGCTTACGGGTTCTGTTGAAGTAGCACCGCGTGCAGGTTTGTCTGATGCAATTTGTGATTTGGTATCTACTGGCGCAACACTTGAAGCTAACGGCTTGATTCAAGGCGATACAATTTTAGAATCAAACGCCTGTTTAATTCAAAATAAAGATCTTCAAGACACTGACAAACTAGCACTAATCAATAAGCTTATGCCGCGCCTACGTGGTGTTAGACAAGCTAAAGAAAGCAAATACATCATGCTACACGCTCCAAAAAACAAACTTGATGAAATTTGTGAAATTTTACCTGGTTCTGGTCAACCTACTCTACTTGCCCTTGCTGGTAACGATGAATACGTAGCACTTCACATGGTAAGCAGCGAAACATTATTTTGGGAAACAATGGAGCAGTTAAAAGCCCTAGGCGCTAACTCTATTTTAGTTATGCCAATTGAAAAAATGATGGAGTAAGTGCCATGCTTCGTTGGAATGAGGAATCTTCACAAGTACAAGCAGCGGCGCTAATGCGCCCTGCAGTTTCTGCCAGCGCCAAGGTTGAAGCTATATGTAAAACTATTTTAGCTAATGTAAAAGAGCAAGGCGATAAAGCCTTACTTAGCATGGCTAAGGAGTTTGATAATAGAGCTAACCCTCGCCTATGTGTTCCGCTTGATGAAATTAACGCATCAGAGCAATCACTAAGTGCGGAGCTTAAATACGCAATTGATACCGCTTATGCAAACGTTAAACGTTTTCACGAAGCGCAATTGCCAAAAGATATTAAATTATCGACCCAACCAGGCGTTGTATGTGAACTGAAATATCAAGCCATCGAAGCAGTCGGTATTTATGTACCCGGTGGCAGTGCTCCACTGCCATCGTCGGTTATTATGCAAGGTGTATTAGCACAGTTAAGCGGCGCAAAAACCGTTGTACTTGCTACACCGGTACAAGGTGATAAAGCCATTAACCCTGCTATTTTATACGCAGCTAAGTTATGTGGTATCACTACGTTAATAGAAAGTGGTGGCGCAGGCGCAATTGCAGCAATGGCGTATGGCACCGAATCGGTTCCTAAAGTGAACAAAATATTTGGCCCTGGTAATAGCTTTGTAACAATGGCTAAACAGCTTGTTGCGCAAACTATCCCGGGTATGGCAATTGATATGCCAGCAGGTCCGTCTGAAGTATTAGTTATTGCAGATGAACGTGCAAACCCAGAATTTATAGCCGCCGATTTACTCTCACAAGCAGAGCACGGAGCTGACTCGCAAGTTATTTTATTATGTAACAGCGAGAATATTATAGAACAAACTCAGCAGGCGCTTACTCGCCAACTTGCTAACTTAAGCCGAAAAGACACAGCCGAAAAAGCACTAGCTAACTCATCACTTATTTTAGTTGATTCAGTTGCGCAGGCATTTGATGTATCAGCGCAGTACGGTCCAGAGCACCTAATTTTACAATTAGCTGATTCAGCACCTTACCTAGATAAAGTTAAAAATGCAGGCTCAGTATTTGTAGGCGATTACACACCAGAATCAGCAGGCGATTACGCATCGGGTACTAACCACGTATTACCAACGTATGGCTACAGTGCAACGTACTCAAGCTTAAACTTACTTGATTTTTTCCGCACGTATACCGTACAAACAATAAGTAAAAGTGGATTAACTGAGCTTTCGAAAGCTATTTTACCACTTGCAGATGCAGAAGGCCTAGATGCCCACGCTAATGCGGTTTCAATTCGTTTAGAGGCAATTAAAAATGAGCAATGAGATCGCACAAGCGTCTAGCTTATTACCTGAAAACATTGCAGCCCTTGCTGCATATAGCTCTGCAAAAAGTGAAAAGCTAACCGGTACTACGTGGCTAAATGCTAACGAAAGCCCGTATGCTAAAAATCTTGAACTGAGTATTGAAGATTTAAATCGCTACCCCGATCCACAGCCGCAACTGGTTATTGACCGCTACGCAGCTTATACAGAGCTTGAAAGCGAAAATGTTTTAATGACGCGCGGCGCAGATGAAGGCATAGAGCTTTTAGTACGCACATACTGTGAGCCAGCTAAAGACAGCATCGCGTTATTTTTACCTACCTACGGTATGTACAAAGTAACCGCCGATACACACAACGTTGGCATTAATGCACTTACGCAAGAATTATTATTAAGTGGCAGTGTTGATGAAATAGTAACAACGGTGGGTAACTCAAAACTGGTATTTATTTGTAATCCTAATAACCCAACGGGCAGCTTAACGCCTCTTGATAAAGTAAAAGCAATTGCAACAGCACTTACGGGTTCTGCACTGGTAATTGTTGATGAAGCCTATATAGAGTTTTGTCCAGAGCAAAGTGCCACTAAACTTATTAATGAGTTTAGTAATGTAGTCGTACTGCGTACGTTATCTAAAGCCTTTGCGCTAGCAGGACTTAGAACCGGCTTTACCCTTGCACAAGCAAGTGTACTTGCACCAATTCGTAAAGTGATTGCGCCGTATCCGGTATCGGGCGTAGTGGCAAGTATTGCTGCGCAAGCAATTGCACCCGACGCAATTACATCAATGCGCCGCCAAGTGACTATTTTAAACAGCTTAAAAGCTAAATTGGTAGATTGGCTAAACGCCTCACCTGCTGTATTAAAAATTCTCACTGGTGAAGGTAACTTTGTTACTTTAAAATTAGCCGATAAAAACTATTTTAAAATTGCACTTGAGCAAGGTTTAGTTATGCGCGCTTTTACGCTATACGGTGAAGACGACTGGCTACGAATTTCTATTGGCAGTGAACAAGAACTTGAACAAGTAAAAATTTGGTTAGATGGCTTACAAACGCCAGCTACCGCAGCATCTTTAGCAGGAAACGAAGTATCATGAGTAACCCCTATTTATTTATCGACCGCGACGGCACTATTATTGAAGAGCCAATTACCGACAAGCAGGTAGATAGCCTTGAAAAGCTAGCATTTTTACCTGGCGTTATCCCTGCGTTATTACAATTACAAGCTGCAGGTTACCGTTTAGTGATGGTTTCAAACCAAGATGGTTTAGGCACAGACAGCTTCCCTACTGCTGACTTTGATATTGCACAAGACAAAATGATGGACATAATGCAAAGCCAAGGTATTAACTTTGACGAAGTATTAATTTGCCCTCACTTTAACGAGCAAAACTGCGATTGCCGTAAACCTAAAACAGGCTTACTTACCGAGCTTATGCGCTCAGGCAAAGTAGATTTAGCACGCTCTTTTGTTATTGGCGACCGTGAAACTGATATTGGCCTTGCTCAAAACTTATGTTGTGAAGGTATTTTATACGACGGCGATTGGAGTGCAATAGTAACTAAATTGACCACTGCAAACCGCGAAGGTCGTGTTACACGCAACACTAAAGAAACCCAAATTGATGTAGCCATAAACTTAGATCAAACTAAAAATGGCAGCATAGACACCGGACTTGGCTTTTTTGATCACATGCTTGATCAAATTCGTACGCACGCAAACATTGGTTTAAACATTAAAGCCAAAGGCGATTTACACATAGATGAGCACCACCTTGTTGAAGACATTGGTATTGCACTCGGTGTTGCACTAAAACAAGCTCTAGGTACTAAATCGCAAATTGCACGCTATGGTTTTGCGCTACCAATGGATGAGTGTAAAGCTGAAGCGCAAATTGATTTATCGGGTCGTGCATCATTTGTATTAAACGCCAACTTTAGCCGTGAAAAAGCTGGCGATTTAGATGTACAAATGGTTGAGCACTTTTTCAAAAGTTTAAGTGATAACGCCGCTATTAGCCTTATTTTATCGGTAAGCGACGGTAACTGTCATCACCAAGTAGAAGGTTTATTTAAAGCGTTTTCGCGCGCCCTTCGTATGGCAGTAGCACAAGATACGACCCAACAAACAGCCAGCTCTAAGGGATGTTTATGATTGCCATAATTAACACCGGTTGTGCCAATATTAATTCAGTACGCTTTGCGTTTGAACGCTTAGGGCAAATGCCAACAGTAATTACATCACCAGAGCAATTAGCGGATTTTGAGCGCGCTATATTGCCAGGTGTAGGGCATGCATCGGTTGCTATGAAACGCCTAGTAGATAACGGCTGGCAACAAGCTATAAATGAATACCAGCGCCCGCTTATGGGTATTTGTTTAGGTATGCAGTTACTGTGCGAAAGCACCGAAGAAGGTAACGTACAGTGCCTAGGTAAAATACCAGGACAAGTAAAAGCACTCGATGTAGGCAATTTAACGTCGCCGCATATGGGTTGGAATAACTTAAGCGTTAACAAAGAGCATGCGTTAACTAAAGGGCTAACGCTTGATGAGCAAGTGTATTTTGTTCACAGCTTTGCGCACACAGTAAACGACGCCACACTAGTTAGCGGCGAATACGGTCAAACCTTTTCAGCCATTGTTGCTAAAGACAATTACGCTGGCATGCAATTTCACCCAGAGCGCAGCGCAAAAGTTGGCGCACGTTTATTACAAAATTTTGTTGATTGGCAGTTGTAAGCTGCCCATTAACTAACAAAAAAGAGATTATTTGTGATTATTCCAGCATTAGACGTATTACAAAATCAAATTGTGCGCTTGTACCAAGGTAAATACGACACAGCACAGTTTTACCCTTTCGAACTTGGCGCGCGTTTAAAAGAATATGCCGACAGCGGCGCAGGTAAACTACACCTTGTTGATTTAGAAGGTGCACGCGATCCAAGTAAAAAACAGTGGAAACATATTCAAGCTGCAACCAAAGCGCTTAACGTACCGTACCAAGTGGGCGGCGGTATTCGCTCAGAGCAAGATGTAAGTGATTGGCTAAAAGCCGGTGCAAACCAAGTTGTTATTGGTTCAATGGCAGTAGAAAAACGCGAACAAGTAAAAGCCTGGATTGAACAATTTGGCGCAGAGCACTTTGTTATTGCCCTTGATGTAAATAAAACAGCCACTGGCTGGGCACCTGCTACGCACGGTTGGTTAAGTGAATCTGAGTTTGGTTTACTTGAGCTGGTTGATTTTTACGTAGGCTTAGGTGTTATTGATTTTTTATGCACGGACATCAGTAAAGATGGCACAATGACGGGCCCATCGTTTGAGCTTTACGAAGACCTGACTCGCCACAACAGCACAATTAAAGTGCAAGCCTCAGGGGGCGTAAGCTCACTTGACGACATTAAAAAGCTTAAAGAGCTTGGTGTCGGCGGCGTTATATTAGGTAAGTCACTGCTTGATGGCGCATTTAGCGTTGAGGAGGCATTGGCATGTTATCAAAACGCATAATCCCGTGCTTAGACGTTAAAGACGGCCAAGTAGTTAAAGGCGTGAAGTTTAAAGGTCATGAAATAGTTGGCGACATTTTAACAATGGCTAAAGCTTACAGTGAAGCTGGTGCTGATGAACTGGTTTTTTACGAAATAAGTGCAAGCGTTGAAAAACGCCTTCTTGATGTAAATTGGGTAGAGAGTATTGCACGCAATATCGATATTCCATTTTGTGTAGCCGGCGGTATTAAATCGGTAGCTGATGCAGCGCGCGTTTTAGAGCGCGGTGCAGACAAAATAAGTATTAACAGCCCTGCTATTGCGCGCCCTGAACTTATTAAAGAATTACACGATGAGTTTGGTAAGCAATGTGTAGTAGTCGGCATAGACAGCTTTTTTGATGAGACTACTGGCGAGTATTTAGTTTATCAATTAACTGGCGATCCTAATGCATCAAGCCGTACGCGTTATAAAACGCAAGAGTGGGTTGAGCGCGTACAAGACTTAGGCGCAGGCGAAATTGTATTAAACTGTATGAACCAAGATGGCGTTCGTAACGGTTACGATAACGAGCAACTCAGTAAAATTCGCGAGCTATGTCACATTCCTTTAATCGCCTCAGGCGGTGCGGGTAGTATGCAAGATTTTGTTGATGTATTTAAACAAAGCAAAGTAGATGGTGCATTAGCAGCCAGCGTTTTTCATAAAAATGTGATTAACATTGGCGAACTTAAACAATTTTTAACAGATAACCAAGTGGCAGCAAGATTATGCAAGTAACACAACAAAACCAAGATCAAGTCGATTTCGCTAAAAGTGAAATGATCCCTGCTATTATTCAAGATGCCCGCTCTGGTGTTATTTTAATGCAAGGCTTTATGAACAGCGAAGCATTAAAAGTGACGCTTGAGAGCAATAAAGTAACGTTTTACTCGCGTTCAAAATCGCGTTTATGGACTAAAGGTGAATCTTCAGAAAACTACTTAAACGTAGTATCTGTGCATACCGATTGTGACTACGATTCAATTTTAGTACTTGCCAACCCAGAAGGCCCAACGTGCCACTTAGGCACACAAAGTTGTTTTGGTGATGATGCAAAACCAAGTTTAAGCTTTTTAGCACAATTAGAAGATGTGATTGTTGCGCGTAAAAACGACGACCCTGAAAAAAGCTACACAGCCTCATTATTTGCAAAAGACTTAAGCCGTAGTTGTCAAAAAGTAGGTGAAGAAGGCGTAGAAGTTGCCCTTGCCGCTATGAAACACGATAACGATGAGCTAACAAACGAGTCTGCTGATTTAATTTATCACCTGACTGTATTGCTACAACGTCAAGGCTTAGCCCTTGAAGATGTAGTTAAATGCTTACAAGGTCGCCATAAATAGCACCTGTTACAGAAAATTACAAAAGGTTCATATTTTATGGGCCTTTTTGTTTTTCGCTTTTAATTGAGTAAATTATATATGGTATAGTGCGAGGCTCAATTATTCGGTTACTGTGAACTATGAAAAACTATATAACTCCTTCCTTCGTCGCATTTATTTTATTTGTCGCGTTTATTTTAGCGGGCTGTACGGGCAAAACTAATCAGACTGCTACAACTACAGCAACCACTACTACAACGAATCAGTCTGTAAAAAACACAGTAATACTTGATGAATGCAGCCCAATAAATAACCTTATAAGCAGTTATGAGTCTGGTTTTAATTCAATAAAAACAGATAAAGTAACTAACCAGTTTACTAATCAATGGCGTACTAATACTCATATTATTGGGGCAGCCTGTACGGTTACATTAAATAAGTCAGAGCAAGCAAGCTACCAATGCCAAACGCCTGTTAAAACACAAACTAAAACAATAAAATCTCATCAAAAACTAGCCCTACAATTACGCCAATGTTTAACCAAAGCAGGCTGGTTTGAAAGCCAAAAAGAAACCGCAAGTTCAATTTACAGCACCTTTGTACTTGATACTAAAACCCCAGTAATTACACTCTCTACCAATCAAGAAAGTAATGGGTTCACTACTCGCTTTGAAATTGCACCGCCGTTAGGACTTTAATTATGCGCCAATTAAATCAAAACAAAAAACCATCTAAATTTAAAACTGATTGCCTAGGAATATGTGAGCGCCGCAGCGGTTATTGCACTGGTTGCGGGCGTACCAACGAAGAAATCTTTGATTGGATAATATTATCTGAAGATGAAAAAAAAACGATTTTAGAAACACCACGAGCAGATATCACAAAAACGTAATAAAGCTAAAGCCTCGATATCTCGAGGCTATAAATTAACGTTATGCTTTATCGAGCGCTTGGCTTACATCTGCCATTATATCTACAATGTTTTCAATACCGACCGACAAACGTATTAAATCGCGACTTACGCCCGCATTTGCTAATTCTTCATCGTTTAATTGGCGGTGTGTGGTTGACGCAGGATGACACGCAAGCGACTTGGCATCGCCAATATTAACTAGACGTAAAATCATGTTTAGCGCATCAATAAAACGAGTACCAGCCTCTAGCCCACCAGCAATACCAAAACTTAAAATACCGGATGCTTTACCACTGGTAATTTTTTGACTCATTGCGTTATACGGACTTGATTTTAACCCTGCGTAATTAACCCAAAGCACTTTTGGATGATTTTCTAAATACTCAGCCAACTGCTGTGCATTTTCGCAGTGGCGATCCATTCTTAAGCCTAAGGTTTCAAGGCCGATTAAAATGTCAGATGCGTTTTTAGGCGCAAGCGCTGCGCCGGTATTTCTCAGTGGCACTACTCTGCAGCGTCCAATAAATGCAGCTTCAGCAAATGCTTCGGTATACACCACATTGTGATACGACGGATCGGGCTCGTTCATCATTGCAAAGCGCGTGGCGTTGGCTTTCCAATCAAACTTACCAGAGTCGACAATCATGCCGCCAATGGCAGTGCCGTGCCCGTTTATATACTTTGTAAGTGAGTGAACCACTATATCGGCGCCCAGCTCAAATGGGCGGCATAAATACGGCGTAGCCACGGTATTATCAACAATAAGCGGCACGCCTTTACTGTGTGCAATACGTGCTAAGCGTTCAATATCAACAATATTACCTGCCGGATTACCAATTGACTCGCAAAAAACGGCGCGGGTGTTGTCATTAATGGCATTCTCAAATGCTGTAAAGTCATCAGCCTTAATCATGCGCGCTTCAATACCTTGCCTAGGTAATGTATGGGCAAATAAGTTATACGTGCCACCATACACTTGGCTGGTGCTTACAATATTAGTACCGACTTCACACAAACATTGAATAGCATACGTAATAGCAGCCATCCCAGAGGCAACAGCCAGCGCACCGATGCCCCCTTCCATTGCAGCAATACGTTGTTCAAGTACGGCATTGGTTGGGTTCATTATGCGGGTGTAGATATTTCCGGGTACTTTTAAATCGAATAAATCAGCGCCATGTTGGGTGTTATCAAATGTGTACGATGATGTATTGTAAATAGGAACGGCTGCAGATTTAGTCGTAGCTTCAGATTCGTAACCATGGTGCAGTGCTAATGACTCTAATTTCATAATTATTTCCTTCAATTAATTTACCACTAACCTAGCACTTCTTGGTTATAAAATGCACATGAAATATATTAAAGGATGTTGAGGTAGTTTGATTTAAGTTAAAAATGGCGTTAAGCCGATATTTTATAAATTCGTTATTCAATATTAAAACACTTAGGTATGCAGATACGGCCTAGTTTCAATAAACATTATGGGTACTTTCTAAAAGTAAACTACACCATAAATAACATCAACTTGACGCAAGTAAATAACCATCTGTAAGACTAGCTATTATTCAATAATATTTGCATACGAAATTAACACTAAAAAATTATACCTCACTAATAATACATACCGTTATCATTAGTTTTTCTGTAACATTCCGCTTTAAATATAGCGTCAAATACTTGCATTTACAGATAAGGTTTTTAGATGGATAAAATGACAGAATTAGCAGTTAATGAGGTTGTTGATAAATACAATCCACATACCATAATAATCTACGGTTCCAGAGCAAGAGGTGATGCTACGGATGAGAGCGACGTAGACATGGCTTGTTTTCTTGATTCTCCACCCGTGCCTGAAGACTTCAGAGATTCCAATGGAATTTTCCTTGATGCATGGCTCTATCCCACAGAATCTATGCAAAACCCAGTTAAGTTCGCCCAAATGGGTAAAGCATTCTGCGCTATTGATAGGTTAGGATATGGCGCTAAACTATTGCAAGAAATAAATGTAAAAATTAATGAAGGGCCAGTACCTTTAAATCATAAAGAAAAGCGCAACATCATTGAATTGAGGCTAAAAGTTCTTAAACGGGTGCTTAAAGGGGATTTAGAAGGAAATCACAGAAGAACATACTTACAATTTAATTTACTAGAAACATATTTTCATTTGCGAGACAAATGGTTCTTTGGTTCAAAAAGTAGCCTCACTTGGCTTAAAGAAAATGACCATGTTGCTTTTACACTTTTTGAAAGTGTATACAATTCTCCAGAAGATTATGAGGCGTTAAAAAAGTTAACAATGTACGTAACTACTATCTAGCTTAATGTAATCGATATTACTTATTTTATGATGGCTATTTCGTCCAACAAGCTCTGTCCGTTATCACTTTACTGCGCGAGGTAAACTCCCGCCTACAGAGCTGGGGTTATATTGGTAGGTGAGGCTTTATGCCGCGCTTTGCGGTTTTTCTTTATTGCGCGCGAGATAAACTCCCGCCTACAAAGCTGGGGTTACATTGGTGGGCGGGGCTTTACGCCGCGCTTTGGCGGTTTTTCTTTATTGCGCGCGAGGTAAACTCCCGCCTACAAAGCTAGGGTTATATTGGTGGGCGGGGCTTTATGCCGCGCTTTGGGGTTTTGTGTTTCTGCTTTATTGCGCGAGGTAAACTCCCGCCTACAAAGCTGGGGTTATATTGGTAGGCGGGGCTTTATGCCGCGCTTTGGGGTTTTTCTTTATTGCGCGCGAGGTAAACTCCCGCCTACAAAGCTGGGGTTATATTGGTGGGCGGGGCTTTATGCCGCGCTTTTGGGTTTATCTTTATTGCGCGCGAGGTAAACTCCTGCCTACAAGGCTGGGGTTATATTGGTGGGCGGGGCTTTATGCCGCGCTTTGGGGTTTTTGCGCTTCTGCTTTATTGCGCGAGGTAAACTCCCGCCTACACAAGAAAAACAATTAACGGTTAACTCCCAACAAAAAGGCGCTTCCTTTACGGTAAGCGCCCTTCTCTTATCTCACCAATTACTTATTTTACGATTGTCATTTCGTCTAATAAGTTTTGTGCGTTATCTACTTTATCCATTACCCACAGCATGTAGCGTGAATCAACGTGGATAGAGCGATTAAGCTCTGGGTTATAATCCCAATCACCAATAATACTTTCGTAAACACCGTCAAACAGTAAACCTACAAGCTCTGCTTTGCCGTTAAGTGTTGGCGAACCTGAGTTACCACCGGTAGTGTCTACATTTGATAAAAAGTTAACGGGTACTGTATTCATGCCACCCGTGTAATTACCGTAAAGCTTAGCTTTAATTTGCTCTTGTAGCTTTTTAGGCGCATTAAATGGGTCAACATCGGTGTTTTTAGCTAGTAACCCTTCAAGCGATGTAAACGGCGTTGCTACCAAGCCATCTTGAGGTGAGTAGCCACCTACGGTGCCATAGGTTACTCGTAATGTGCTGTTGGCATCGGCGTATACAGGTTTGTTTTTATCTTTGTTAAACGCAATGATTGCGCTCATTAGCTCTGGGCGAGCTGCTTGTAATTTACCTGCTAGTGCTTTTGATTTATCTTCCTCAGCTTTCATTACTTTAAAGATTGCTTTAGCGTACTGCACAAATGGGTCTTGGCTTTGATTTAGCTGGCTAAACGATTGCTCAAATAATGAAGTGCGAACAGTGGCATTATCAAGTCTTGACTGTTCATACATGCTATCTAGCAACGCGCTTTGGGTTGCTTTATCAAACCCATTTTGTACTTTAAACACGTTATCAACGTCGCTAAAACGCTCTTCTTTTGGAAGTGCTGCATATAGCTCTAAAAAGTGCAGTAAAATAGCTTTGTCTACTTTGCTATCATAACGACGCGTCATGCGCTCAAGCCCTGCTTTAATGCGCGGTAAGTCACGTTCTTGATAACCAGATTCACGTTCGCTATTTGGCTGTTGTTTTTCGTAAGCTAAGCGGTATAAACGTCGTGCTGTGCTGATCATTTGTGAGCGGTGCACATAACCTAACATGCGGTCGCGTTCACTGTGCTCTTGTGATTGCGCAATTAGCTCAGATAGCTCACCTAATACGCTTCCGTATTGTTCTTTACGCTCAGCATCACTATTGATCCATTGTGTTAGATCTTGCTCAAACTGTTTTTTGCGCTCAAGCATAGTGCCTTTTTTAAAGCTTTCGATCATCGAACCATAATTTTTAATATAGTTGTTGTAACCTGCAATGGTGCTTTCGTAAGCAATACGCGCTTTACTGCCATCTTCTGAGTTTTCTTCAATAAGCGACACGTATTTTGAGTTATGAACGCGTGCTTTAGGGTAGCTGTCGTTAAATACGTTATCTACCTCTGTTGCTATACGGTAGCGGTTAGTACGCCCTGGGTAGCCTGTAACCATTACAAAGTCGCCTTCTTGCACGCCTTTGGCACTTACTTTTAGGTAAGAGTCTGGTACGTAAGGTACGTTATCTTTACTGTACTCTGCAGGTTTTCCATCTTTACCTACATAAGCACGGTAGAAACCAAAGTCGCCTGTGTGGCGCGGCCACATCCAGTTATCTATATCGCCACCGTACTTACCTACGCCCATAGCTGGTGCATACGATAAACGTACGTCTTTTATTTCAAGTGACTTAATTAGGTAAAACTCTAAACCACCATGAAACGAATATACATTACAACGATAGCTTTCGTCGGCTTCACACTGAGCTACTAGTGCTTTTTCGTTTTTTTCGAGTGCATCGTAGCGTGCTTTTGCTGTTAGCTCGTTAGTACCTTTAATTACTTCATCTGTTACGTTGGTAACCGTTTTTGTTACGTATACGCGTGAACCCGGTGCTGCTGGTAAATCCTCAGCAGGACTTTTAGCTAAAAAGCCATTTTCTAAAATGTTGTTCTCAGGCGTTGAGTTATATTGTACTGAGCCATAAACACAGTGATGATTTGTAACCACTAAGCCTTTTGGCGATACAAACGATGCTGTACAGCCACCTAGGCTAATTACCGCATTCATTGGGAATTCGGTTAATTTAGAAATAGATTCAACATCAATTTCAAGCCCTTTAGCTTTTAAAATTGATTCTAACTCTGGAAGTTGGTGTGGTTGCCACATGCCTTCATCGGCAATGGCGCTACTTGAAAGTGATAGTGCAAATGTGGCTGCTAATGTAGCTACAAGAGGTTTTAAACGCATTATAGAATCCTTTTTATTTGTTTCTATAACAGGTTACTCGCGATGCGATAATAAGGTCAATAGCCGTGTAATGATTTGTTACAATCGAGTGTTTAATCTTACTTTTTATTTAAAATTAATTGAAAAATCAAGAAACTGTTTTGCTGGTATTGGCTTACTAAAATAAAAGCCTTGCATAAAATCACAGCCTAATTCGTTTAATAAAGTGTGTTGCTCTTTTGTTTCTACGCCTTCGGCAACCACTGTCAGCCCTAAACTGTGCGACATGGCAATGATTGCTCTCACTAGATTGCAATCTTCATTATTTAACACAATGCCATCTATAAAACTTCTGTCTATCTTGAGCACATTAAATGGATACTCTCTTAAATAACTTAATGACGAATAACCCGTACCAAAGTCATCCATTGATAAGTTAATGCCTAATGCCGTAATTTCAGTCAATATATCAACAACATTAGTATGGCAACTCATCAGTACTCCCTCAGTGATTTCAAATTCTAAACTTTCGGGATTTACTTCAGCGTCGATCAATGAATTTTGAATAAAGCGAAGTAACCCCTCATCTCTAAACTGACGAGGAGATAAGTTAACTGCCATTGTATATTTTTGTTCGCGTTTACAGGAGCTTTGCCACTCATTTAAAAAATGTAATGCTTGGCTAATTACAAATTTACCAATAGGTACAATTAATCCTGTATTTTCCGCAATCGGAATAAATTCATCAGGTGTTACATTCCCTAACTCAGGGTTATTCCAGCGTAATAACGCTTCTGCACCAATGATGTGTTTATTTTTAACATCTAATTGTGGTTGGTAGTATAGTTCGAATTCATTACGCTCAAGGGCACCACTCATTTGCTCTTCAATTGATAAACGCCGCTGGATTACTACATTCATTTGCTTTGCAAAAAAAGAATAGGTGTTTCGGCCTAATGCTTTAGCTTGATACATTGCGGTATCTGCGTTACGTAGTAAATCTGAAGCTGAACTACCATTATCAGGATACATAGCAATACCAGCACTTAACGTAACCATTAATTTGCGGCCTTCTATTTTAAATGGTTCTCTGAAGTTTTTTAGGAGTTTATCGATTATGCGTAGCGCACTTTTTGCACAGGTTAAATCTGGTAATAATACAATAAACTCATCGCCCCCTAACCTTCCTACCATACCGCTATCACTGATAGTTCGCTGAAGTCTTGCAGCAGCTTCAATTAATAGTTTATCGCCAACTTCATGCCCTAGTGAGTCGTTAATTTTTTTAAAATCATCTAAATCCAGAAAACAAACAGCGGCATTACCTTTATTTTCATCTGCATTTTTCAAAATTTCAGACAACTTATCTAGCGCTAAAAAGCGATTAGGAAGTAATGTTAAACTATCAAAATAGGCTTGATGGCGTATTAACTCATCTGATTTATGTTGTTCGGTAATATCACGAACAATAACCATGACTTGCTCATATTGAGGTACATGATTTATACGGGCTTCAAAATAAACAGTGCCTTTAGGCAGTCTAAGTTCGTACTCAAAGCTAATCATTACTTTTTGTTTTAGTGCTTTGGCAACATTAACCTGAAATTTAATCGCAATTTCATCAGGTAATACAGCAAACATGCTTTTACCAATAAATACATCAGGATTAACATAGAGGTTATTCTCATTGCTGGCATGATAGTCAACAATAGTGCCATCTTCTTGCATTAAGAAAAATAAATCAGGAATTGCTTCGAAAATAGTTTCAAGCATTTTTTCTTTGAAAACGGCCTGCCCTTGGGCCTTTTTTACATCGGTTAAATCAATATCTATGCAATACATTTGTTTAATATTATATTGATTTATAAACATTACATGACTTGAATACACACACACCTGCGCGCCATTTTTACGCCGCAGAGTAAGCTCCGCTGCAGGGATTTCTTCATCATTATTAAGCCAATTTGTATGAGCAGATACAACCGCGTCTTGCATCGGGGGAGGAATAATTAAATCTTCAAGTTTTTGTCCAGAAGCTTCCTGTGCACTATAGCCATAAAGATACTCACTGCCTTTATTCCAATAAATTACACGTCTTTGTTCGTCATATCCTTGCACAGAAATAGCATTAACCGCATCAAATAATTGATGGAGGGGGTCATTTGTAACAAATTGATGAGTTAACGCATTTACAACTTTATCTATTTTCATTTCGATGGCAGGGATCAAGAAGAACTTACTAATAATAATAGTATTTAATGACTAATTTTTCTCTAAAAAATGCGCTTAAATTAGTAATTAGTTTGATTTTAGTAATAAAACAAGACGATCGTTTGTTTTTCATACACCAACTTCATCTAAACAGATTATGTTTGAGTCAAAATGCAGCTGTCTGCTATGAATTATCAGGCCTAATAGCTCACTCTTTTTTTTTATGATACTAATTTAGTCTTGAAATTACTTTTGATAAACTTAGTATAAAGAACATGCAACTTTCCTCTGTTAACATTATTTCATTTTTAACATACCTAATTTCAATACACTAGAATTCAAGATTTACTTATCTTTATATATGAAACTAAAAAAACACATAACGTGATCCACACTGTAATACTGTGAATCACGTTATGAAATCAACATAATAATATAATTATTATAGTTATTTGCTAATTACATCATTTGGATGATCTACGCCTATCCACGCTTTAAACAGTGCTTTTTGCTCAAGCGTTGCGTCTTTATCAGCAACTACTTTTTTGGGTTTATCAAAATCTCCTGATAGCACTAATGTTAAACTTTCAAGAGCATCACGACGAAGATAGTCAACCGTTACCTTGTCGCCAGCTTTAAACGTTTCTAGGCTGGTTTTTAAATCTTTACCTACGTGATGTTTGTTTATAGCGACAATTTTATCATCGGTAGTTAAACCTGCTTTCCATGCGCTTCCACCGCGGCGAACGTAGCTTAGGGTGAGTAGCTCACCTGTGTTTTTAGCAGTAGCATCAATGCTTGCGAGGGCTTTTGCTTTTTCTGGACGTTCAAATTTCAAGCCGACCTTAGTAAGTAGTTCATCAAAGTTGATACTGGCTGGCGATTCTACATTTTCCTGCCACCAGCTTGAGTAATCACGCCCTGTTAAGTCTTTTAAAATATTAAGCACGTCTACGTCTGTAAAACCGGCTGGCATTTTATGATTGTTATAAAGTGCTTTGTGCACGTCGCGATAGCTTATTTTACCTTGGCTTTTTTCAAGTAGGTCGATATCTAAAGCTAAAGAGAGTAACGAGCCCTCAGAATAAATGTTGGTGCTGTAGTTACGTGCATGATCGCCACCTTGGTTAATCCATTTATCAAAACTTGTTTCGCTTGCGCTTTGCACTTCACGACCCGGTGTTTGTAAATGGCGATTAATGGTTTTGCTCATCACTTTAAAAAATTCATCTGTGGTTTCAATACCAGAGCGAACCATTAAATGATCTTCAAAATAACTTGTTGAACCTTCAGCAATCCAAAGCAATTTAGAGTAGTTCATGTTCGTGTAATCGTAAGGCACTAAACCCTGTGGCCGATATGCTTTTACATTCCACGTATGAACAAACTCATGCGCAGCGGTACTTATAAAGGCTAGGTAATCTTCGCGGCTACCAAATCGATCGCGTGGACGTTGAATAATTGTTGAATTTAAATGCTCTGTAGCACCACCTGCGCCCGATGTAGCATGAACCATAAATACATAACGTTCATACGGATAGCCATCCCAAATTACATTGCCAGTGGCAACTAATTTTTTAAGATCGGTAAGCATTTGCTCTACGTCGTAGTTACCTTCGCCCCATATAACTAAATCATATTCACGGCCGTCTACTTCAAAAGTATGTAACTGATTAATACCTGTTTCGATTGGCGAATCAACAAGTACGTCGTAATCAGCTGCTTTAAAAGTATTTTTACCTTTTAAATTATCCATACCCGATACTGAGCGCCATTTTTTAGGCACGTCTAAATTAACGGTTACAGGCTCTTGGCGAAACGCCTCACTGAACATAAAAAAACCTGACGCATCTATAAATGCATGGCTGTCGTCGATATGGCGAGCACGCTTACCAAGTTCGTTTGCATACACTTGGTAGTCAACATTAACTTCTGTTGGCTCATTAAGGTGAATACGCCATGTACTGTGGTCAATTTTTTCCCATTTTAACTCTTTGCCATCTTCATCTTTAGCTTTGAAATAACGAATGCCATTGGCGAGGTTTAGCATTTCGTAACGGCCCGTACGCCATGCAGGAAGTTTTATATCAAGATGTGCTTGCGCAGTTTTTGGAAACTCTACACTTACATCACCTAAATGGTGCTGTGGTTGCGAAATTTCTAAAGAATAATTCACATCGGCAAATACAGGTGCTGAACATGCAGCTAGGATAGAAAGGGCTAATAACTTTTTCATAGAAACTCTTAGTGGAAACTTAATTGCTTGCAAGACTAACAAGCTGCTATTTAAAAGTGAATTAAATACGACAAATTGCCCTGTATACGAGTTTATATGTAGTAGCTTATTAAAATTTCTAAGTTTTTTACTAGATAACTACACATAATAAAAATTTGTTGTAAACTAAAGATAATAAAATTAATTTGATGGCGGTATACTTAGGTGTCCGAAAGATTTAACGCAACAGACAAAAAGCTCAAACAAGCAATTGATGCTCGTATGGCTGTTGAAAGTGCACGTAAACATCAAGTAGATATCCTGTGTGATTTTACGGCAAAATTATCGTTGAGCTGTAAAGGGCTTGACACTGAATTAGATAACCGCCTTGCAAAATTTAGAAGTGTGCTAAATAAAGGTGTAAGCTTTGAGAATCTCTACCCACTTATTAGTGAAACTTTAACGCTACTTAAAAATCAAGAGTCGACTCAGCAAGCTCAGCAACGAGATCTGTTCAACAGTGTGCAAAATGCCGGTAAACAACTACAAAAAACCAAAGGTTTACCTGATGATACTCGCAGAACACTAAGAAACTTAATTGATAACGAAATTAATAATGTCCAGTCAACTCATGGTTATATCCCACTTCTTGATCAACTTATTACTTTTTATCATCAGGCTTTAATAACTAAACAAGACCCTGAGGTTGATAAGAAACGCCGAGCGAAACAAACTCATGCAAAGAAGCTGCTTGAGCTAGCTAATGAACTTGTTCTTGAAGAAGAAGCTACACTGCAAATTAATAATATAAAAAATAACATTACTGAAAGCGACACAGTCGATGCGTTACTCGACGTCGCGATTAACATAATTGAAGTCGTAGTAAAAAACATTAGTAAAGAGCGTAAATCGGCGCAAAGCTTTTTAGTTTCATTGAATCAAACCCTCGAAGATTTACACAACTCTATTATCTCAACTAGCAAGCACTCTGAGTCAATGGAGGTTGAGTTTGACTCATTAAATAAAAGTATAGAACTAAAAATAAAAAATCTTAATGAGCAAACCCAAAAAGCAACGTCAATCTCATCTTTAAAAGAACTCGTTGATAACGAGCTAAAATCACTAAGCGAAGATTTTATAGCAAAAGAAAAATTAGAACGAAAAGATAGAGAAATGCTTACATCTAGTTTTAGTGAAATAAATAAACGAATTATTACTTTAGAAGATAAGTTAACTACTTATAAAAAACGCTTAAATGAGCAGCGCTTTAAAAGCTTACTTGATGGGCTTACAAAACTGCCTAACCGAGCCGCATTTGATGAACGCTATAATCACGAAATGCATTTGTTTAATGTGCAGCCATCAGATGTTACGCTTGCAGTTATTGATGTTGACCACTTTAAATCTATAAATGATAGATTTGGCCATACAGCCGGCGACATAACCCTTCAGGTTATATCAAAAGCATTGCAAAAATCAGTCAGAAAATCTGATTTTATAGCGCGTTATGGCGGTGAAGAATTTGTACTTTTAATGCCTGGGGTATCGCTAGAAAACGCAACCTTACCCTTGGATAAAGTAAGAGGAGCAATTAAAAATATCCCCTTCAAATTCAGAGATAAACAAATTGAAATCACTATTTCAGTTGGTGCAACTCAATTTAAAAAAGACGATACCCCGCTCATAGCATTTGATAGAGCAGATGAAGCTCTTTATAAGGCCAAAAACTCAGGGCGAGATAGACTTTGTACCAGTAAATAATGTCATAGCTATTATAACTTTATGACAAGCAGTTTTACGATTTAGCAGTAAGGAGAACGTCTATGTTAATACAGTTAAACCCAACTGGGGTATTAGATTTACTCTCGCAATTAGAAGTTGATTTATTAGAACAATCTTCTGCTAGTGAGCGTTATAAGTTATTTAGAAATTGTGTACTTGCAGTGCTTAATGTAGGTAGCCATACTGACGAAAGTAACGATATATACGACAAATACCAAGATTTTGATATTCGTTTAGTAAGCCGCGAACGAGGTATTAAAATTGAGCTTGAAAACCCACCCGAAACAGCATTTGTTGATGGCGAAATAATTACCGGTATTCACGAACATATATTCTCTGTAATTCGTGATATTTTATTTATTTGTCAAAAATACGAAAAAGATTTAAAAGAGCAAAAAGCGATTACGCATATGGTATTCGATATGCTCAGAAATGCGGGTGCACTGCGCGTTAAAAGCGAACCCAATATGGTTGTTTGCTGGGGTGGACACTCAATAAACGAAGTGGAATATAAATACACAAAACAAGTAGGTTACGAACTTGGTTTACGTGGCTTAAATATTTGTACCGGTTGTGGCCCTGGTGCCATGAAAGGCCCAATGAAAGGCGCCACTATTGGCCATGCAAAACAGCGTAATACCGACAACCGCTACTTAGGATTAACTGAGCCAAGCATTATTGCTGCCGAGCCACCAAATCCTATTGTAAACGAGTTAGTTATTTTACCGGATATTGAAAAACGCCTTGAAGCGTTTATTAGAACAGCTCACGCGATTATCATTTTTCCTGGTGGCGCAGGCACAGCCGAAGAGTTGTTATATTTATTAGGCATATTACTGCACCCTGATAATACCAAACAATGCTTACCGGTTATTTTAACGGGCCCTAGTGAAAGTGAAGCGTACTTTAAAGAGCTATGTGATTTTGTTGAAATAACACTCGGCAAAGAAGCACTGGATAAGTTTGAAGTTATTATTGATGACCCTGAATTAGTGGGTCAAAAGCTAAAATCAGCGATGGCTAATGTTCGTGATTACCGTAAAAGTGAAGGCGATGCTTATTACTTTAACTGGACATTAAAAATAGATAACGACTTTCAACAACCTTTTGCACCAACACATGAAAATATGGCAAGTCTGGATTTACATCTTGATCAACCAAAACAGCTACTAGCAGCTAATTTACGCAGGGCTTTTTCAGGTATTGTTGCTGGAAATGTAAAAGACGAAGGCGTTAAAGCCATTAAGCAAAACGGTCCATATGTTTTAAGCGGCGAACCTGCCCTTATGGAAAATATGGATACGTTATTACAAGCATTTGTTGATCAAGGCCGTATGAAACTCCCTGGCAGCAAATACGTTCCGTGTTACAAAATAAAAGCATGAGTTTTATAGTTTGAAACCCCATTTACTTCTTATCGATGCGCTTAATTTAATTAGGCGCATTTACGCCGTTGACGCTAATCAAAAACATCACAGCGACGAGCAGATGATACAAACGTGTTGTTCTCGTGTAACACATGCATGTAAAAAGCTTTTAGATACCAGTAATGCAACCCATGCCATTGCTGTGTTTGATGGCGACAAAAGCTGGCGTTATCATTTTTATAAAGACTACAAACACTCGCGCGCGCCAATGCCTCAAGTATTAAAAGACGCCCTATTGCATTTTAAAACTGCAATTGAAGAAACCGGTATTGTTGTATTTGAGCCTATTAACGATGAAGCCGATGATATTATTGCAACGCTTGCGTTTAAAGCATCAAATAATCAAATAGCTAATACTGTTGTTTCTACCGATAAAGGCTTTTTACCGTATATAGGCCCTTATATTACAGTGTATGATTATTTTAAAAAACTCTACCTTGATGAGACAAGTATAAAAGAGCGCTTTGGTGTTGAACAAAATAAGCTTGTTGATTTTTGGGCTTTAGCGGGTGATAAGACAAATGATATTCCGGGAGTTAAAGGGATAGGTACTAAGTCAGCGCAGCAAATCGTTAATAACTACAATTCAATTGAACAAGCTGCAGAAGATGAGTCTTTAAGCCCGAGTATTAAAACAAAGCTAGCCGCTAATATGGATATGTACGTAATCTCAAAGCACTTGGTAAGTTTACGGACCGATATAAATTTAGGCTTTAGTTTAAAGCAGTTAAGACTTAATTAATCGCAAGTTAATAGCCTCTAAACATTACAAAACGTATACTATTTATTAGTTACCGGAGTCAGAGTAAACCATATTGAAAAAATTTATTAGATACTTAATTTTAGGTTTAGGGCTATATGCGCTGATAGCCTCATTGGTGATCACTTTTTATAAAGACGATCCACAGGCTATGATCTGGCAAGACAGAGAGGCTTTTAATAAACGTTACATCCAAAAACTATCACTTGAAAAGCCAACCACGCTAAATAGTGTGCTTGATTATTTAGGCAGCCCCGATCTTACATATGCTAAACGAAACGGCGAACAAGTCTTTCAGATAGTGTTTTACCGTACACAGCATATAACCTCTGACGGTATAACTACTATAGATGAATGTACTGGGCTATTGTTTAAAAATGGGCAGTTATTTTTATGGGGCCCGAGTGCATACAATAAATACCAGGAACAAAATTAGGTGAAGGTTTAATGGATGAAGCTGTTTCAACGACTTTAGAGCAGCTGCTTAATAATACGCAGCTGTTTTTAAGCTATTACAATAATAAACAAAAATGGACAGCCTTATACCCCATGGCAAGTAAGCTAGCTGAGCAATATAGAGTGCTCTATAGCGAACAGCCATTCGCATTACAAGCTCGTTTAACGCTTTATAATCCTAATTATTCTTATGCCACCAACTTAGTTGTTAGTCAGAGTGTAATAACCGCTGCACTTTGTAAATCTCAAAACTATGATAGTGCCCTAAGTGAGCTATACATAGCGGCTGCTCTCATTGAGCATTTGTGTGTTGGAGCGCAATTAAACAAACTTTGCGAGCAAACACCTTTTCAAGATTCTGATAAAAAAATATGGAAGATGCGCCATCAATTAGCTGCAAAAGTAATGTTATCTAATGGTGATTCTGCCAAACCCGTTACACAATTGTTAGCTAAATTAAGTAAATATAAACAAGCATTGGTAAGTGCGCCTAAAATTATGCTTTACGATGGCGGCATTACCCTGATTGCTTTAGCAAATATTATTAGCATGAATGTTACTAGCAATACGGCTAACAAACATATTAGTTTATTTAAAGCACTTACTGATTTGTACATTCGCACACCAAATTTGTTTGCACTACAGCTAATTAAATCGCTTATAGCGCATTTAGGGTCCTTATTACCGGGAAGCCGCGTTTTATATGCCGAGCAAACCATGATTTATTTAGCAACTGATGCACAGCAAAGGCATGTTTTAATTAGTACCGCTAATGCAAATAAATTAGCTTGGTATAGAGTAAAAGCAGCACTTAACGATAATCCAAAACAATGGCACTGCACTGACAAAACAATCAGCTTTAAAGTGTTTAATAGTGAGCATGTTAAGTCAAAAAGTGAGGCTGAGGTTGATAAGGCGCTGTCTTTACTTGAACTAATAAGTAATATTAAACTACAGCACGAATACAGCTATAAAGGATTAAGTCGTTTGTTGGCAGCTCATCCTCACGTCATTGCTAGTTTGTGTGAGGCGGTAAAACCTTATAATAAAGAACATCAGGCTGCTAAAGACTTAAAGCATAGCTTATCGATGGTCGGCTATTATAATGCGCCTGCAATAATTCAACGGGTTGTTTTTGAAGAATTAGTTAATGTTACCCCACACCCCTTACAAGTCTATGTTGCTAACAGATTAAATGGATTTGTAAAAATAATGGCCTTATTGATGAGCAAAAATAATCACGACCAATTTGAGCTCATCACTTTACCTTTATACGCTTACGTCCATTTTTTATTAACACACTGTAGTACACAGCTTTCTCGTAAAACACTCATTGACGACACTCCAAATAAAAAACTGAGTGAGCCGATTTGTTCATTTTTTGGGGTAAATGTAATTAATAGTGAGCAACTAGCACAACAGCTTACTCATCTATTGAGCGATAACCCATGGACAGCTACGCTGTTAGAAGCAGAGCAAACACCTAAAAAACACTTAACTGATTCTCATAAACTCTGGATCACACTTAAAATTGTTGCTCAAAATGTATTTAAACCAGAACTTGCGCTCACTGCATGGCAGCAACAAACGTTATTTGAGCAACTAAAAATACTCAATTGGCAC
Source organism: Pseudoalteromonas sp. TP27 (assembly GCF_056470645.1). Lineage (NCBI taxonomy): Bacteria > Pseudomonadati > Pseudomonadota > Gammaproteobacteria > Alteromonadales > Pseudoalteromonadaceae > Pseudoalteromonas > Pseudoalteromonas sp. TP27. The sequence goes on along the minus strand of NZ_JARDAK010000003.1, from coordinate 22,218 downwards.
AACCCAACAGATTTTTATCTGCAATTAGAATCTCTTGAGTTATTTGATAGTATTTAATTTATGAAAACCTATTTAACGTCTTTATACCCATTATAACCTTGATGTATACCCAGTATTTTTTGTATAAACTAGCAAAATGGGTGATAAACTGGTATAAATGCGCCCTTAAAATTTTCAAGCACGTTCACATAAATGTTCTAACAAGCGATTACTCTCTCAGGGTAATAATTTATGTGCAAATCAAACTCTTTAAAGGAAAAGTCAATGGCCAAACAAACCATCACAGTGATCAAAGGCGACGGCATCGGTCCGAGCATTATCGACTCAGCACTTGAAATATTAAAAGCCGCAGGTTGCGACTTTGATTATGAATTTGTTGATGCTGGCCTAGCTGCACTTGAAAAAACAGGTGAGTTACTTCCACAAGACACGGTTGATACAATAGCTAAAAACAAAATCACTCTTAAAGGCCCATTAACTACGCCTGTAGGTGAAGGTTTTACGTCTATTAACGTAACACTTCGTAAGCAATTTGGTTTATACGCTAACGTACGCCCTGTTAAATCATTTGTTGGTACTAAAGCGCGTTATGACGATATTGATATTATTACTATTCGTGAAAACACACAAGGTATGTACTCAGGCGCAGGCCAAGTAGTGAGTGAAGACGGTAACGAAGCAGAAGCAAAATCGATAATTACACGTGAAGGCGCAGAAAAAATCGTAACGTTTGCATACGAACTAGCAGTGCGTGAAGGTCGTAAAAAAGTAACTGCTGTTCATAAAGCTAACATTTTAAAATCAACTTCTGGTTTGTTTTTAAAAGTTGCACGTGAAGTAGCTGAGCGTTACCCACAAATTGAATCAAATGAAATGATTGTTGATGCAACGTGTATGAAACTGGTAATGACACCTGAAGAGTTTGACGTAATTGTTACGACTAACTTATTTGGTGATATTTTATCGGACCTTTGTGCTGGTTTAGTTGGCGGTTTAGGTATGGCTCCAGGTGCTAACATTGGTGAAGACGCTGCAATTTTTGAAGCGGTACACGGTAGTGCACCAGATATTGCTGGCAAAAACCTAGCTAACCCAACATCTGTAATTTTAGCGTCTATCCAAATGCTTGAGCATTTAGATATGGGCGATACAGCAGAGCGTATTCGTAGTGCTGTTGCTGATGTTATTAAATCTGGCGACCGTACAACTCGCGATTTAGGCGGCAGCCACGGTACAACTGATTTCACTCAATCAGTAATTGACCGTCTATAACTATTTACTCGTTATTAATTTAGAAAGCCCGCTAATTTAGCGGGTTTTTTTTTGTAAATGCATACCACATACACTCAACATCAACCTGCATAATTTCTTCCAAATAAACCAATCAAAACCCTTACTTTTGACAATTTAAAATTAAAAACGCAACGAAAATGAAATTTTAATGCAAATAAACGATTTTAAGGTTGACGTGACGCCTAAAAACCCTTAAAAATAAACCTATACAGAATTTTTAATTTAAAGCAGTGTTTTGCTAAGTAGAGTAAAAACTATGAACATACAAACAAATCTTTTAGTCGTACTCGTACTGGTCTTAGTTATAAGCCCAGCGGGGATGTATTAAAAGGTGATACTGCTTTTTAAAAACCCTCGCACTACGCGGGGGTTTTTTTATGCACAAAAAAGCGCACAGAGGAATGAGGATGAGCAAACAAGAATATAATGGCTCTGAACTAGTAGTTCAGGCATTAAAAGAGTTAAAGGTAAAATACATATTTGGCTACCCCGGTGGTTCGGTTTTAGACTTATATGATGCACTTTTTCAGCAAGATGATATTGAGCATATATTAGTACGCCATGAACAAGCTGCCACACATATGGCTGATGGTTATGCTCGTGCTACTGGAGACGTTGGTGTTGTACTTGCAACCTCAGGCCCTGGCGCTACAAACTGTATAACAGGCATTGCAACGGCCTACATGGATTCAATCCCTATGGTTGTTCTAGCGGGCCAAGTTCCTACTAGTTTAATAGGCGATGATGCATTCCAAGAAACTGATATTGTTGGCTGTTCTCGCCCTGTAGTTAAGCACAGCTTTAACTGTAGAAGTGCTAAAGAAATTCCTACTATCTTAGCTAAAGCTTTTTATATTGCGAGTACAGGTCGCCCTGGGCCTGTTGTGGTTGAGCTTCCTAAAGATATGCTTAACCCTGCTATTAAATTCGCATACGAATTTCCTAAAACAACAGAACTAAGAACATACAGCCCTAATACTAAAGGGCACTCAAAGCAAATTCGCAAAGCCGTTACCACTATTCTAGAGGCCAAAAAACTGGTTATCTACTCAGGCGGTGGTATTGTTATTTCAAATACATCAGAGCAGTTAACCCATTTAGTTGAATCGTTAAATGCACCCATTACAAATACACTAATGGGGCTTGGCGGTATATCAGGTGTGCATCCAAACTTTGTTGGTATGCTAGGCATGCACGGCTCATTAGAGGCAAACAAAGCAATGGCTAACGCCGATGTAATTTTAGCACTAGGCGCTCGCTTTGATGATCGAGTTACTAATAACGTTAAAAAATTCTGCCCAAATGCCACCATTGTACATGTTGATGTAGATCCCACTTCTATTTCAAAAACAATCAAAGCGCACATACCGGTAGTAGGTTGCTTAGCAACGGTACTAGAGCAACTACAAGCGGGTATTGATAAAAGCCCAATTAAAATAGATCGCAGCGCACAAGAAGATTGGTGGCGTCAAATTATCAGCTGGCGTGAACAAAAATGTTTAAGCTACAACACTGATGGCGACAAAATTAAACCACAAGCTGTAATTGAAGCGGTTTACAAAGCAACAAATGGTGATGCTTATATTAGCTCAGACGTTGGTCAGCACCAAATGTTTGCAGCGCAGTATTATCCATTTAAACACCCTCGCCAGTGGATCAATTCAGGTGGCCTAGGCACTATGGGTTTTGGGCTACCAGCCGCCATGGGCGTGAAAATAGCGTTCCCTGATAAAGAGTCTGTATGTATTACTGGTGATGGCTCTATCCAAATGAACATTCAAGAGTTATCTACCTGTTTGCAGTACAACTTAGCGGTAAAAGTTGTATCCCTAAATAACCGCTCTTTAGGTATGGTACGCCAATGGCAAGACATGGTTTATGGCGGACGTCATTCATCATCTTACATGGACTCACTGCCTGATTTTGTTAAGTTAGTTGAAAGCTACGGGCATGTAGGCATACAAGTAAATACATTAGATGAATTACAACCGGCTATAGATAAAGCAATGAGTATTAACGATCGTTTAGTCTTTTTAGATATAAACGTTGATGAAAAAGAACATGTATACCCAATGCAAATTAAGTTAGGCGGCATTGATGAAATGTGGTTACGTAAAGGAGTAAAAGCATAATGCGTCGTATTTTATCTATTTTATTAGAAAACGAACCCGGTGCCCTATCGCGTATTGTCGGACTTTTTTCGCAGCGCGCATACAACATCGACAGTCTAACTGTAGGCACAACAGACGATCAGTCATTGTCGCGAATTACCATTACCACTATGGGCGATGACAGAGTCGTTGAGCAAATTACAAAACAAGTTAATAAACTTGTAGATGTGCTTAAAATTATCGATTTAACACAAATGAGCCACATTGAACGAGAGTTATTACTTGTTAAGGTATTTGCTCAAGACGAGACAACCCGAGCAGCGGTTACCCGCGTAGTTGATGTATTTCAAGGTGCTATTTTAGATATGGGCCGACAAAGCTACAGCCTGCAATTAGTTAGCAGTACAGACAAAATAGAATCGTTTTTAGACACACTTCGCCATGAAACCGATATTATAGAAGTTGTTCGCTCAGGTGCTGTTGGCATTGGACGAGGCGATAAAGCGCTAAAAGCGTAACATTCATCGATTAAAGCCGTTATATAGCGGCTTTTTAAACATAAAAAAAAAGAGCTAAATAGCTCTTTTTTTAATTTAATTCGTTAAACCTATTAAGGGTTTACTTGGTCTTTAAGACCTTTACCTGGTTTAAAGCTTGGGATAGTTGCCGCTGCGATTTGGATCTCAGCACCCGTTTGTGGGTTACGGCCAGTGCGCGCTGCACGTTCTTTTACTGAGAAAGTACCAAAACCAACTAATGCTACTGAATCACCTTCTTTTAAAGAAGAAGTTACAGCACCTGTAAACGCGTCAAGAGCACGAGTAGCAGCGGCTTTTGAGATTTCTGCATCAGTAGCAATTTTTTCAACTAATTGAGCTTTATTCATTGTTAGATTCCTATTCGTTATTATTTTGCCTTCGCAAAACCTATCTTTATGCATTTTTAAAGAGTTAGCAACAGCAAATTGCATTTTTTGCTTAAATTCTTAAAAAATGAGTAAAATTTAAATAATTCTCGGTAGAATACAGCGTGTTGGGTTAACAAAGACTTAATTTGAGTACAATTTTGGCGCAAGTTAAGCAACTGGGTAAATAAGCTATATTTTTTCGATAACTAAGGTCACTTCCCCGACCTCGACACCAAACTTAACAATAGATGTGCGGTTTATCAAGCGCGATTGTGTAACCAGGTACATCCAATCGTCAAAATTCACTTCTAAAGTACTGCCGTCATATGGAAGCGCTACATCGTAATTCCAATGAAATACGCTACCATCACTTTTACCTTTTGCCGTACCTATAACATCAGCCGCTGTCCCCGTTAAACTGTTGTCTTCATTTAACGTTATTTTCCAAATACGCTTTTGAGTTTCGCCATCGTCGTAAACAAAGTCTTCTTCTATAACTCCCTCATTACCATCCCAAGTTGCATTCATGTCTACAACAAGCTTACGGGTTAATTCGCCTTTAAAGTCTTGTACAACACCGTAGGCTTTCAAATTTCCACTAAAAAATGTTTTAAAGTCGAAATTTGGTGATGTATTTTTATAATGCTCAACATTCGGCGCCGAACAGCTAATTAACAGCACAGCCGATAAGCATATAATCACTGTTTTAAACGTGTTTAATACTTTCATATTAATTCCCTAATAGTTGCTTTCGTAGTTTTGGCTCAGAGGTTTTTTCATCAAGCCAAATGGCTAAAAAATCACTCGAAAATTGAAGTTCATTAATTTCACCAATTTTTTCATCATTATGATAAAAAGTGCTCATACCCTGCTCATTTGTGATTAACGTTAGCGAATCACCTTGTTTAATATCAGGCCAAATCGACAGTAATTTACTGTCATATTTGTCTGCTAACCCTGTTTTTCCAATATATTCCCACTGCTCATTAGTTGCTTTCACTATTTCTTTAGCATCAAAGTCTCGTAAGTAGGTGAGCTTAAATTTAACAGGAAGTGTTCCTTCACTGTAATTACCGGAAGGGGTAAATAGCACAGCATCATATACATCCCAAAATAAATACTCCATTCGCGCCTCACCCACTTTACTAAATTGTGTGTTGGCTAAAACAATTGAGGTTGTAAGCAAATAAAAAGTAATTGCCTTTAGTAAAAATTTCAAAATGAGCTCCCTTTGAATAACTGGGTAGTGTTACGAAGTGAAAATTATTGCCGATCAGCGGTTAATAAATAACTTTATTTTTTGGTTTATAAAAAGGATAGCGGTAAACATGGTAGACCAAAGCGCACCGTAAACAAGCCAAAATTGCCATAAAGGTAATCCTAGGCTTATTACTTCAAAACGAGCACCAGCCCAATAACTTGCAGGCGCAAAAGCAATGCACATTAAAAAGGCTTGCCAAAGTTTTAATCTACTTAAAAAGACCATAGAGGTATTTAAAGAAAGTAATAATGCAGCCCATAAAAAAACAAGCCATAGGGGGAAGGGATATACTTTAAATTCTAACAAGCCTAACTTTACCGCTATAAATTCTAACAACAGGGCTAAAGGTAGCGCTTTGACTAGCAGTAAGGTGTCTTGCTTTTTTTGCTTTGACAACAAAAACATTAAAATAATAATTAATCCGCTAAAAATTAGCGAATCAGCTTCAAGCAGCAGTGATAAAAACCACACTGCTTGAAACAAAACAAAATTAGTAATTGAGCGCAATATCATCGTTATCGCTAATAAAACGTGGTTTACGCGCCATTAAATGCACAGTACTGGTCGCTCTGGCTCTAAACGCACCTTCACAATAAGCAAAGTAAAATAACCATAAACGGTAAAAGCGTTCATCAAATTTAGAGCGGTCCAAATCAGGCCAGCTTTTTATAAAACGAGTTCGCCAATCTGCTAATGTTCGAGCGTAGTGAGCGCCAATATCATTAACAGTGTGAATAACCATATCTGTATTATTTTTAATTTGCTCACTCATTTCGTTGAGTGATGGCAAGCACCCACCCGGGAAAATATACTGTTGAATAAAGTCAGAGTTTTTTAGGTAATGCTTATAACGCTGATCGCCAATAGTGATTGCTTGAATAAGCATAGCGCCGTCATCTTTTAAAAGCTCACCACATTGGGTAAAAAAGCTCGGTAAATACTCATGACCAACCGCTTCAATCATCTCAATAGAAACAAGCTTGTCGTATTTGCCTTTTAATAGCCTGTAATCAAGCTTAAGTAATGTAATTTTACTTTCAAGGCCAAGTTCAATAATTTTATTAGCCACATAATCATGTTGCTCATCAGATATTGTTGTTGTTGTTACGTGGCAATCGTAATGGGTCGCTGCGTAAATTGCAAAAGCGCCCCACCCTGTACCAATTTCAATAACTGAATCATTTTTTTGAAGCTCAACTTGCTCACAAATACGTTTGAGTTTGTATTGCTGCGCCTCTTCAAGTGTGGCTTCTTTTGTAGGGTACACTGCACTCGAATAAAGCATTTCTTTACTTAAAAAAGATTCGTACAAATCATTACCTAAGTCGTAATGAGCAACAATATTTTTCTTAGATCCCGATTCTGAATTTTTATTTTTTATGTGATTAAATCGGTGGGCTATGTTGCTAAAAAATGCGAATTTCTTTTCGAACTCGTCGAGTTGTTTTTCATTTATAGCAAATATTTCTATAAATGACGTTAAATTGTCGCAAGACCAATGCCCTAATATGTAGGATTCACCAGCGCCAACACTACCTGATAACGCAAATGCCTTGTACATTGCTTTATCGTTAACTGTGACTGTCGCTTTTAGTGCTGACGACGCATCACCAAAAACTGTACGTTCATTTGCGTCAATTAAAATTATTTGACCTGTTTTAATTGAGGCGAAAGCCTTAGTCACTAATTTTTTATATATATTAGTTAACCAACTCGTACTTTGCTCGCAATTTAAGCTCGACACTTTATCCATTAAAATACCTATTAATTGTCCTGACTATCGATGTGCTTTATGGCTTACCTGAGTGACCTAAAAAAGGCACTCGCTTTATAAACAACTTTAACGCTTGATAATAAATACCTTTGAAAATAGACCATGTCATGGCCGGAAAACGCTTAAACAACTTACTTAGTTCTTCGTTAGTGAGTTCTTTACGTTTTAAGCGAAGTGTTGCATCAAATAATAACTCTTCATCTCGCTTGTTTTCAATATGTATCAATGTTTTATCAGGCGATTGTTTAACATGCCAGTGATAGTTCATATCTAGATTCATAAAAGGTGATACGGAAAAAACCTTCTTAAAGTTCACTTTTTTTTCTAAAGGTACTAAATAATAATGACGCTCGTTCCAGGGTGTATTACTAACCTCAGCAATCATGTACTTAAAACGGGTGTCGTTATTTCCAAAAAAGTAAAAATTAACAGGGCTAAAATACACACCAAAACAACGAAGTTGCCCAAGCATATAAACATGAGTAAACGTCTCATTTACACCTAATGCAGCAAGTTGTTCATTTGCGCGTTCAATAATGGGGTGTTGGTAAGGGGCTGATATATTTTTAAGATAATCTGCTTCATTAAACTTTAAGGCTTTTAAGCCTGATGTACCTAACTGTTTATGTACACCATTTAATTGCTGAGGATTATTTAAATCTACCCACATCATATATAACGGGTAACTAAAACGATGTTCTTTAACAGCAAAACGGCGATGTTTTACATCGCCTAAATACACTGCACTAGTCAAATTCAACCCCAAGTTGTTTAGCCACATCTACACCACTGTGTACACCGTCTTCATGGAAACCATTGTACCAATAAGCACCACAAAAATAACTATTATTGTGCCCGTCAATACTGTGTTTAAGTTTTTGAGCAGCAATAGACTCTTGGTTAAATACAGGGTGGTGATAAGTAAACTCGCGCAAAATTTTACTTGGGTTTATTCCTTCAAGGTGATTAAGCGTTACACAAAACTGTGTATCCGATTGTATCCCTTGTAATATATTCATTTGGTAGGTTACAACAGCTGCTTTATCTGTATTGTTATTAAGTAGGTAGTTCCAACTTGCCCATGCCGCTTTTCTATCTGGTAAAAGGTTTGTATCAGTATGCAGCACAACTGAGTTCTCAGTGTAAGCTATTGCACCCAATACTGACTTTTCTTGCTCCGTAGCATCACCAAGTAGTGCAAGCGCCTGATCTGAATGACAAGCAAAAATCACTTTATCAAACTTACTTAATTCACCATTGGCAAACTCTATTGTTACTTCATCATTTTGACGCGTAACAGATTTAATATCTGTATTGAGGTTAATTTTATCGGCAAAGCCTCTAATCAACGGCTTAATATACTGACGAGAACCGCCTGGTACTACATACCACTGCGGTCTGTTTGTTACATCTAATAGGCCATGGTTAAAAAAGAACTTAACAAAAAATTCTACGCCAACATTTTCCATTTCTTTAATGCTGGTAGACCAAATAGCAGCTCCCATTGGAAGAATGTAATGGTATTTAAAAAAGTCATTAAAGTGATTGTCGCTAAGCAGTTGCCCTAATGATTGGTCTACTTGGTAATCATCTTTTTCATGTAGTGCTTTACACAGTTTATTAAACCTAACAATGTCGTACAATAAACGCCAAAACTTTGGTCTAAAAATATTACGACGCTGTGCAAATAAACTTGTAAACGTATGGCCGTTATATTCAAAACCAGTAGCTTCGTTATGAACACTAAAGCTCATTTGTGTTGTCTGTTTGTCTACGCCAATTCGTGAAAGTAACTTTTCGAAATAAGGGTAAGTTCGGTTGTTAAACACAATAAAACCGGTGTCTATTGCGTATTTTATACCACACACGTCAACATCAACAGTTGCTGTATGACCACCAATATAATCATTTTTTTCAAATACGGTTACATCGTAATGTTTGTGAAGCAAATGCCCACATGTTAAACCAGATACACCAGTTCCTATTATTGCTATTTTTTTCAACGGGCTAATCCTTTTGCGATTTTAAGCCAAAGTGGGAGTGGTAAAATGCGTAATGCTTTTAATATAAGTGTAAAGCGATACGGAAAGTGAACGTCTTTACGGCGTTTATGTATTCCTTTAATCATATAATCTGCGGCTTTCTCAGCTGTCACAGCCATCGGCATTGGAAAATCATTTTTATTAGTAAGCGGAGTTTTCACAAAACCAGGATGAACTAAAGTCACATCTACATCATTTAAATCAACAGCTAAACTTTTTGCTAAGTAACTTACGCCCGCCTTCGATGCTCCGTAAGCTTCTGAGCGAGGTAGCGCAAGGTAAGTAACACTTGAGCTAACTAAAACAAGCTGACCGCCTGAGTTTATTTTAGGAAGTAGTGCCTCAAGGCAATATCCCATAGAAAGTAAATTTACGTTTATTACACGCTCAAACAATGCACTATCAAAATTTCGTGCGTCGTCTACGTACTCGCAATTACCTGCATTTAAAATAACACGGTCAAAATGAGGAAAGCCAACTGTCGACTCTTTAATATCCTGTAAGTTAGTTGCGTCAAATTTACATGCTTGAATATTATCGTGCTTAGCAAGTTCAGCGAGCTTTTCACTATTACGACCACAGGCAATAACAGTATCTCCCAACTGCGCATATTTAATTGCTAGCTGCTCACCAATACCTGAAGTAGCACCCGTTATAAGTGTGATCATAATTAACCTGCCCTTTTATCAATTAGCTTTATAACACTACCAAGTAAAGGAATGTGCTTATATAACAACTCGCCTACATTAAAGTAATCTCGGTGTTTGATAATTTTGCCATCTTCAAAAATAAGCTTACTATGACCTTCCACTGATATAGTTTTACCTGATGAAAGTTTTGGATGTGCGTAGTGCATAGTCCAATATATGAAAGCGTTATTGCCGCTATTAAACGAATCACTAATATCAAACTGGCAATGTTTAACATTACTGTACAAGTTAGCAAAATATCTGCGTAATTCTACAATGCCATTAATTTCGTGCATGGGGTCTATAAACTGTATGTTGTCACAGTAAATATCACTCAATAAATCAAGATTAGTGCTATCAAGCTGTTGGTATATTTCAACAAATTTATCTACTGGTAACTGGTTATCCATATCACACCTTAAATGCAGCAAGTGCACGTTCTCGTGCCGCTTTATGATCAACTATTGCTGGCCAGTAACATTCCTTATCTTTACCTATTGCGGCTAAATAAGTGTGTGGAAAATGAATGTGTTTATCTGGCACGTTTTCAAGCTCTGGCAAATACTTACGGATAAACTTACCTGTTGGATCAAAGCGCTCGCTTTGCCTGATAGGATTAAAAACTCTAAAGTAAGGCTGAGCATCACACCCGGTACTTGCAGCCCACTGCCAACCACCGTTATTTGAAGCTAAATCGCCATCAATTAAGTGCTGCATAAAAAAGCGCTCACCTTCACGCCAATCTATTAATAAATGCTTAGTTAAAAAGCTCGCAACAACCATGCGTAAACGATTATGCATCCAGCCGGTTTGCTTTAGTTGTAACATTGCTGCATCCACTAACGGATACCCTGTACGCCCTTCGCACCATGCTTTAAATTCACTTTCGTTTTTACGCCACACTACCGCGTTATACTTTTCGTTAAAGTTATTGCCGCGCGAAAGCTTAGGAAACTCAGCAATTAAGTGTCTGTAAAACTCACGCCATATGAGCTCGTTAATCCACGTAAAGGTTTTACTTTTCGACGTAGTTAAAATATCTGGGTAGCGCTGTTGAATATTAATAAGTAGCTGCTTAGTGCCTACAATACCAAGTGCTAAATACGGGCTTAATCCTGATGTGCCTTTTATGCTAGGTATATCACGCTGATCGTCGTAACTCGTCAGCTTATCGCATATAAAGTTATCAACCACAGTTGCAAGTGTTTCATCGTCAACCGGCCACTTATCAGAGCTTCCATCACTTTTTAGTAAATCGCTTTCATCAAACTTTATTGGCTCAGAGCTGAGAGGCCATTGTGGCAAACTAAAGTGCGTATCTTGGTACTGCTTTAACCACGCTCGCTTAAACGGAGTAAACACTTTGTACATTTCATTGCTTTGGTTTTTAACCGTGCCAACAGGTGCAATTAAATCGCCTTCGTACAAGGTAAAAGTAATAGAAAACTCATCGCATTCATGCAAAATAGCCTTATCGCGATTTACTTCATTAAGCTCGTATTCTGCATTAGCTATTACATGTTTTACATCGTTTGCTTTACAAAAATCAATAAGCTCACGCGTACAATCGCAAAAGCTTGGCGCTTCAATTATATGTAAAGTAATACCGACATCAGCAAGCTGAGATTGAAGGTAAGCAACTCGGCGCTTAAGTAAGTCAATCTGAATAGGCGCAGCTTGATGTTGTTGCCACTGTTTTTCAGACACAAAAAAAATGGCGTGTTTAGCGCCATTGTTTAGCGCTTGAATTAACGCTTCGTTAGAAAAAAGGCGCAAATCGCGCCTAAACCAAAATAATGTATCCATTAAATACCAAATCGTAGTTTTAAATCGTGAGGGTAAGGGTTAAAAAACACTTGTTTTTCAAGGTACTCATTTGGGTGAACCTTCAAATGATGTTTTAGCAAAGTAAGTGGTACATACAATGGCACCAACCCTTCGCGATATTCATCTATTGCATCACGAAGTTCTTGTTTTTCAACCTTCGATAAAAATGTTTTAAAGTAACCTTGTAAATGCATCAGCGTGTTGCAGTTATTTCTTCGAGAAGCTGGCTTTTTGAGACCCGTCATCAAACCTAAAATATATTCATCCGCAACTGCGCTTATATCGTCACCTACATATGTTCCTAGCAAATTACCCAAGTCGCGATAAGCTTGGTAATTATGAGCCATTAACAAGTACTTATACTGAGAATGAAATTGAGTAAGCTTGTGAACCGATAGCGGCTCTTGTACTAGCTTTTGCCAATTTTTAAATACGTAAATTCTCATCACAAAGTTTTCACGTAAGTGCATGTCGTTTAAACGTCCATTTTCTTCACATGGCAACAATGGGTTATGCTTCATTATTTGCTCAGCAAAAAAACCAACACCTTCTGAGGTATTGCCTGTACCAGCTTCGTTGTATATTTTAATGCGCTCCATGCCACAGCTCGGGCTTTTAGCACAAAATACAAATCCGCTTAATTCTTTAGCTTGTTCAGTTGCAATTTTTTTACCATATTCGGTAAGTTGTTGCCCTACTTCGCCGCTACCATCTGGGCGACATACTTTAATAGTATCGCCTACTTTAACTTGACGAATAGTTGGACGAGGTATCGGTAAACCTACTGCTACCTCCGGACAAAAACGTGTGTACTCAACGTGTTTGCCTAATTCGTCCATACAAAAATTTGACTTTTTATGTCCTGTGTCAAATCTAACTTTTTCGCCTGCTAAGCAGGCGCTTATACCTATTTTTATTATATCTGTTTGCATATATTCTCTTAGTAAATCAAATTACCGATTGGATTTAGTAACTTGCTGAAGCCCTTATTAAAATGTAGCGCACTACTGACAACTGTAAAGCATAAACATCCATCTTTCGTTAAAGGTGTATGTTGATGACTACCATCTTGCCATATAAAGTCACCTGGTACGTAATTACCATCTTCATCACTAAACTCACCGTCTAATAGTAAAGTAACTTCAAATCCGGTATGTGTATGCTCAGGAATTTCACCACCCGCATCAATATGCAATAAGCTTGAACGCAGCGCACCATCATCCAGTGCAACGCGAGAACGCGCTAGCTTACCAACTTGTGTAAATTTGCTATGAGAAATACGTGTTAAAGCACGCGGCAGCTGATAATTGTGTTCGTTAATACTTACAGACACAGGCTCAACTTCATAAACTTCATCGATAGAATCATCAGACATGATCATATCAAGTACGTTTAATTCAAATTCTTCAAGTAATTCAGATTGCTCAGTTTGAGGTTTCTCAAATTTGGCAGGCTCTTCACTAAATAATGCGTCCGCATTACTTGCTTCAATTTTGGCTACTTTAGCTTGGCACACAGGACACATATCTACATGTATAGATACGGCTAAACTTAGTGATGTAGCAAGTGATGCATCGCAATACTGTGTCAGTAAAGTTTCACTCGGGTGATGTTTAATCATGCTGATCTCCCATTTCATTACGTAATTTTTGCAAGGCCAAACGTAATCGTGATTTTACCGTGCCTACTGGAATATTAAGTTGATGCGCAAGTTGCTCTTGCGACATGTCTTGAAAATAAACGCCTCTTACCACTTCGCGTTGAGCAATAGGTAATTTATCGAGGTAGCGTTTAATTTGTTTATCTTCTAAATGATCGCTGTATTCGTGATGTGTATCTTGTGAGTCGTTTAATAACGGCCAAATGTCTTCGCTTATGTTTTCTTCTTTATTACTTTTCATTTTACGAAGCATATCGAATGAAGCGTTACGCATAACGGTGTAAACCCACGTAGTCGCCGCACCTTTATCACTGTGATACAAATGTGCTTTTCGCCAAACTGACGTTAGTGTCTCTTGCACAAGCTCCATAGCTTGCGCTTCAACACCAAACTGCTTAATTCCAAAGCGTTTGATTTTTGGCGCAAAGTATTCAAATAAATAGGAAAATGCTTTTTTGTCGCGTGATTGCGCAACATCTATAAGCGCTTGCATGAGCTCTTTACTCGGCGTTTCTGGCATGGCAGTGTACTTACCTGTATTAGGTTCACAACGTGGTGACTGTTGTTGACTTACCATAATAATTTATCCCGTTATTGCTTTTGTATTAAGTGATACGGGCAATAATTAATTTAGGATCATAAAATTTAGGCAAATTCGTTATTAATCACAGTATGGAGGAAACTCAGCAAGTTATCAAAGTTCGTTTCAAACGCAAGTTGCTGTTTTTTCTCAATTGATATAGGTAGAAGCTCAAGCCAACGTGCTGCAATCCAAGGCAGCTTGTCAAAATGAGTTTTTTTGTACAATAAATTAAGCTCTGAATTACCTGCAAACACGTTTTTGAGCGCGTCGTGCAATAGGTAATGATCGCCAATGTCGTTGTTAGAATCCTTGTACCAGTAAGGCGTATTACAAGGCGACACTAAGCCATGTCGTAGTTCGTCTTCGTCTTGGTATACATCGTTTATTTGCACATTTTGAGATGCAAATACATCAATTAAAAGTACATCGTTGTCGTCTTGGTCAAAATCAATAATATCGACAAGGCAACCTTGCGCACTTATATTAAATAGCGTGTCGTGCTCAAATGTACAAAGCACAAACCCTGAATTATTTTTTAATGCGGTTTTAACCATATTTAAATAACGAGGCTCAAATATGCGCAATCGCGTAAAACCTTCAGGTAACATAAAAATGGGTAATGGAAAAATCGCACGTTTCATAAAGTCTACTTATTTCAAACACTCTGCCTTTATTTACGTGCGCTTTTGCTAAGTCGATCAGCTTTGTATGAATCGAATTAATTACCAGCTATATAATTGGTTAAAAATTAAACCAACCTCCCATAGCTTTAAACACTTGAACCGAGTAATAAGCGCTAATCATGCTTACTACGGGTGCTAACATTAATGCAAATAATCCAAGTTCACTGCTCATCGTTTTAATCCTTTAAGTGGTTTATTTTACGTTTTTAACGCTAGCGTCAGTATTTTTAATCGTTGCGCTATCTGTTAAAACTGGCTCATCTAGTAAACTTTCTAAAACAGTTTTAGCATCAAAATAAAGTGTTTCCTTTAGTGATTTTTCAAGCTCAATTGTGGTTTGCTTAACGTAGCTTGTTACACTTTGAGTTAATATATCAGTTACATCTAGGTCCACTTCTACTGCATGAACTTGCGCAGAACCTAATACTAATAAACTTGCCATAGCGATTTTAATTGAATGTTTCATAATGGTATTCCTTGTTTGTGTATTGTTTAGACGTAGTTATATACTCAAGGGTTGTGCCAACATAAAAACAAAATGCAAGCCATTGTAATTAAATAGGTTTATGTTCACTTTTTTAATTCAAGCAATTCATACCTCGTTAATTTAACCATTTAATTTAATTTTTTGACTATTTTTTAGTTAATAAATAAAAGAGTTTTAAGTGTATTAATACCGTCATATCTAATCGTTAAAGTGCGCACCACTATTAATAATTAAAAAAGTGCAGTATGACTCTTTCATCTCGTCGAAATTTCTTAAAAACCTCAGCAGCAAGCATATTTACAGTTGCGGTATCGAGCGCCATTACAGGTTGTGCTCAAACATTAATGAGCAAGCCTCTATCAGCAATTGAATTTAAACATGGGGTAGCGAGTGGCGATCCGCTCAGTAATGCTTTAATTATTTGGACACGTGCAACCACTGCTCAATCAAATTTTGAAGTAACTGTTGCTTGGGAGTTGGCAAGTGACTCTCAATTTAAAAATATTATTCGCAGCGGGCGCGAACAAACCGATAAAAGCCGCGACTTTACAATAAAAATAGATGTGCAAGACCTTACTCCAAATACAGAATACTTTTATCGCTTTATTGGATTAAATACACAAAGCCCTATTGGCCGCGCTAAAACTCTGCCGGTTAGTAATGTTGAACAAATAAAAATGGTTGTTGTGTCTTGCTCAAACTATCCTGCAGGGTATTTTAATGCTTACACAGATGCCGCTAAGCAAAAAGATTTAGATGTAGTGCTGCACCTGGGAGATTATATTTACGAATACCCAATGGGCGGATACGCCACGCAAAATGCTGAAAAAATTGGTCGCCAATTAGCCGCCGATAACAGCGGTGAAATTATTACCCTTAGCGACTATCGTAAACGCTATGCTATTTATCGAACAGATAAGGGCCTACAAGCACTGCATGCCGCAGCGCCTTTTATTGCAATATGGGATGATCACGAAGTTACTAATGACACATATAAAGAAGGAGCTGAAAATCACACCCCTGATGAAGGTGACTTTTTTAAACGCCGTGCAGCAGCTATTCAAGCCTATTACGAATGGCTGCCAATTAGGCCGCCTAGGGGCGAGCAAAGCCCGCAAATATACCGCACCTTCGATTTTGGTAATTTAATAAGCTTACACATGCTAGATACGCGCGTAATTGCACGCGATAAACAACTCGCTTACAGCGACTATAAAAACCTAGAGACCAAACAAATGGATGTTGCGCGCTTTGCGAGCGATTTAAATAATACAAAAAGGCAGTTACTAGGTAGTACACAATTAAACTGGCTCGCGAGTGCAATAACTCAATCAAATGCAAAGTGGCAAGTATTAGGTCAGCAAGTGTTGATGACTAAAATGTGGCTACCTACTGAAATATTCTCGCAATCCGATCGCACTAAAATACTAGAGGTATTAAAAGAACTAGTTGCTATTAAAAAAGCGGTGTTAACCAATAAAGTAGTAACTCCTGAGCAACTAGCACGCGTAAATACTTTAATGCCTTACAACTTAGATGCATGGGATGGTTACCCCAGTGAGCGCGAAGCATTATATAAAAGCGTTACTACGTTAAATAAAAAATTAGTCGTGGTTGCAGGTGATACGCACAATGCGTGGCATGGCACATTAAAAAACGCAAAAGGCGAAAGCGTAGGAGTAGAGTTTGCAACACCTGGCGTTACATCCCCGGGTATGGAGCATTATTTAGCACTTAATACAGCACAAGCAAAGCAAATGGCTGACTCGTTTTCATTGCTAATAAATGACTTAAATTATTGTGATCTATCGCACCGCGGATATATGCTACTGACAATTACAAACGAGCAAATCACAACCGATTGGCGTTATATAGATAATATAGATTCTCCAAGCTACAACATTGCTGCTCAACACCAAAGTGTTTATAAAGGCTGATTTTATAAAAAAGAAGGTAAATACATCATTTACCTTCTTCGTTTATTTTATTAAACGCGCTTAATTACAACTATAAAGAAGCGTCCACGAAGCATCACTTCCTGGAATGCTGTTTGTATACCAATTTGCGCTGTATGCGTTGCCTTGATATTGCATTTTGTCGTCGGTGTTATTATGAGTAAATGGACCACCTGCGTAATCCTTGTTCACCCAGTTAGGATATGCATTAATACCGTTACAATCTGTTGAACTTACAACACTACATCCATTTGTATCCACACTTGTACCGGCTGGTGTATTAGGGCACTGATCGATATTATCATTCACTCCATCGTTATCAGCATCGCTTGCTGGTTCAACAACTTCAATAGCACAGCCAACATTATCAACACTTGTACCTACTGGTGTATTAGGACATTGATCAATACTATCGCTAATACCATCGGCGTCGCTGTCGGTTACCGCGCAGCCAATACTATCAACCGCTGTACCTGCGGGAGTATTATCGCACTGATCAAAGCTGTCACTTACGCCATCTCCGTCGCTATCTAAATTAACATTGCCATTACTGCCACCCCATCCTTGAATGATCTCTTTAACTTTAGTGCCTGACGCTGTTAATGAATCCCAACTACCGCCTGGAGTAAATAACGATGCACCTTCGTTTTTATCGTTTAAAGCCCAGTTAGCGTGGCTAATATTGTTTGTTTTAAAAAATGCCATCCATGCATCGGTTTCATTACCATTAACACCACCATTGCCATCAGCATTAACCGTTCCCCACTCTGTGGCAAACAAAGCAATACCGTTATCAAGAGCTGTTTGTGCTTTATTTCGATACGATTGACCATGCGTGCCAGCATAAAAATGCAGAGTGTAAGCAATATTGGCGCGATCAATTGGGTTTTGTGATGCTACATCAACATCTTGCGACCATGTAGGCGTACCAACCACAATTAAGTTATCAGGGTCGATTGCTCTAATTTTATCAATAACTGTTTCGGCGTAAGGCTTAATATCGTTAACCCATGAAATTTGTAATGGCTC
The DNA here is from genome assembly GCF_056470645.1 of Pseudoalteromonas sp. TP27. Lineage (NCBI taxonomy): Bacteria > Pseudomonadati > Pseudomonadota > Gammaproteobacteria > Alteromonadales > Pseudoalteromonadaceae > Pseudoalteromonas > Pseudoalteromonas sp. TP27. The sequence continues at coordinate 3,917 of NZ_JARDAK010000003.1, read as the reverse complement.
ATTATAAATTTCATAAATAACATTATCGTTGTCACCATATTTAGTGGCTACTTCTTCAAAAAATCGAATGGCTGTTGCTTGATCGGTATGTGCTTCATGGCTATGAAAATCAATAATAACGTACATATCTTCGCTAATAGCTGCATTTACAACAGTATCAAGACGGCTCATATTGCCCTCCCAATCAAAGTTCAAACTGCCACCCGTACTTGTGCCATGGCCAATAGCTGCACGGATTAATGTTGCATTAAATTCAGTTTTTGCCTTTGCCACTGTTTCAGCTGTGTAAAATTTTTCAGCGCCCCACCCCGTGTTACTCCAAAATAAGCTAGGCCCTGCAAAGCTTGTGTTTTCTCCACCCGCAAGAACTTGATTCCCACTTACCGTTAACTTCTCAACAGCAGCATTGGCCATTGTTGAGCATCCTAATAATAAAGCTAACGATAAGCTCGCCACTTTAAAATCCTTTCTGTTGCGATTATTTGAACTGTTATTCATAGTATTTCCTTAAATTGAAATTATCAGTCGTCATTGATTGACGTAATAAATTAATAGCAAACCAATACTTAAAAATTAAACAAAGTTAATTTGGCGAGCAGAAAGTACCATTTATTTATTAACATTAAATGAACAAAAAGGTACAAAGAGAAGGGTTTTAATTAACTAAATATCAACAAGTGATCGATTTAACGAGGTTTGAGGATTTTACTGGGTATATACAGGCATTTACACGATGTTTACATGGCGCTGGCAAAAATCTCGATTACAAAAAATATATATAAAAATGAAGAGGCGGTAATAATTATTATTACCGCCATCAATAATAGCTAAATATCAGGGATAAATATGCGGGAAGAAAATTAATAGGCCAACTAAAAAGAGTTCTGATTAAGTGGCTTATTTTTTAGTAGGAAGTACTTTTCAGCCCAAACGGTATGCATCAGCCATACTCAGCACCCAAATTATAATCATTAAAGGCACATACTTATATTCAGCGAGTTTAGCGCAGGCGTCGGAAGGTTGTTGCGCGGCTTTTAAAATAGCCGTAACCGACATAGGGATTTTTCCGTGTACAATTTCATTTGCAGTACACTGTGCAATCGCAAATATATCTTGTAGGGTTAAAATTAAAAGAACAGAAAATACACCCGCAAAAATAGCGCCTATTAGGTGCTTTTTTAAAGAAAAATGCCCCGCTCCAGGATAAACAATAGCGGTAAGTAAAGCAGCTTTTAGATCTTGTTTCATGGTTATTTCAGCTCGTAATATGTATTACACTAGACACCAACATAGTGAATTAATTCTCTTTAAAATCAAGTAAAAGCTAAAGTAGCGTATCAAATAAAGTTATTTAGAATTACTCACAGCTAAGATTGAAACATTCAGCGTACAGTTGTACACTGAAATTAATTCCAATAGTGGTAGGAACAGTTATGTCGTTAGAAGCGCCTTATTCCCGAAAAGAAGAACAACTAAACGTAATCAGCCATGCACTCGGTATTGTATTTGCCGCGTTTGTTATGTGGGATTTATTTAGCCAAGCCACCAGCGCTAAGGCGTATGTTAGTACTGCAATTTATGGCAGTAGCTTATTTGTGCTGTTTTTGTCGTCCACTTTGTACCACGCCAGTATTCAACCGCGCTTAAGAGCCTTTTATAAAAAGTGCGATCACTGCGCCATATACTTATTAATTGCCGGCACCTACACCCCCTTTTTATTAATCTCATTAACCGGTGCTTGGTCATGGGCAACACTTACATTTATTTGGACTGTGGCACTGGCGGGCGTTGCGTACAAAGTATTTGTAAAAAACGGTAATAAAAAAATATCACTCGCCACCTACTTACTCATGGGCTGGTTTGCACTGGCTATTGTATATCCGCTCTACTCTAGTGTTGATGTAAAAGCACTTTACTGGCTACTTGCTGGCGGTATTTTTTATAGTTTAGGTACATTATTTTACAGCGCTAAAAGCACCCAGTTTAGCCATGCTATTTGGCACTTATTTGTTATTGCTGGGTGTGTATGTCATTACATTTCGATTAGTAACTATGTTTATTAGGCAGGTTAAGTCTATTTGAATGGTCTGGTTTGATACGTGAATTCACCACTCATAGTAACTAAGTGTTAGGATTTACATATTGTAATTTTTAAAAATCATGGATGATCAATGTATAATTTAAATCTAGTACCTCTTTTCTTTGCTTTAGCTTTAGCTTTAGTTCCATTTCAACTTTTAGCTGAACAACCGCTGCCCACTGAATTTAATAATAACCGCATCTTTCTTACTCCAGAACTGAAAGATGGTCAAAAGCTAAAGTTCTTTACAGATACAGGTGGCGGTTGGAATGCTATATCGAAAGAACTTCATCAACAATATAAATGGCCTACAATTAAAAAAGTAGATGAAGGTAATGTGCATACACTGTCAAGCATGCCGGACTTTCAAGCTGGCTCAGAAGTTCCTATTGGTGGTTTGCAAAACTTTATGGAAGGCTATTTATTTATAGTCCCTAAGGATGAACTATCAATTGAGGAAGACTTTGATGGTTTTTTAGGTGGCCGATGGCACGCAGAAAAAATTATTAAAATTGACTATTTAAATAAATCTATGTCCATCCTGCAATCTTTAGATGAAATAAACTTATACAAATTCAAGAAGATAAAACTAGGTTTTCAAAAAGACTCGCAACAAAAATACACCACCGCATTTCCTAGAATCGAAATAAAAGTTCAAGGGATAGAATACCAAATGCTTTTAGATACTGGTGCAACATCAATATTAACCGATGCAGCGGCAAAGCATATACAAGGTACATCAAAGGTAGTAGGTACTTCTTTTATTTCAGCCAGTATTTTTGAAAATTGGAAAACTCAAAATCCAAGTTGGGCTGTTATTGAAAAGGCGGAGTCTAATACTGGAGAATCAATGATAAAGGTCCCTAAAGTTATGATTGCCGAGCAAGTTACAGGGCCGGTTTGGTTTACACGGAGGGCAGATAATAACTTCCACAAATTCATGTCATCAATGATGGATAAAAAAATAGATGGAGCTTTAGGTGGTTCGGCTCTTCAATATTTTGAATTGGTAATTGATTATATAGACGAGTCTGCATATTTAAAGAGTGAATTCTGAACAATTAACTTCTCAGCTGGCACGTACCCATTATGTCGGCTTCGAATGCTTGAACTCACACCGAACAACGGATATTCAGAATCTATTGGGATTAGCTAAGCGATACTAAGAGGAAGTTTTCCCCTTTTTTACATAGTAAAACAACCTTCCCTAAGAATAATGTTTATTAATGTCAATAACTTACACTATTTGCTATTAATAGAAACTCATAAAATAAGGACGTTTTCACGCTAGAATAGGGAAAGTGTCCACTGATAAAGCCGTTATGTAGCTTGGAGGATAATCATGCAACATGTCATAAATGTGTTAGAGCCTATTTTTCAAGAACATGGTTGTAGGGTCAAGTCGGCACCTGAGGAGTCTCTAACGATATTTAAACTCAGAGCTCATGGTCATGGTGTTCCTGATGAGGTGACTAAACAGTTAACCTCCTTTTATTTACAAGTTGCAGAAGTTCCTTGTTTGGACTCATTTGTTGTACATGGTTGTAATGAAATCATCATATTCGAGTGGTGGCAAGACGGGGAGCTATGGCTAGGTACAAGGGATTATCAGAAACTAAACTAGACAGCCACTCCAATTAAAAAATAAAACTGTGCCATAAAATCTACTTTTTAAGTTAATTATTTACCTTTCCTACTCGGTTATTTTAATTTCATCCATTTAGTAAGTAGAAACTAAACTAGACAGCCACTCCAATTAAAAAATAAAACTGTGCCATAAAATCTACTTTTTAAGTTAATTATTTACCTTTCCTACTCGGTTATTTTAATTTCATCC